>DAIDUA010000134.1 GCA_027456965.1 Alphaproteobacteria bacterium | reverse complement strand
CGGCACCTATCACGGAGATCCCACGCGTATTCGCCAGGGGCTTCTCAACCTCCTGGGCAAGGCCGTTAAATTCACCGAGAAGGGCGGCGTTTCGCTGCAGGTTTTTGCGCGAACCGATGAGACGGCCGGACCGCATGGCCGCCACGTGCTGCGCTTCGAGATTACCGACACGGGTGCGGGCATCCCCGAGAACCTCCGCGAACGCCTGTTCAAGAAATTCAGCCAAGTCGACAGTTCTGTCACGCGCCGCTACGGCGGCACAGGCCTGGGCCTGGCAATCTGCAAGCAACTCGTGGAGCTCATGGGGGGAGAGATCGGCGTCACCAGCCGCATCGGAGCAGGGTCCACGTTCTGGGTCGAATTACATCTTACGCGCTCAGGCAGTACGCTTTCCGAAAACCCCGCAACATCTTCTCAACTGGAGAACCTGAACGTCCTCATCGTCGACGACGTACCGATGAATCTCGAAATCCTGAGACGCCAGCTCAGCGGATACGGGATGCAGATCTGCGAGACTTCGGACGGCTTTGCGGCGGTCGCGGAATTGGAGCGTGCGTGGCACAAGGGTCGCCCTTACGACCTTGCCTTCATCGACCAGATGATGCCCGGTCTATCGGGCGACAAGCTGGCAGCACGCATACGCGCAAACGAGGAGTTAAGGGAGACAAAACTCGTGCTGGTGTCGTCGGCGGGACCGCACGGCATCAACAAGAGCGCTTTGCGGTTGATCGACGCCTTTCTGGAGAAACCGATCCGGCAACAGGACCTTGCAGATTGCCTGACGAGGCTGTTCTCCCCGCGCATGCATGAGAAGCAGGCCGGTCGGATACAAGACCTGTCGGCCACCGCCGAAAGTAAGGAACCCGCGGCGAGGGCAGCGGCACCGCTGCAGCTTCTTCTCGCCGAAGACAACAAGATCAATCAGGTGTTCGCCACCGCGTTGCTCACCAAAGCGGGTCATCAGACGGATATCGCCGAGAACGGTCATCAAGCCGTCGATGCCGTGCGGCGCAAGGACTACGACGCGGTGTTGATGGACGTCCAGATGCCCGAGCTGGATGGCATAGAGGCCACCAGGCAGATTCGCGCTTTGCCGCCGCCGGCGAGTAAGGTGTACATCATTGCGATGACCGCCAACGCAATGACCGGCGCGCGCGCCGAATATCTCGCGGCAGGCATGGACGATTACATTTCCAAACCGGTCGATGGAAAATCGCTGCTTGCGAAGCTTGCAGCATTGCCGTCGAGAGTGCTGCGTGCTCGTCGCCCGCCGCCGAGTGCCGGCATCCCAGAGACAGAGGACAAGGCAACCGCCCAGCCCGTCCTCGACGCCACCAAGCTCGCTGAGCTGGACAGCATGCTCCCCCCTGTGAAGGTCACAGAACTCGTGAGGCTGTTTCTGGCGGAAGCCGCCAGCCATCTCACGCAGCTCGAGGAACACCGTGTCAACGGCGATTTCGTCACCGCCGCGCGCACGGCGCATGCGCTTGTTGGGATGGCCGGCAATATCGGCGCGATGCAAATGAGTGCGCTTGCAAGGGAATTCGAGATGGCCTGCAAAGAGGGCGAGGCGCATGTCATGGGACGCCTTGCACACGAATTGAATACATCTTGCGCCAAGGCGGCCGCCGCGCTTACCGACTGGCTGGAAAAAAGAGCCGAACCGGACCAAGGCGCAGCCGCGACGGGCACAACCACACGCTGAGCGTCGCTCCACGACGTCTTCCGCCTCGAATGTGAAAAATCAACTTCGTCGGCGGCCAGCGGCTCAGACATATATTCGTCAAAAAAAGCCCCCCATGGGTGAGCATGAGGGGCGTTGTTAGGCCGGACTCGTTCAGAATTTACAGCTGGAAGCGATGATGCTTTCGCAGAGCTCTTGCTTGCCAGATTTTGGCTTGGGATCGAGGTTCGTCTTGACGGCGTGATCCGCCAGCGACGACAGATTGTATTCGCCCGACAGGATTTTCTTGCCGAAGGCGCCGCTCCAACCCGCATAGCGGTCCTGCTGCACCTTGGCGAGACGCTTCTCGTTGACGATGGTTTCCGCCGCAAGCAGCGCACGCGCCAACGTGTCGATTCCCGCGATATGGGCGATGTAAAGGTCGTTGGGATCGACCGATTGACGGCGCAGCTTGGCGTCGAAGTTGAAGCCGCCGGTGGTGAAACCGCCGGACTGCAAGAACAGGAGCATCGCCGGCGTCATTTCCTGGGCGTTGTTGGGGAACTGGTCGGTGTCCCAGCCGTTGCGCGGGTCGCCGCGATTCATGTCGATCGAGCCGAATATCCCGTAGGCCAACGCGGCGGCGATCTCGTGCTCGAAATCCAATCCAGCCAGCGTGGCGTGATTGACCTCAATGTTCACCCGCACTTCCTTCTCAAGCCCGTAGCGCTGCAGGAAGGCGTAAACGACCGCGACGTCGCGGTCGTACTGGTGCTTGGTGGGCTCAAACGGCTTGGGCTCGATCAGGATCGTGCCCTTGAAGCCGATTTTGTGCTTGTGCTCCACGACCATGGACAGGAAGCGGCCATAGCGGTCGAGCTCGCCTTTGATGTCCGTATTGAGCAGCGTATCGTAGCCTTCGCGGCCGCCCCACAGCACATAGTTCTCGCCGCCAAGACGGTTGGTCACTTCGAGAATATAGCGCACCTGCGCCGCGGCGAAGGCGAAAACATCCGGATCAGGGCTGGTTGCCGCACCCCCAGCGTAACGCGGGTGGCTGAACAGATTGGCGGTGCCCCATAGCAGCTTCAGCTTGGTCTTGGCCATCTTCTCGGCGATCACCGCCTCGATGCGCTTCAGGTTCGCACCATGCTCCTCAAGCGTATCGGCCGACGCCATCGCATCAACATCGTGGAAGGCGAAATAGGGAACGCCGAGCCGGGAGAGAAAATCAAACGCCGCGTCCGCCTTCTGCTCGGCCATCGCCTGTGTAACCCTGTCGCCCAGCCATGGCCGCGGCAGTGTGCCCGCACCGAATATGTCGTTGCCCGGCCAGTTGAAGGAGTGCCAGTAGCACACCGTCAGACGCAGCCAGTCGGCCATGCGCTTGCCCAGCACCATGCGGTCCTTGTCATAGACCCTGAAGGCAAGGTCATTCGTGCTGTCCGCGCCTTCAAAACGGATCGGGGCAACGTCGGAAAAGAGGCTCATCTGGCAAACTCCCTGAAAGATCCCTTGAGATTCTGATAGAGGCGGACAAACAGCGGCCGGCGCAGCGCCATCTGTTCGCGCAGTGCGGCCTCCGGCTGGACGACATGAGTCACTTTGGGGGCGACGCAGACCTTGTCGGGGTTCTCGCCGGTCACGGCCAAGCGTCCCAGCCGCGCCGCGCCAAAGGCGGCGCCCACCTCACCGCCTTCGCGGTAGGTCAGTGGATGGTCGATCGCCGACGCCAGGATGCGCCCCCAATACGGCAGGCGTGCACCGCCGCCGGTGACACTGACGTCGCCGATCGTGCCGCCGCTCTCGATGAGAGCGTCCTTACCGTCGGCAAAAGCCAGCGCCACGCCTTCGAGCACCGCATGCGCCAGGTCGGCGCCTGTCGTTTCCGCCGTCAGCCCGAAGAACACGCCACGCGCGCAAGGATCGTTGTGCGGCGTGCGCTCGCCCGACAGATAAGGCAGATAGATCGGAGAATCCGCTCGCAGGCCGCGTGCTTCCGCCGCCGCGACAGTATCGACAACATGCTTGGAGCCGGTGAGCTGCGTCACCCAGTCCAGCGCCGCGGCGGCCGTCAGGATCACCGACATCTGGTGCCAGCGCTGCGGCAGGCAGTGGCAGAACGCATGCGCCGCCTTCGCCGGATTAGGACGGAATTTGTCGGTCACCACGAACAGCACGCCGGACGTGCCGAGCGACAGGAACGCCTGTCCCGGCGCGACCACGCCAAGTCCCGCGGCGCTGGCGGCATTGTCGCCGCCGCCGCCCGCCACGACGACGCGCGGAATGCCCAATTCGTCCGCGGCTTCAGCGCGTAGCTTGCCCGTCGGCGCATTGCCTTCGAACAGGCGCGGCATATTCGACCGCTTAAGGTCCGTCGCCTTGAGCATCGCGTCCGACCAGTCGCGCTTGCCGACATCCAGCCACAGCGTCCCCGCCGCGTCCGACATGTCGGAGGCCTTTTCGCCCGTCAGCTTCAACCGCACATAGTCCTTGGGAAGCAGAACCGTCTCTGTGCGCTGGAACACATCCGGCTCGTGATGTTTGACCCACAGCAGCTTGGGCGCCGTGAAGCCGGGCATCGCCAGATTGCCGGTGATCTCGCGCGAGCGCGGCTCCAGCTTTTCCAGTTCGGCGCATTCATCTTCCGACCGTCCGTCGTTCCACAGGATCGCTGGCCGCAACGGCTTGTCGGCGCTGTCCAGCAGCGTCGCACCGTGCATCTGGCCGCTCAGACCGATGCCCTTCACTGATCGCCGGTCTTTTTCCGACAACGCGCGCACGGCCTCGACAGTCGCGCGCCACCAGCTGTCGGCATCCTGCTCGGACCACAGAGGTAGCGGGCGCTCGACGCTCAACGGCGCAGAACCCTGTCCGACCAGACGGTCATCGTCCGTCAGGACCGCTTTCACACTCGATGTGCCGACATCAATGCCGAGATACATATCTTTTCCTGCCCTTCGTGGTACCTGTCAGAATCCCCAAAATCGGCCTCTGAAAACCACGAGTCGCGCACTTTCCGGCGTTATTGGTAGCGCTATCATATAGAACCGCACGAAGTCGTAAATACACAAATGTCCACAATCCCCGTGGCAAAACAGAAAACGCTCCCGAGTTGCCCGAATACCTTCGGGCACCAGCTTAAGTACGGATAACCACGCTGTTCAGTCAAGAAAGGCATCCAGGCCCTCATAGGCGGCGCCCACCGCCGAGACGAATTTGGGCTCCTTCGCCAAATCCGTTGGAAACACGTCAGTCAGCGCCAGGAAGCGCGGCAGATCTATGCTCGCTTTGCCGACGCAGCCGCTGCCCACATCCGCCAGGACCTTGGCAAGCGGATCGTTGAGCGCCCGGCCCGATTTCGCTTCGCGCACCACAAAGGTCATCCAGGCCGCGACCGGGACCGCAAGACGCCTGATCGGCCGGCCCGCTGTCAGTGCATCGGCGATGGTTCCGAGGATGCGGTAGGGCAGTTTCTGGGAACCGTCCGAGGCGATCTGGTACAGGCGGTGCGTCAGCGCTGGATTCCGGAAGCGCCGAAGAATCGCGTTGATATAGGCCTCGAAATCGAGACCGCGCGTTCCGCGCAGCGATGGCGTGATGTCCTCGCGCATCATCCGCGCCACGAAACCGGCCAGCCGCGCGTCGTCCATGGCCTCGCCTACTGAGGTGTGGCCCGCCAGAAGGCCGGCATAGGCCAGCGTCGAATGTGCGCCGTTCAGAAGGCGGATCTTGGCCTGTTCATAGGCCTCGACGTCATTCGTCAGGCTGGCGCCGACGCTGCCCAGGTCGGGCGCGTCCGGGCCAAGGTTGTCCTCGATAACCCATTGCAGGAAGCTTTCGCGCTGCACCGGCCCGTCGTCATAGAGCCCGACCGCATCCGCCACTTTCTGCTTCAGCGCATCGTCGGTCGCCGGCGTGATGCTGTCGACCATGGTGCAGGGAAAGCGCACTTCGCCGGCGATCCAGGCCGCCAAATCCTTGTCGCCTCTGGCCTTTGCCATGCCCAGAACCGCATTGCGGAACTTGTGACCATTGCCGACGACATTGTCGCAGCTGATGGCGACGAAGGGCGCAAGCCCTTTGGCCCTGCGCCGCGCCAAGCCTTCCGTCACCCATCCGATGGCGCTTTTCGGTTCTGCGGGATGCGCAAGATCATAGGCGATGTCGGGATGCTGCAAATCCAGTTCGCCGCTGCCGGCCAGGCAATAACCTTTTTCGGTGATGGTCAGGGTAACCAGTTTGACCTGAGGCTGCGTCAGACGGGCGAAGATGCGGTCGGCGTCCTGCGACGCCATCAGGTATTCCTTCATCGAACCGATGACCCGGAAGCGGATCTGCGCATCCAATTCGGCGACGATATAGAGCAGGTCCTGCGGTATAAGCGCCGCCGCAAGCCCTGGGGGCCGCAGCTCGGCGCCGCAAATCGCCCAGCGGGGATCGCGCGCCAAAAGCGTATCGATGTACCAGGCTTGGTGCCCGCGATGGAACGCACCCGGCCCGAAGTGGACGACGCCCACCTCCGTGGCACCGCGGTCGTAGGCCGGAACGGAAACGCCCGGACGCAAAGCCCCGAGATTTTGTTGGGTAAGGCGGGCCTGCTTGGGCGACGGCATATTTCTTGTCCTATCTGATAAGTCGATGGGGCACCTTACAGAGTGAAAACCCAAAAAAAAAGGAGCGGTACCATTTTCTGGGCACCGCTCATGGGAGGGAACAGGAACTAGGGCTTCCCCCGTCGCCCCTCCCATTCTCGGAGAGGGGCGACGGAAGATATTTACACGGATTAGAACGTCCCACGGACGCCGAACAGGAACACAGAACCCGGATCGTAGTAGCTGTACGTCCCGGCCTGGCTTCCCATCCAACCGCGGAATTTTGCATGGAACAGGTTCTGCACGTCGAACGTGACTTCCGGATCGCTCGGGAGATTGTCGAATATCTCGTTCAGCTTGTAGCTGGCCGACAAATCCGCTTGGCCACGAGCCGCGCCATACTGCACCATATCCAAGTTGTTCTGCGGCGAGCGCTGTGCGACGGAACCTTCCGCCCACGACCATGACAGATGGACGCTGGCACCGTTGTTCTCATAATATCCGGTAGCGTTGTACGTGAACTTCGGCACGCCCAACACGACGTTCGGATTGGCGGCCGGCGCCTTGATGCGGATGAACGTGGCGTTCGCCGTGAAACCAAAGCCCGGCAGACCCACATCCTTCAGCCAGTAATCAAGCGGCTGGACCCAATTGAACTCAATGCCGTTGATCGTCTGGATATCCGGAACGTTCACTTGCTGATTGACCGCGATGACGGTGTTGGCGCAGGTCGCGTCCGAGTTGCAGCCGCCCGGCGTGCCGCTCCGGCCCACCGCGCCGAGGTTGCCCTGCTGAACGGGTGCAAGAGTGTTGTATGTGATGCCCCAAGCCGCCAAGTAGCTGAACGGCTGATTGGTGATTTGGTTTGCCGTGAAGCCTGTGATCAGCATACGCAACGCAGCCACGCCGAAATAACCTTCGCCGCCGGTGT
>DAIDUA010000133.1 GCA_027456965.1 Alphaproteobacteria bacterium | reverse complement strand
GCTCGCGGCGGGCGGCCGCACGCCGAGACGGTGGCCCTGGCACAGGCGGGTGTGGCCGCGCGCGGGGGAACGGCCTATGTCACGCTGGAGCCCTGCGCCCACCATGGCGAGACGCCGCCTTGCGCCACCGCGCTTGTCATGGCGCGCATCGCACGCGTGGTGGCGGCGGTGGCAGATCCCGATCCGCGCGTTCGCGGCAAAGGCTTCGAGATGCTGCGCGACGCGGGCGTGGAGGTTGTTACCGGTATCTGCGCCAGGGAAGCGGGCGAACTGAACGCGGGCTTCTTCAAGCGCGTCCGCGAAAGCCGTCCGCTGGTCACGCTGAAGATCGCGCAAAGCCTGGACGGGAAAACGGCCACGGCGTCGGGCGACAGCAGATGGATCACGGGTGAGGCGGCCCGGGCATACGCCCATCTGCTGCGCGCCCGCAACGACGCGATCCTGATCGGCATCGGCACCGCCCTGGCCGACGACCCGGAACTCACCTGCCGTCTGCCGGGCCTGGAAGACCGCTCACCGCTGCGCGTCGTGCTGGATACGCGATTGCGGCTGAACGAGTGGTCGAAGCTGGCCCAGAGCGCCGGGACAACGCCGACGCTGGTGTTCACTACGGTTGAAGGCGGGGGCGCAATCACGTCGTGCGGTGTCGAGGTCTTGAAGGTCGCACGCGACTTTCGCGGCCGGCCCGACATCGCCGCCGTGCTCGCGGAGCTTGGCAGGCGCGGCATAACGCGGCTTCTGGTGGAGGGCGGCGCCAGCGTGCATGCGAGTTTCCTGGATCGTGGGCTGGCGGACCGGCTGGAAATCTTCCGCAGTCCCATGGTTTTGGGGGCGGCCGGCCAGAGCGGGATCGAGTCGCTTGCGACGATGACGCTGGGGGAAGCGCCGCGGTTCAAACCTGCCGGCAGACGGCTTCTGGGCCCGGACCTTCTGGAAAGCTTCGTGACCGAGGATTAGAAGGAACCCATGTTCACCGGACTCGTCAGCGATGTCGGCCAAGTACGCCATGTGGAGAAGCGCGGCGACACCCATCTCGTCATCGCGACCCATTACGATGTGAGCGCCATCGACATCGGCGCCTCGATCGCTTGTTCCGGCGTCTGCCTGACCGTCGTCGGCAAGGGCACCGACAAAGACCGCTGGTTCGCCGTGACCGCTTCGGGCGAGACCCTGTCCAATACAACGATCGGCGGCTGGAAGGCCGGCGAACCCGTCAATCTCGAACGGCCGCTGCGCGTCGGCGACGAATTCGGCGGCCACATCGTCAGCGGGCATGTCGACGGCACGGCAGAGGTCGTTCGCGTGGCGCCGGACGGCGAATCCATCCGCATGACGTTCCAGGCGCCGGCGGCGGTGGCGCGCTTCATCGCGGCAAAAGGGTCGGTGGCGCTGGACGGCGTATCGCTGACGGTGAACGACGTGGACGGCCCGCGTTTCGGCGTCAACATTATCCCGCATACCGCCGCCGTGACCACCTTCGGCCGGCTGAAGCCCGGCGCCAAGGTCAATCTGGAGATCGACCTGCTGGCGCGCTACGTCGCCCGGCTGGTGAAGGGGTAAGCGATGTTCCGCGATTATATTTCTTCGATCGACGAACTGATCGAAGACGCGCGCAAGGGGAAGATGTTCATCCTTGTCGACGCGGAGGACCGCGAGAACGAGGGCGACCTCGTGATCCCGGCGCAGATGTGCACGCCGCAGGCCATCAATTTCATGGCCAAGCACGGCCGCGGGCTGATCTGCCTCGCGCTCACGCAGGAGCGTGCCAACGAGCTGCAGATTCCAATGATGACGCAGGTCAACGGTACGCCGAACCGCACGGCGTTCACGGTTTCGATCGAGTCGCGCGAAGGCATCACCACCGGCATTTCCGCGGCCGATCGCGCGCACACCGTTGCCGTCGCCATCGATCCGGCCAAGGGGCCGACCGACATCGTGATGCCCGGCCATGTCTTTCCGCTGGTCGCCCGCCATGGCGGCGCATTGGTGCGGGCGGGCCATACCGAGGCGGCCGTCGATATCGCCCGGCTGGCGGGGCTCAATCCGTCCGGCGTGATCTGCGAGGTCATGAACGACGACGGGACGATGGCGCGGCTACCGGATCTCGTGCAGTTCGCGCAGCTGCACGGCCTGAAGGTCGGCACCATCTCCGATCTGATCGCCTATCGCCGCCGCTACGACCATTTCGTCAAGCGCGCCGTGGACACGACCTTCCAGAGCCACAACGGCGGCGACTGGCGAATGATGGTTTACATCAACACCGTCGAATATGCGGAGCACATCGCGCTGGTGAAGGGCGACGTGACGACGCCGGAGCCGGTCCTGGTGCGCATGCATGCCATCAACATCGTCAACGACATGCTGGGCAGCGTCCATTACCCGCACGACACGCTGGGCGAATCCATGCGCATCATCGCCAAGGCGGGGCGCGGCGTGGTGGTCGCGTTGCGACAGGCCCGACCAACCTTCGTCTCCGATCTGGTGCTCCGGCACGCGGAGGACGACATCGACAGGCGACGGGTGAAGGAGTACGGCGTCGGCGCCCAGATCCTTCTCGATCTCGGCATCAAGGACATGATCCTGCTGACCGACACGCCGGAGAAAAAGGTCGTGGCGCTGGACGGCTACGGGCTCAACATCGTCGGCACGCACGGCATCAAGGGAAAGGACGCAGACTTATGACGCCCAACATCCTCATCGTCGAGGCGCCGTTCTATCCGCACATCTCGCGCATGCTGCTCGACGGGGCGACGGCGGCGCTGGAGAAAGGCGGAGCCCATTTCGACCGCGTTACAATCACCGGCGCGCTGGAAATCGCACCGGCCATCCAGTTCGCGGTGAAGGGCGGCGAACACGGCGGCAAGAGCTATGAGGGCTTCGTGGCGCTGGGGTGTGTCATCCGCGGCGAGACATACCATTTCGAGATCGTCGCCGGGGAGTCGGCGCGGGCGCTGACCGACCTGGGCGTCCATTACGGGCTGTGCATCGGCAACGGCATCCTGACCGTCGAGAACGAGCAGCAGGCAATCGTTCGCGCCGATCGCGAACAGCGCGACAAGGGCGGCGACGCCGCGCGGGCGTGCCTGTCGCTGATCGAGCTGCGACACCGCCTGGGCGTCAACCGGTGAGCACACCGACATCCACCGCCGCGGCACGGCGCGCGGCGCGGCTCGCCGCGATCCAGGCGCTCTACCATATGGAACTGACCGGCGAGGACGCCGAGACGGTGTCGGAGGAATTCGCCGCGTTTCGTTTCGGCCGCGAAGCGGAGATGCTGGCGCTGGGCGAACCCGATGAAGACTTCTTCCGCGATCTTGTCCGCGGCGTGCCGCACCGCCAGGAAGAGATCGATGCCACCATCACCAAATGTCTGGCCAGCAACTGGCGCCTGTCGCGAGTGGATTCGATCCTGCGCGCCATCCTGCGCTGCGGCGCGTTCGAACTGGTCGGCAGGGCGGACGTTCCGGCAAAGGTGGTGATCGACGAATATGTGGAGCTGTCCTACGCCTTCTTTTCGGGCGACGAACCCGCCTTCGTGAACGCGGCGCTGGACAAGCTGGCGCATCGCAAACGCGCCGCCGAATTCGGCGAAGCGCCGCCGGCCGACGAGTTCTGAGCTAATACGCCCAGACGCCCAGAATCTGCATCAGCATCAGGCCGGATGCGAGCCCCAGCGGCAGCAGTCCGAAAATGGCGACGACAAGGAAAAGGCCGATTTCTTCAACCGTGATTTTCCGCGAGGCGGGCGTCTCGGCGGCAGCATGGAATTGACTGGTCATACGAACCTCCAATTTCAGGCACTGGAGCATTTCAACGGCGATGCGCTAACTTGGCTGACGGACCTTGAACCCGCCTTGAAGCCGCGGTTCATCTTGGGTTCAGGAGCGTAAATATCTCGTGTGCTATGGTGCCGGGAGTGGAGAATTCACGCCCTATGGCCGACAGACCGTCCGAATTTGCCCTGATTGCCGAGGTTTTCGCACCGCTGGCGACGGCGCCCGGCGCCTTCGGGCTGACCGACGATGCGGCCGTGCTGCCGGCGCGTGCGGGTTGCGACCTTGTCGTGACCACGGACGTGCTGGTGGAAGGTGTCCATTTCCTAGCCGACGACCCGCCGGACAGCATCGCGAAAAAGGCGCTGCGGGTGAATCTGTCGGACCTTGCGGCGAAAGGCGCGGAGCCGGCTGGCTATCTGCTGGCGCTGTCGCTGCCGGAGCGCATTGATCTGAATTGGATCGAAGATTTTGCGCGCGGGCTCGGCGACGACCAGACGGCGTTCGACCTGCCGCTGCTCGGCGGTGACACCACGGCGACCCCCGGTCCCTTGACGCTGGCCATCACGGCGATGGGGTATGTGCCTGCCGGCAAGATGATCCGTCGCGCGGGCGCGATGCCCGGCGACGGCGTGTTCGTCAGCGGCACGGTCGGCGACGCCGGGGGCGGCCTGGCAATCCTCAAGGGGGAGGGCGCCGCTCTCGGGGCGAGCGAACGGGCGCAGTTGACCGGGCGCTATCGCGTGCCCACGCCGCGGCTGGCGCTGGGGCAGGGTCTGCGGGGCATCGCCAGTGCAGCGCTCGATGTTTCCGATGGCCTCATCGCCGATCTGGCGCATATCGCCGAGGTGTCGGGCGTGCGGATCGTCGTCGAAGCGGAGCGCATGCCTTACTCGGCTGCCTTGCGCGCGCTGTGGGGCGATACGCCGAAGGCGCGGCTCCGTGCAGCGACCTCCGGCGACGACTATGAGATCGCTTTTACAGCCCGTTCCGACAACGCCGTTCTAGAGGCTGCAAGGCATGCCGGCGTTCCGGTGACGCGTCTCGGCCGGGTGGAAGCGGGCTCCGGCGTCGCGCTGCTCGATTCCGGCGGGCGGGAAATCACCGTGCCGCGCGCCGGATTTACACATTTTTAGCTCTGATTTGCGAGGCTCAGGCATGCGCCGAGCTTTCGTTTCCCTTCTGCTCATTGCCTTCGCAGCCGCAAGGCAGCCGGTCCTGGCGGCGGACGCGGGCAAAGGCGCTCCGGGCACCAATGTCGAGATGCCGTACCTCATCGCCCCGATGAGCCAGGACGGGAGGCTGCTCGGCTATTCGTATATTTCAAGCAAGATGGTGGCCTCGTCACAATCTGCGGTGATCGCCATCCGCGACAAGCTGGCCTTCATCCAGGATGCCTTTGTGCGCGATGTGAATGCGCAGCCGATCGGTCAGAGCGGCAATCCGACTGTTGTCGACAGTGCCCTGCTCAATAGCCGACTCGTCGCCGACGCGCGGCGAATCGTAGGCGGCGACAAGGTCGCGGGCATGGTTTTCACGAGCATCAAGTTCGCGCCGCTTCACCCGGGCGACTCGACCCTAGATACGGTGCCCCCGTCCGAGAGGGCGCCCGATCTGCCGGAAAAGCCCGCCACGACGGTTCCCGGGCCGACAAACGGACCCGCACAGACGACTGCCACCGGGTCTGCGCCCGCGACATCTAACCCCCCCGCCGGGACAAAGCACTAAGTTGCTTCCTGCAGTCTCATTTGGCATGTTCCGCCGCCTTTGAAGCGGCGGGATTCCCGCCCGCGATGGGATTCGGCGCCGAACGCCGTTCAATTTGGTCCAAGGATCGGGACGAGGGGACACCATGAGCGTGGAGCTTGAACTTGTATTGGCTTGCGGCGTTTTAGCGCTGCTGTACGGCGGATGGACGGTTCGCTGGGTTTTGGCGAAGAGCCCAGGCAACGCCCGTATGCAGGAGATCGCGGCCGCGATTCAGGAAGGCGCGCGGGCCTATCTCAACCGCCAATACCGGACCATTGCCATCGTCGGCGTGATCATCTTCGTGCTGGCATGGGTGTTCCTCGGCTGGCAGGAAGGCGTCGGCTATCTGATCGGCGCGACGCTGTCCGGTCTGGCCGGCTATATTGGCATGAACGTCTCGGTGCGCGCCAATGTGCGGACAGCCGAAGCCTCGCGCCAGGGTCTGGCCGCGGGACTGCAGATCGCTTTCCGCTCCGGCGCGGTGACCGGCCTGCTTGTCGTCGGCCTCGGCCTGATCGGCGTGGCAGGCTACTACCTATTCCTGCGCAACGGCCTGGGTCTCGACATCAACGACGAAGTTCAGGGCCGCATCATCGAGAATTCGCTGGTGGCGCTGGGCTTCGGCGCTTCGCTGATCTCCATCTTCGCCCGTCTTGGCGGCGGCATCTTCACCAAGGGTGCGGACGTCGGCGGCGACATGGTGGGCAAGGTTGAAGCCGGTATTCCCGAGGACGACCCGCGCAACCCCGCCACCATCGCCGACAACGTGGGCGACAATGTCGGCGACTGCGCCGGTATGGCAGCCGACCTGTTCGAAACCTACGCGGTGACGACGGTGGCAACCATGGTGCTGGCGTCGATCTATTTCACCGGCGACACGAAATCGATCCTCATGCTGCTGCCACTGGGCATTTCTGCGCTTTGCATCGTGACCTCGATCATCGGCACGTTTGCCGTGCGTCTGGGCCCGAGCAAGAACATCATGGGCGCGCTTTACAAAGGCGTTCTCACGACCGGCGTCCTGTCGCTGATCGGGCTGTGGCCGCTGATGAATTATCTGCTTCCCGGCGGCATGGATGCGGTGCTCACGACCTCGACCGGCGTCTCCTTCAGCGGCAACGACCTGTTCGTCTGCGGCGTGGTGGGCCTTGCCGTCACCGGCGCGTTGATCTGGATCACCGAGTACTACACGGGCACGCATTTTCGCCCGGTGCAGTCGATCGCCAAAGCTTCGGTCACCGGCCATGGCACCAACGTCATCCAGGGGCTCGCCGTCTCGATGGAGTCGACGGCCATGCCGGCGCTGGTCATCTGCGTCGGTATCATCCTGGCCTATTCGCTGGCCGGCCTGTTCGGCATCGCCATCGCGGTGTCGACCATGCTGTCGCTGGCAGGCATGATCGTGGCGCTCGACGCCTTCGGTCCGGTCACCGACAATGCCGGCGGCATTGCCGAAATGGCGGGACTTGAGGGCGACGTCCGCAAGACGACGGACGCGCTCGACGCGGTCGGCAACACCACCAAGGCGGTGACCAAGGGCTATGCCATCGGTTCCGCCGGCCTGGGCGCGCTGGTCCTGTTTGCGGCCTATACGGAGGACCTCAAATACTTCGTGGCGCATTCCAGCACCTACACCTACTTCTCGGGACTGGACGTTCCGACCTTCAGCCTGGCCGATCCCTGGGTCGTGGTCGGCCTCTTCCTAGGCGGTCTGCTGCCTTATCTGTTCGGTGGCATCACCATGACGGCGGTTGGCCGTGCGGCCAGCGCCGTGGTGGAAGAGGTGCGCAGACAGTTCAGGGAAATGCCAGGCATCATGGCCGGCACGCAGAAGCCGGATTACGGCCGCGCCGTGGACATGCTCACCAAGGCCGCCATCAGCGAGATGGTGATCCCGTCGCTGTTGCCGGTGTTGTCGCCGATCGTGCTGTTCTTCATCGTCGACTTTCTGGCGGGCAAGATGCAGGCCTTCAACGCCTTGGGGGCGATGCTTCTAGGCGTCATCGTGACCGGCCTGTTCGTCGCGATCTCGATGACCTCGGGCGGTGGCGCCTGGGACAACGCCAAGAAGTTCATCGAAGACGGCAACTACGGCGGCAAGGGCTCCGACGCCCACAAGGCGGCGGTGACCGGCGACACGGTCGGCGATCCGTACAAGGACACGGCTGGTCCGGCGGTCAACCCGATGATCAAGATCACGAACATCGTGGCTTTGCTGCTTCTGGCGACTCTGGCCTCCATGTCCTGAGGCGTTGCATGAGAAAAGAGCGCCGGGAGAAATCCCGGCGCTCTTTTTTTGTTTTTGTCCGATCCGTGGCTGAACCGCCCGTCGCGTCACGTGCCGGGTGGCCCGCCGCCGCCGCCCGGATTCTGCTCCTGCTGGTCGGTGGAGCCTGCGACGCCCGGCGTTGCGTTGAACAGTTGTTGCAGGAAGGTGAGTTCGCGTCCGCGGGCCGGCGTCGTGCGCGTTTCGAAGGCGACGACATGGCCGTCCTGCAGCCCGTAATGCTTCATACCAATGACTTTGCCGTCCTTGTCGAAATAGATCGCAAGGATGTGGCGGGACTCGACGGTTGGATTGAAGAAAGCTACTTGCTTCTCCACGCTGGAAACGTAGTACCAAGCGTCTTTGCCGAAGGTGGCCTCCAGCGACGGATCGCCGAGCTTCGCTTCGATCGTCGTCTTGTTGTCCTTGCCGACATCGATGCCGGCTTCGGCATCTGGGTCAGGCAGATAGCCACGCTGGCTGATGACCGGCGTGCAGCCGGTGAGCATCATCAGGCAGAGTGCGGAAAGTACGAGCTTTTTCATGCCTCTGTGGACCATGACCAGATTTCTCCCGTCCGGATGTGCTAGCCTTGGGACGCTTCACTTGCAAGACATTCCCGCTTGGAGACACCGATCATGCTGAACGCGTTGCGCAGGGGCAAGGACCGCCGGCTCGCGGCTGCGCGGCTTAACCAGGTCTTGGTGGCGCGGGCCCGGGATCCTGTATTTTTCTTAAGGCTCGGCGTCCAGGATACATTCGACGGCCGGTTCGACTTGGTGGTTCTGCATGCCTGGCTGGTGCTGGATCGGCTGGCCGACGCAGGGGCAACGGCCTTGTCGCAGGCCTTTGTCGACACCATCTTTATCACCTTCGACGAAGCTTTGCGGGAACTCGGAGCCGGCGATATCGGCATGGGACGGCGGGTCAAAAAGCTCGCGAACGCCTTTTATGGCCGGATGCAGGCCTATGGAGACGCAAAAGACGAAGCTGGAATGGAAGCCGCACTGGTTCGCAATCTCTATCGGGGAGTACCCAATGCCGGCGCAAAAATACTGGCGCGCTATGTGCTGAGTGCGAAGGCGCGGGTCGCGGCTTGCGATCTTGAAAATAACGTTCTCGATTTCGGCCCGGTGCCGGACGAGGAGTAAGATGATGACCGAGCAGGTTTTGCCCATCCGCCATGTCGTTGATCTCGGCGATCTGTCGCAGGCGGGTAGCCAAGTCGTCGTTGCCGCGCGCGGCGACGAACTGGCGGAGCTGGCGCGCTGGGCCAACGTTGAAGCCGTGCGGTCCTTCTCGGCCGCTGTGGAATTGCGCCGCGTGTCTCCAAACCGCTTCGCGTTCGAGGCAGAGTTGAACGCCGATATCGTGCAAAGCTGTGTCGTGACGCTCGAGCCCGTGCCCACGCATATCGTCAAGCATATGGAACGCGAACTGCACTATGTGCGGCGGCCGCATGCCGATGGCGGCGAACTGACGCTGGCCGCGGGCGACGACGAGGCGCCGGAGGAAATTATCAGCCTCGATTACGATCTTGCGGCGCCTCTGCTAGAGGAATTCGTCCTGGCCATCGATCCGTACCCCCGCAAGGAGGGGGTCGCCTTCGAACCGCCCAAGGAACGGGCAGAGCCGCCGGAAAGCCCGTTTGCCGTGCTGAAGAGCCTTAAGCAAGGCGGCTGAATCGCGGAAAACAGCCATTTTTCGCGCTTGAATCCAGAGGCGGTTTCCTGTTCACTCCGCCCCTTGCTTTGCCTCCAGGTTCGGACGGTTACGTGCCTATTCGCGTGCTTTTTCCGGTTCTGCAGGCCTAATGGAGAGATGTTCCGCCATGGCGGTCCCCAAGAGAAAAACGTCGCCGTCACGGCGCAACATGCGCAGGTCACATGACCGGTTGGCGCCAGCGTCCCATAACGAATGCCCGAATTGTGGCGAGCAGAAGCGTTCGCATCATATCTGCGGCGCTTGCGGCCATTATGACGGCCGCGAAGTGGCAAAGGCTAAAGCCTGACAGGTCGGGTTCGGCGGCCACTCTGAGGGGCAGTTGCTATCGTGTCCCGAGAATTGACTGTTTCGATTGATGCGATGGGCAGCGATGCCGGCCCTTCCGTTGTCGTGTCGGCGCTCGCGCGCGCCTTGCAGCGCCATCCGAAAGTGAAGTTCATCCTGCACGGCGACCAGGGCGCGATCGACGCGCTGCTAGAAAAACGCCGGGCCAAATTCACCTCGCACGTCACCGTGCGTCACGCCGAGGCGTTCGTGCGGATGGATGAGAAGCCGAGCGTCGCGGTGCGCCGCGGCCGCAACACCAGCATGTGGCGGGCGATCGAGTCGGTAAAGAACGGCGAAGCCGAGGTCGTCGTTTCGGCGGGCAACACCGGCGCCCTGATGGCGATGTCGATGGTGCAGCTCCGCGTGATCGAAGGCATTTCGCGGCCTGCCATCGCCGGCATCTGGCCGACGAAGCGCGGGCAGTGCGTGGTCCTCGACATTGGGGCGAACGTCGAATGCGACGCCGACCAGCTGGTGGATTTCGCCGTGATGGGGGAGGCCTTCGCGCGCGCCGTGCTCGGAATGGAGCGCCCGACGGTCGGCCTGCTCAACGTCGGGTCCGAAGAGATGAAGGGCCATGACGCGGTGAAAACCGCCGCCCAGATGTTGCGCGACGTCTCGCTACCGATGGAGTTCTACGGATTCATCGAGGGCGACGACATCGCCGAAGGCACGGTGGACGTCGTGGTGACCGACGGCTTCACCGGCAACATCGCGCTCAAAACGGCGGAAGGCACGGCCAAACTGGTGGTGAGTTACCTGCGCAGCGCTCTCAAACGCTCCCTCATGTCGCGCATGGGCGCGGTGCTGGCGAGTGGTGCGCTGAACGCCTTGCGCCGCAAGCTGGATCCGCGCACCTCCAACGGCGGATTGTTCCTCGGCCTGAACGGCGTGGTGGTGAAAAGCCACGGCGGGACGGACGCGCTCGGATTCGCCAGCGCCATCGACATGGCCGTCGACATGGCCGAAGCCGGCGTCAACAAGTGCATCATCGCGGACAGGGCGGGCGTCGGAATGCCGGACCGGGAGGCTGTTGCCTCGTGATCCGTTCGCAAATCATCGGCTGCGGTGCATATCTGCCCAAGACCGTCCTGACCAACCATGATCTCGCCAAACGCGTGGACACCAGCGACGAATGGATTCGCACGCGTACAGGAATCCAGGAGCGTCATATCGTCGGTCCCGGAGAGAAGACGTCGGACCTGGCGCTTGAAGCCGCGCACGCCGCGCTCGCCGATGCGCGTATCGCCGTCAGCGAACTCGACCTCATCGTCTGCGCCACGACGACACCGGACGAGACGTTTCCGTCCGTCGCCTCGAACATCCAGGCCCGGCTCGGCATGACGCGGGGCGCCGCGTTCGACGTCCAGGCGGTATGCTCGGGGTTCATCTATGGTCTGGCGGTCGCCGACAATTTCATCCGCGCCGGCCAATCCAAGACTGTGCTGCTGATCGGCGCGGAGAGCATGTCGCGGCTGCTCGACTGGAACGACCGCACCACCTGCGTCCTGTTCGGCGATGGGGCTGGCGCGGTGGTGCTGAAGGCGGGCGAGGGTGCCGGCGGCAACGCCGATGTGGGCGTTCTCAACACGAATCTCTTTTCGGACGGCCGGTTGCACGACTATCTTTATGTTGACGGGGGGCCGTCCTCGACGCAGACGACGGGGCACCTGCGCATGCAGGGCAAGGAAGTGTTTCGCCACGCCGTGACCAATATTTCGGCCGCGATCGAAGCGTCGCTGTCGGCCGCGAAGCTGGAAGTTGCCGATATCGACTGGTTCGTGCCGCATCAGGCCAACCAGCGGATTCTGGACGGAACGGCAAGAAAGCTGGGGATACCGCACGAAAAGGTGGTCTCCACCGTGGCCTTCCACGGCAACACCTCGGCCGCTTCCGTACCCCTGGCCCTGGCCACCGCTGTCGCGGACGGTCGCATAAAGCGGGGCGATCTGGTGCTTTTGAAGGCGATGGGCGGCGGCTTCACGTGGGGCGCAGCCCTGCTGCGTTGGTAGCCGGTCTCAGCAGGCCTGCCTATCCCTTTGATGTTGACGGCAAATCCTCCTTCCGCATAGGCTCGTGACATCAGAGGGAGTCGCGGGGCGACGATGACGAGCAACACACTGACCCGCGCTGACTTGACCGAATCCGTGTTCCAAGCGGTGGGTCTGTCGCGCAACGAATCCGCACAAATGGTCGAGGATATTCTGGAGGAGTTGTGCTCCGCACTCGTCCGTGGCGAGACGGTAAAGCTTTCTTCCTTCGGCACCTTTGCAGTGCGGCAAAAATCGCAACGCATGGGCCGCAATCCGAAGACGGGCGACGAAGTGCCGATTGCGCCGCGCCGCGTGCTGGTGTTTCGGCCAAGCCACGTGCTGAAGGCCGTGATCAACGGACAAACACCGCCCGTCGAAGCCGAGGTGGACTAGCTGGCAATGCTTGTGGCAACCGCGCAGCTTGCCGTTCGCAGCAAATCGCCTGAGGCCTTCCGCACGATCAGCGAAGTGGCTTCGGATTTGGATCTGCCGCAGCATGTGCTGCGCTTCTGGGAGAGTCGTTTCGCCCAGGTGCGGCCTATCAAGCGCGCCGGCGGACGCCGCTATTACCGGCCGGAGGACGTGGATCTGCTGCGCGGTATCCGCACGCTGCTGTATTCCGAAGGCTACACGATCAAAGGCGTACAGAAGCTGCTGCGCTAGCGCGGCCTGCGTTATGTGGCCGAGGTGGGACGCGGCGAAACCGTTGCGGAGCCGGATGTATCGCTCCCCGAGATGGAGGTTTCGGATGCCGGCCAGGCGGAAGTCTTCGCGGACATCGTCCATCTTGGCCGCAAGCCGCAGATGCTGGCGGAAGAAGAACGCGTAAGGCTGGAAATCCTGCTGGCCGAACTGCTGCGGCTGAAAGGCCGACTGCGCGCCGCCCAACTGCGGGTGTGAACCGAATGGGCTGGCCGGAGCGTGCCGTACTCATTCTGACAACCCTGATGTTGACGGGCGCATCCCCCGCGCTGGCCTCCGATTGCCTTTACATGGGTGTGCCGTCGAGCCAGGGCGCGCTGATCTGTCAGGCCGGCGTCATCGCGCAATGTGCCGCGGGGCAGTGGGTCCCCACGCAGAAGATGTGCAGCGTGGAAACAACAGCCGTGCCGCAGAGTACGTCGGCTGCGGCCACCGCGGCGCCGTATCTCCTGCACATTCTGACGGCGGCCTACAATGTCGGTGACACCGGCGAGGATGTCGTGTTTTCGGTGCGCGACCTGTGCGAGGGGAAAGAGACCTGCAACTTCCTGGGCGACGCGAAGTTCCTCCAGGGCGATCTGGCGCCGCGCCAGCACGGCCGCTTTAGTATCATCTACG
>DAIDUA010000132.1 GCA_027456965.1 Alphaproteobacteria bacterium | reverse complement strand
GCTGGCAAGCGCCGTGGGTGTCCAGGGTGTCCTGCTGCGGGTCTACAAGGCGGCGCGGTCCGGCGAGTCGCCGGTCGGTCTCAAGCTCATACTCGCCGGTTGGGCGGCGCTCGGGATCGGCATCCTGATCAAGGGACCGGTCGTGCCGGCGGTCGCGGGACTGACGGTCATCGGACTTTCCCTGTGGGATCGCGACTGGCACTGGCTGAAGAGTACCCGGCCGTGGACCGGACTGGCGATCGTGATCGCCATCGTCGCGCCATGGGCCGTCGCCATCGCGCTGCGCAGCCACGGACATTTCTACGAGCAGGCGCTGGGGCACGATTTTGCGGCCAAGCTCGAAGGTGGACAGGAGTCGCACGGGCAGCCGCCCGGCTACTTCCTCCTGCTGTCGACCCTGACGTTCTGGCCGGCGATCCTTTTCCTCGCGCCGGGTGTGCTGGCGGCGATCCGCAAGCGCGCCGAGCCGGCGATGCGCTTCCTGCTCGTCTGGGCGGGCTTGTGGTGGGTCGTGGTCGAACTCGTGCCGACCAAGCTGCCGCACTATATCCTGCCGGCATATCCGGCGCTGGCGATGCTGGCCGCGGTCTGGGCGCTTGAAACGAAAGACGCGGAATCGCGCTGGGGCCGCGCGCTGTCCTATGTCGCTGCGGTTCAGTTTGCGCTGGGCCTTGCTGCGCTCACGGCGGCGACCGTTATTCTCCCCGGAATGTATGGAAACGGCGCCACCTGGTGGCTGATCGCGCTGGTCTGCCTGTTCGCGGTCCTGGGACTGGGGACGCTGGTCGCCTTCCTGCGGCGCGCCAATGCGGCCGCCGCGCTATGGGCGTTTGCCGTCGTGCTCGTCTTCTATCCGACGCTGACGCTTGGTGCGGCGCCACGCCTGAGCCAGCTCTGGGTCAGTCCGCGCGCTGCCGCCGCGGAAAAAAGCCTCGCCCTGCCGGGCGATCCGCCTCCGACGCTGGCGGGCTATACCGAGCCGAGTCTCGTCTTCCTGCTCGGCACCGACACGCGACTCACCGACGGACGTGGCGCCGCCGACGCTGCCGCGGCAGAGGGCGGGCTGGCGCTGGTCGAAGAGAGCGAACGTCCCGCCTTCCAGGCGCGGCTCGCCGAACTCGAGGCGGATGCCAACGAAGTCGGCTCTGTGGCCGGCTTCAACTACTCGCGCGGCCGGCACGTCCTCATCCGAATCTATCGCGTCAAACCGGTACGCGATGAGCCGCTGCCGCCGGCAGACTGACGCACAAGGTCCGATCTTGTCGCCGGCGTGCCCCGCCGCTCACAACAAGCTGGCCGTACCTTTTGACTTGCCGAAGACCAGTCATCGACCCCGGTAGGGAAATCAGCGAGTGCACCGACGACTTGCCCGGGTACGCCGCCGCAAAGATTGCGGTAGTTCGCGGTAAAACTGCGATGTGTCTGTTCTCCAAAAACATTCCCCCCATTGTTCATGCCTTCACTTGAAAGACGACAAGGCGAAGGCCTGAGGTCTTTTGCAGTCTTCAATCATGCGCCCAATCGGCCGCCCGGTTCGTCTTAAACGTCCGGCAACTAGACAAGTACTCGCGTGCTTTCTCTTGACGAACCAATGGAACGCACTAAATATCCGCGAGTCTGTTGCACCCGTTGACGGGGAGTCGCTAGGGGCTTTCGCGCTGGTAGCAACCTTCGGAGCGTTATGAGACCACGATGAGTCTCCAAGTAATGCGGGGGCGCGAACTGAAGCCTCCGTTACGGCCCGTCCGACCAAGACCGGCCTTAGCCTCCGACACCCCGCTTCAGGAAGCGCCCAAGGTCTCGAGTATCGCGCCCGCGAAGTCCAAGGCGGCGTCTCGCTTTCCTGTCAATCCCGAAACCCGCGCGTTCTATCGCCGCTTCTATCCGGACACCTCGATGGCCGAGTGGAACGACTGGCGCTGGCAGATGCGCACCCGGATTCGCGCGCTCGAAGAACTGCAGCGGATTTTCCGCCTCTCGGCCGACGAACGGGCCGCCGTGGGGCATCATAAAGGGTCTCTGCCCGTCGGCATCACGCCCTATTACGCCAGCCTGATGGGGCTGGACGATCCCAGCGAACCGCTGCGCCGCACCCACATCATGACCGGCGAGGAATACCTCAAGAGCCCCGGTGAGGACGACGACCCGCTTGGCGAGGACCATGACACCGTCGTTCCCGGGCTGGTCCACCGCTATCCCGACCGGGTCCTGTTCCTGACGACCGGCACCTGCTCGACCTATTGCCGCTATTGCACGCGTGCCCGCGTGGTGGGCAATCCGGGCGGCGAATACCAGTTCTCGACCAAGCAGTGGGAAAAGGCGCTGGCCTATCTCGAAGTCCATACCGAGGTGCGCGACGTGCTGCTCTCGGGCGGCGACCCGCTGACCATCGGCGACGACAAGCTCGACTGGCTGCTCGGCCGGCTGCGGGCGATGAAGCACATCGAGTTCCTGCGCATCGGCACGAAGATCCCGGTGGTCCTGCCTCAGCGGATCACCAAGGACTTCGTCAAGATGCTGAAGAAGTATCATCCGCTATGGATGAGTATCCACTTCACCCATCCGGTTGAGCTGACCGACGAGGTGACGGAATCGACGGCGCGCCTGGCCGATGCCGGCATCCCGCTGGGCTCCCAGACGGTGTTGCTGAAGGGCGTCAACGACAGTCCGTCGGTGATGGTCCCCCTGATGCAGGGGCTGCTGAAGCGCCGGGTGAAGCCCTATTACCTCTACCAGTGCGATCCGATCCGTGGTTCGGCCCATTTCCGCACCAATGTCGAGAAGGGCCTGGAGATCATCGCCAGCCTGCGCGGTCACACCACGGGCTATGCCACGCCGATGTTCTGCATCGACGCGCCGAGCGGCGGCGGCAAGATCCAGCTCGCGCCAGATCCGGTGGTCGGCCGCGACGGCGACGATCTGCTGCTGCGGAATTTCGAGGGCAAGGTCTATCGTTATCCCGATCCCGGCGGCACGGTGGGGCGTGACAAGCTGCGCCTCGCAGCGGAGTAGCCCCATGCGCATCGGGGTCACCTACGACCTCCGGGCCGACTACCTCGCGATGGGCTACAGCGAGGAGGACACGGCCGAGTTCGACAGCGATGTCACCATTGCGGCGATTTGCGAGGCGCTGGCCGGCATGGGGCATGAGCCTGTGCGCATCGGCGGCATCCGCAAGCTGGCCGAGCGGCTGGTGGCCGGCGAGCGCTGGGACGCGGTGTTCAATTTCTGCGAAGGGCTGAAGGGCATGGCGCGCGAGGCGCAGGCGCCGGCGCTGCTGGAGGCCTATGACATCCCCTATGTGTTCTCCGATCCTTTGACCCTGGCGCTGTCGCTCGACAAGTCGATGGCCAAGCGCGTGGTGCGCGACCATGGCGTGCCGACGGCGGATTTCGTCGTCATCGAACGCATCGAGGAGGTTGCGGCGATCCCTCTGTCCTATCCGTTGTTCCTCAAGCCGGTGGCGGAAGGCTCCGGCAAGGGCGTCGACGCGCATTCCAAGGTCGACGACGCGGCGGGGCTGAAGCGCGTCGCAGCCAGTCTGCTGGCGCGCTTCCGGCAGCCGGTCCTGGTGGAGACCTTCCTGTCCGGGCGGGAGTTCACAGTCGGCATCATCGGCACCGGCGGCGAAGCCGAGGTGCTGGGCGTCACCGAGATCGTGCCCAAAGAGAAGTTCGTCGGGGCCGGCTACGGCCTCGCCAACAAGGAAACCGGCTGGGAGGACAAGGTCGCCATCGTCCCCGTCAATGGCACCGAGGCCAAGACGGCGGGCGAGGTCGCATTGGGCGCCTGGCGGGCGCTGCGCTGTCGCGACGGCGGGCGTATCGACATCCGCTGCGACGCCATGGGCAAGCCGCATTTCATCGAGGTCAATCCGCTGGCCGGCTTGCGTCCGGCGCACTCCGACCTCTGCTTGATCGCGGACTACGCCGGCCTCAGCTATCAGGACCTGATCGGCAGGATCATGGCGGCGTTCCTCAAGCGCCATCCCGAGCTTGAAGCCCGGGGCCGCGCGGCGGCCTGATGCGGGTTCTCGTCCTTCACTCGGATGTGCCGCCGGACGCGCCGCCGGAAGATCAGGATACGCTGATCGCCGCCGGGGCCATTTCGAAGGCCGTGGTCTCGCGCGGCTACGAGGCGCCGCTCGCGGCGTTCGTCCCGGACCTCGAGAAATTCCGCGCCCTGATGGCGAAGCTTGCGCCGGATGTTGTGTTTAATCTTGTCGAGGGGATCGAGGGCAAAGGTCGGCTCGCCTACGTCGCGCCGCGGCTGTTCGACGAGATCGGCGTGCCTTACACCGGCACCGGCGCCGAGGCGTTGATCGCCACGAGCGACAAGCCGCTCTCCAAGCGCATGTTCCGCGAGGCCGGGCTGCCGACGCCCGACTGGTCGGAGCCGCCCGGTTGGCAGGGCCTGGATCCCGCCGCACGCTACATCGTCAAATCCGCCGACGAGGATGCCTCCGTCGGCCTCGACGACTCGTCGGTGGTCACTGGACGCGCCGTGCCGGCCCGGGCGGACGCGTGCATGGAGCGGTTCGGCGGTCCCTGGTTTGCCGAAGCCTATGTCGACGGGCGCGAGTTCAATATCGCCGTGCTGGAAGAGAAGGGCGGGCCGCGCGTCCTGCCTATGGCCGAGATGACTTTCGAGGAATGGCCCGATAGCCGGCCGAAGATCGTCGGCTATATCGCCAAGTGGGACGACGCCTCGTTCGAATCCACGCGCACCGTGCGCGAGTTCGGCGTCGAGGAACGCGAGCCCGCTCTGGCGCAGGCCTTGCGCCATTATTCGGAATGCGTCTGGTCGCTGTTCAAGCTCAGGGGAACGGCCCGCGTGGATTTCCGCGTCGACCGCGCGGGACAGCAGCTGATCCTGGAGGTCAACCCCAATCCCGGCATCGCACCCGACGCGGGCTTTGCGGCAGCGGCGGCGCGTGCCGGCCTTTCCTATACCGATCTGATCGAGCGCATCGTTTTGGCGGCCTTGCCATGAGCGTCGTCGCGCTGGACCACGACTATCCTTCGATTTTTGCGGCGCCGGTCATCCGCGCGGTGGACACGGACATCTTCGCCCTGCGCTATTTCACTCACTGCATGGCATGCGGGTTCTGCAACGACCAGTGCTGCAGCTACGGCGTCGACATCGACCGCGACAACATGGAGCGCCTGCGTGGTCTGGGGCCGGCGTTCGAAGCCTTCGCAGGCGTGCTGCAAGCCGGGTGGTTCAAGCCGGAGATTGTTGAGGATCGCGAATTTCCCTCGGGCGCGCACGGGCGCACCAGCGCCGTGGACGGCAAGTGCGTGTTCGCCGACCGCAAGGGCCGCGGCTGCAGAATCCACGCGTACTGCCTGGAGAAGGGCCTCGATTATCACGTCTACAAGCCGATGGTCAGCATCCTGTTCCCGCTGACCTTCGAACACGGCGTGCTGGTGCCGTCGCCGGAAGCCGTCGACGGCAGCCTGGTGTGCGCCGGCGACGGGCCGAGCGTCTATGACGGCATGCGCGGCGAAGTCGCCTATTTCTTCGGCAAGGATCTGATCGCCGCACTCGACGCGCTGCGCGACCGGGCTAGATGACGCTTTCGAGCGGGTGTTCCACATGCAGGCGGTGTTCGCGCCATGCTATGAACAGGCCCACGGCGATCACCACGCCGGCTCCCGCCAGGATCATCCGCGCCGGCATCTCGCCGAAGATGAAATAGCCGAGCAGCATCGCCCATATCATCGAGACGTAATCAAAAGAGGCAAGCAGCGACGGCTGCGCATAGCGGTAGGAATAGGTCATGAATATCTGTCCCATTCCGCCGATGACGCCGCAGGTCACCAGCCAGAAGATCATGTCGAACGTCATCGGCACGTGGTCCCAGATCGTGACCACGGCGCCCACCGTGGCGCAGGCCGTCATGAAATAAAAAACGATGGCTTCGCAGCGTTCGGTCGCGCTCATCTGGCGTATCCAGACGACGACCACCGCGGTGAGGAACGACGACAGCAGCGCATAGGCCACGCCCCGCGACAGATGCAGGTCCAGCAGGGCCTGCAGCCCGCCATGCGGCGCGATCATCATAAGCACGCCGCCGAAGCCGACGATCACCGCGCCCCAGCGGTACTTGCCGGCGCGCTCGCTCAGGAACAGCGCGGCCAGTATCACCGCGAAAATCGGCTGAATGAAGCTGAAGGCCGTCACAGTGGCCAGCGGTAGGAGCTGCACGGCCGCGAAGCTCGTGAACATCGACGACGTGCCGACCACCGAGCGGACGACATGGTAAGCGGGACGGCGCGTCTTGATCGCGTCGATCGGCCCCACCGTAAAGAAGGTCCAGATGAACAGCGGCACCAGCGCAAAAAAGCCGCGGAAGAAGACAATCTGACCCACCGGCACGTCGCCGGCCAGCTTGATCGCGGCGTACATCAGGGAAAAGGCAAGCGTCTGCGCGATCTTCAGCGTAATGGCGAGCGAGACGTTTCTCAAAGCCAGCCTTTGCGCTTGAACCACAGATAGGGCACGACGACCGAGACCGCCATCAGCAGCAGCGAGAACGGATAACCGAACGTCCAATCCTTTTCCGGCAGGACCGCGAAGTTCATGCCGTAGATGGATGCGATCAGCGTCGGCGGGAGGAACACCAGCGCCGCGACCGACATGATCTTGATGATGCTGTTCTGGTCGATGTTGATGAGGCCGAGCGTGGCGTCCTGCAGGTAGTTGAGCTTGCCTGCGAGATAGGTCGAATGATCCTGCAGGGACTGCACGTCGCGCGTCAGCGTCCTGACATGGGCGTGCACGTCCTTGTTGTGCTGCGTGTCCATCGCCTGCGCGAGGAAGGCCAGCATGCGGCCGATGGAGAGCAGGCTCTCGCGCGCCTTGCCGCTCAGATCGTGCTTGCGACCGAGCGTGCGCAACACGTTCTGGAAGTCCTTCGAGGTGATGGGCGGCTTGTCGCCGTTCGCATCGAATATCTGGTGCGAAACGCCTTCGATTTCCGCGCCGACGCGTTCGAGAATGTCGGCGACGCGGTCGACGATCACGTCGAGCAGCGCCGTCAGGACGTTTTCCGCCTTGTTGGCGCCGATCATGCTGCGGCCGCAGCGGGTCTCGAAGGTGCGGAAGGGCTGCGGATCGATGTAGCGGATGGTGATGAGTTTCTCGCGCGCCAGCACGAAGGTCACGACCCCGGCGACCGGCTTCTCGGTCCCGCTGTTCGAGAGAATGAGCGCGGTCATGAACAGGCCGCCGTCCTCGGAATAGAGCCGGCTCGACGCCTCGATCTCCTCCATGTCCTCGCGCGTCGGCAGTTCCATGCCCAGAGCGGCGTTCACCGTCTGGCGTTCGTCCGGCGTCGGGTCGACGAGGTCGATCCACAACGTGTCGGCCGCGAAGGCCTCGTTCCCGGCGCCCGCCGCAGCTTTCAGGCCGCCGTTGTGCGGCAGATATGTCTTGAGCATGAGCGTCGTCCGGGAAACGCAGATTGGCGCCGGCCCTGCGATGCTGGCCACGGCGACCATAGCCGCAAGTCTCGACCCAGGCTAACGGCTTTTTCCCTGCGCGGCCCGAGGCAATCTGTCCGGGGTGCGACAGCAGAGCAGGGCCGCAAAAAAACGTTCGGCCCTGCCGCCGTCGTTTCGGTTAGATTGGACTGCGCATCCAAGGGTTATCTCATGACCGTTCATCTGCCCGCGTTCACCGACATTGAAGCCGCCGCGGCGCGGATCGCGCCATACGCCGTGAAGACCCCGCTGATTGAAAACGCGGCCCTTAACGACAAGCTGGGCGCGCGGGTGTTCCTCAAGCTGGAGACTCTGCAACGCACCGGGTCCTTCAAGTTCCGCGGCGCGCTCAACAAGATCAGCCAGATCACACCCGGGGATCGCGCCAAAGGCGTCGTCGCTTTCTCGTCGGGAAATCATGCGCAGGGCGTGGCCGCCGCCGCCGCCCTGTTCTCCATTCCCGCGCTGATTGTCATGCCGAAAGATGTGCCGGTCGCCAAGCTGGAAGGCACGCGGTCCTACGGCGCCGAGGTTGTGTTCTACGACCGCCTGCGCGACGACCGCGAAGCGATTGCGCGCGCACTCTGCGAGGAACGCGGCGCGACGCTGGTGCGCCCCTTCGACGACCCCGACATCGTGGCGGGGCAGGGTACGATCGGTCGGGAAATCGCGCACGAGGCCGCAGTGCACGGCGTGACGCTCGACGCCGTCCTGGCGCCGTGCAGCGGCGGCGGCCTGATCGGCGGAATTGCCCTGGCGCTTTCCGCCACAAGTCCGTCGACGCGCGTCGCCAGCGTCGAGCCAGAGAATTACGACGGCATGCGGCGCTCGATCGCGGCTGGCAAGCGCCTCGCGGCGCCCGGCGGAACACCCTCGATTGCCGACGCGTTGATGGCGCCGACACCCGGCGAAATTCCGTTCGCACTTGCACAGCGTCATCTCTCCGACACATTGGCGATCGCGGACGACGATCTCGCGCTAGCCGTTGCTTACGCGGCCCTTACGCTGAAATTGATCGTCGAACCTAGCGGTACGGCAGGGTTGGCGGCCTTGATGTGCGATCGGTTTTCAGCCGTCGGCAAGGCTGTTGCGGTGGTCCTGACCGGCGCCAACTGCGATTTTTCCGCGGTTGCGCAGGCCTGCGCGCAAAACCGGTAATCATATTATTGTTCTAATTCGCCTTTCGCCGCGGCCGTCCTTCCCAATTCGCGCAAAGTTCGTTACGCTAAAGAAAAAGAAAACATAAGCGCGTTTGTTTGGGTTGGGTTGGGGCGAATGCGAAGTGTGGCAAGCGGCGGTTCACGCCGCACGGCGTTGATCATTGTCAGTACGGCGTTCATGCTGTCGCTGGTCGGTTGCGGCGGGCTGGGCCTCTTGCCGCACGAAAGTCGGGTGTCGAGTTCGAGTTTCCAGACCTACGACCAGGTCCAAGCGGCCTATGTCGACATCGTTCCCGGTTCCACGCGCCTCTCCGATCTGCAGAAGCTCGGCTTCGATACGGCGACGACGCCGAATGTCGAGGTCCTCTCCTATCTCGGAGTCATCGAACGCTTCATGCCGCGCAACTCCCTGACGTTTGACCGTCTGGCGAAGCCGGTGCAGGCGTGCATCGAGGCGCAGGATCGCTGCTCGGCGCTGGTGTTCCACCCCGAACACGTCGAGTCGCGCCGCATGGGCAATATCTTCCTCGATCTTCTCGGTTTCGAACGCCAGACGCTCAGCACTGGCTGGTCGGCCGAAGTCGTGCTGCTGATGCAGGACGGACACGTCGCCTACAAGCTGATGTCGGGCCGTCCGCACATCGAAGACATGCACGACGCCATACAGCCCCTGGGGCCGCTGCAGGACATCGGCAACACCGCGGCGCGTACCGCATCGCGGTTTCTGTAAGAACATTTTCTTCGGATTTGAAAAGCAAAACCCCCAGGCGAAAACCTAGGGGGTTTTGTTTTGTCGGCGCCCTCATGCTTCGACAAGCTCAGCATGAGGGAAATTTATGCAGCACCCTCACCCTGAGATTGTCGATGGGTGAGACGCAAGTTTCTACCGTGGCGCCAGCACCATCATCATCTGGCGGCCTTCCATCTTGGGCCATTGCTCCATCTTGGCGAAGGTTTCGGTGTCCTTGGTGATGCGGTTGAGCAGTTCCATGCCGAGATGCTGATGCGCCATTTCGCGGCCGCGAAAACGCAGCGTGACCTTCACCTTGTCGCCTTCGTCGAAAAAGCGGCGCATCGAGCGCATCTTCACGTCGTAATCGTGATCGTCGATGGTCGGGCGCATCTTGATCTCCTTGATCTCGATGACCTTCTGCTTCTTGCGCGCCTCGGCGGCCTTTTTCTGCTGTTCGTATTTGAACTTGCCGTAGTCCATCAGCTTGACGACAGGCGGCTTGGCTTCGGGCGACACTTCGACCAGGTCGAAGCCTTTCTCCTCCGCGATGGCGCGGGCTTCCTCGGTGCCGATTTCTCCGTATTTGTGGCCGTCGTCGCCGATCAGAAGAATGGTGCGGGCGAAGATCTCTTCATTGACGCGGGGGCCGTCCTTGGCGGGAGCGGGGGCCTGCGATGCGAAACGTCTTGGAACTATGACTCTCTCCTTTTGCTTGGACCGTGCGCGAACCCATGCCTCGCGAGGACCATCCTGCCTCGCGAAACCTGTTTCGGCTCATGGGCGCAGGGTGAAATCCTCCGGTGCGGGCCGCGCGGGACCGCTGATCCCGCTAAGAATAGGAATAACGGCACATTTCGCAAGGGTTATTCGGCCACATCCTTGCGGGATTCCGCCTCGCCCTTGATCCGGGCGATGAAGGTTTCAAGCGGCATTGGCCCCAAATCCTTGCCGGAACGCAGGCGGACCGCGACTTTGCCCTCGGCGGCCTCCCGTTCACCCACCCCCAGCATGTAGGGGATTTTCTGGATCTGGGCGTCCCGGATCTTCTTCTGCATGCGCTCAGCGGTCAGGTCGATGTCGCCCCGCAGGCCGGCGGTGCCGTTGACCACTGGCACGTCGAACAGCGCCTGGCGCATCTTGTGGGCGTAGTCGTTGGCCTTGTCGCTGATCGGGATGATACGGGCCTGGACCGGCGCCAGCCAGGTCGGGAAGGCGCCGGCATAATGCTCGATCAGAAAGGCGGTAAAGCGCTCATGGGTGCCCAGCGGGGCGCGGTGGATGACGTAGACCGGGTGTTCCGCGCCGTCCTCGCCGATGTAGGAGAGGCCGAAGGTCTGGGTCGCCAGGAAATCGAGCTGGTTGGTCGAGATCGTATATTCGGTCCCGATGACGCTCTTGATCATGAAGTCGATCTTGGGGCCGTAGAAGGCCGCCTCGCCCTTGGCCTCCACGAACGGATAGCCGGACTCTTTCATCGCCTCGCGGATGATGTCGAGCGCCGTCAGCCATTTCTCCGGCTCGTCGACATATTTGTCGAGCTTGGCGAGATCGGGCATCGACAGCCGCATGTAATACTCTTTAATGTTCATCAGGTCGTAGTAGCGGGCGTGTAGCCGCATCACGCGGATGAACTCGTCCTTGGCTTGGTCGTAGCGGCAATAGATGTGCGCGTCGTTCATGCAGAAGCCGCGCACGCGCATCAGCCCCGACAATCCGCCCGAAGCCTCGTAGCGATAGTCCTGCCCGTATTCCGCGATCCTGAGCGGCAGCTCGCGATAGGAATGACGCGTCGCCAGATAGATCATGTGATGGTGCGGGCAGTTCATTGGCCGCAGGTAGTAATTCTCGCCATCAATGTCGATCGGCGAATACATGGAGTCGCTGTAGTAGGGCAGATGGCGCGAGCGCAGATACAGCGCTTCCTTGGTGATATGCGGCGTCGCCACCCGGAAATAGCCGTCCTTGCGTTCTTCCTGCAGCGCGAGGAATTCCAGTTCCTGGCGGATCACCATGCCGTTCGGCATCCACAGCGGCAGGCCGGCGCCGACGTCGGGCGAGAAGGTGAAAAGCTCCATCTCCTTGCCGATGCGGCGGTGGTCGCGCTTTTCCGCTTCTTCGAGGCGGGTCAGATAGGCGTCGAGTTCCTTCTGGTCGCGCCAGGCGGTGCCGTAGATGCGCTGCAGCTGTGCATTCTTGGAATCGCCGCGCCAATAGGCACCGGCGATCTTGGTCAGCTTGAAGGCATCGCCGATCTTGCCGGTGGTGGCGAAATGCGGGCCGCGGCAGAGGTCGTGCCAGTCGCCATGCCAGTAGATCGAGACGTCCTCGCCTGCTGGAATGGACTCGATGAGCTCGGCCTTGTAGTTCTCGCCGATCGACTTGAAATGCGCCACCGCCTTGTCGCGCGGCCACACCTCGCGGTGCGTCAGCAGATCGGCCTTCACGATCTCACGCATCTTGGCTTCGATTTTCGGCAGGTCTTCGGGCGTGAACGGTTCGTCGCGTGCGAAGTCGTAATAGAAGCCGTCGGCGATGGCCGGGCCGATGGTCACCTGGGTGCCAGGATAGAGCGCCTGCACTGCCATGGCGAGGACGTGTGCGGCATCGTGGCGGATCAGCTCCAGCGCCTTGTCGTCCTTCCTGGTGACGATGCGGATCCTGGCGTCGTGCTCGATGGGGCGGAACAGGTCGTATTCCTGGCCGTCGACCTCCAGGATCAGCGCCGCTTTCGCCAGCCCCGGGCCGATGGCCGCCGCGATCTCGGCTCCGGTCACGCCGCGCGGAAACGTCATCGCCTTGCCGTCCGGCAAGCTGATGACGATCTGCGGCGCGGCTGAGGAAGCGGACACGGGATTTCTCCAGGAACGAAATGCGGCCGGACAATCTTCCAGCCACTGACAGGAAGTCAAGTTATGGCGGGTTCCCGGGGGAACCGGGTGGCGCTTGCGCCGACGGGATGATAGGTTCGGCCATCCAATGATTTCGATCGGTTGAGGTGATGATCAAGGCTCCGGGGCGCACCATCGCCGTGGTTTGCATCGCTGTTGCGTCGGTGTCCGGCGCAAGGGCGGCGAATCCGCTCGTCGATCTGCACGGCGGCCCGGTGGCGCTGGACGTCTCAGGCCCGGCCACCGGCGTCCAGAGCCTGTCCAGTGGAGCCGCGCTGAACGGCAACCTGCCGACTGGGTCGATGAAGGTTCAGGCCTCGGCCAGCGTTGGCGCGGACCAGAACGACACCAACCTCTGGCGCAAGCATGGCGCGCAGTTCCAGGCGAATTTGTCGGCCTTGCACGGAACACACTTCGCGGCGACCGGCACCGACCAGTTCGCACTGATCTACCGGGCACCGTCCAGCATTGGCGATCCGGGCACGGCCACGCACTTGGTCAGCACCGAAAATCGGTCGGCGCAGGTTACGGCCTCTTTTTCTCCCGTTGGCCAGACCACGGTGCAGGTCGGCGCCAAGGACAACAGCGACCTGACGCAGGACACCTCTGCGGCGGGCGCCGCGCACGGCGCGCGCACCACGATCCGGAGCGAGACGCAGCAGGTTTTCGCGCAGGTCGACTGGACGCCGATGAGTTCGCTGGCGCTCGATGCCGGCGCCGCAGAGAGCAATGCCGATATCCGGTGGAGCGCCCAGCAGGCGCACACCAGCATGTTCAATGCGCTGGAACCGCATCTGGCGATGACGCTGACGCCCTGGGACGGCACGGTGTGGCGGGCGAGTGTCGAGCATGCGGTGTCGCCCTACGACACGGCGGCCTATTCCGCCTATGCCAGCGTCGCGCGATCGGCCGACAACGTGAACATCGAGCCAGACCATGCTTGGCAGTTCCAGACCAGCCTGCATCAGGTCGTGGGACCCGCGACGGTCACGGCGGCCTACACGGCGGATCGCTGGGGCACGGCGACGGAATTCGCCGAGGTGCGCGGCGGCGTTCAGGCGCCGGCGTCGACGCCGCTCCTGGGACGCGACAAGGTCGCGCTCACCGTGTCGTTGCCGCTTGGTGCGCTCGGTCTGCCGAACACCTCTGTGACCTCCGGCGCGGCGTGGCAGAACTCCAGTGTGCTCGATCCGGTGACGGACGAGATTCGCCGCGCCTCCGGCGAGACGCCGCGGAAATTCTCGCTTCGTCTTGTGCGCAATCTGCCGGCGCATCATCTCAGCCTCGGTCTCACCGGCCAGATGAACGACACGACGACGTCCTATCAGTTGAGCGAGATCAGCACGGTTCCGGCCGGCGGAACGGTCGGCGCCTTCCTGGCCTACAAGCCCGGTCCGTTCGAGGTCGACGTCAACGTGAACGGTTTGTGCGGTGGGCCGCCGGCGGCGACCGATTCCTTCTTCAACGGCACGCGGGCGAACCCGCTGGTGACGCGGACGGAGATACAACCATCGCCCGGTCCGGTCTTCAACCTGTCGCTGCGCCGCGCGCTTTAAGGCGGTTTTCCTGGTGGATGGCGAGAAGGCCGACAAATCCGCCGCACGTCGCCATCTGGCCGACGCTTTTCGTCAACTGGCTCGACGCCGTCGGCATGTTGAAAGCGAATTGGAAAAATAGGCCCGGGTTGCGCCCGGGCCTATCCTACTGTCAGTGCTGTGCTCTTAAGCGCCGCCGAGAAAATCCATCTTGCCGATGGCGATGCCCTTGTTCCGGAGCAATCCGTACGCGGTCGTCACATGGAAATAGAAATTCGGCAGCACGAAGCCCGTCAGATATTCGCAGCCGTTGAATTCGAGCGTGCGGTTGGGGAACTTGAGCGTGATCTGACGGGTTTCGGAGCCGCCGATCTGCTCCGGCTTCACGCTTTGCATGTAGGCGATCGTCTTGGCGATGTGCTGCTGCAGTTCGGGGAAGGTCGTTTCGGTATCGGGGAAGGTGGGCGGCTCCAGGCCCGCCAGTCGCGCGGCGCGGCCTTTGGCGCCGTCGGTGGCGATCTGGATCTGACGCGGGAACGGCAGCATGTCCGGCGCCAACCTGGCGTCGAGCAGCGTGGCGAGATCGATCTTTTCGGCTTCGGCCTGCGCCACCGCCTTGTCCAGAATTTTCGACAGGTTCTGGAGTGTGCGGATCATCGGCGGAATGGAGGCGTCGTACATTGAGAAGGACATGGTGGCTCCCTGATTTGGCGGCGCGCATGGACGCCTAAAACGAGGCGGCGATCAAGCCTTGAAAAAGCGAATTGGAATGCAGGTCGTAATCGACTATGACGCTGGCCGGAAAGCCCCAGTTCCCATGAGGTCTTCGCCCATGAGCGATACGCTGCCGGACCGCCTCTGCGTCAACCCCAGGAGCCCCTTTTACGACGAGGCGCTTCTGGAACGCGGCGTGGGCATCCGCCTCAACGGCCTGGAGAAGACGAACGTCGAGGAATATTGCATTAGCGAAGGCTGGATTCGTGTCGTCGCGGGCAAGAGCGTGGACCGCCACGGCAACCCAATGACCATCCGCCTGAAGGGCACGGTGGAAGCTTTCGTCAAGGAAGCGCCGGCGGCGTAAGGGGAGCGGACATGTCCCACGAGCTGCCTATCAATCGTCGCCATCTGATCGCCGGGGCCGGCGGGTTGCTCGGCCTGTCGCAGGCCGCGGGCGCGAAACCCGCGGCGGCCAGGTAGGCGGACGGCCGCGCGGCCAATCACGCCGTGCTCGCGCCCACGCCGCCAATGGGCTGGAACAGCTGGAACAGCTTCGCCACCACCATCAACGAGGCGCAGGCGCTGGAGACGGCGCACATCATGGCGGAGAAACTCCGGCCGCACGGCTACTCCGTCTTCACGATCGACATCCAATGGTACGAACCCAACGTCAGCGGCTATGACTATAACACGCATCCCACGCCGACGCTGGACGGCTATGGCCGCCTGCTGCCTGCCCCCAACCGCTTTCCCTCCAGCGCTGGCGGCAAGGGTTTCGGGCCGCTGGCCGACCGCATCCATGCGCTGGGTCTGAAGTTCGGCATCCATCTGATGCGCGGCATTCCGCGTCTCGCGGTGGAGCGCAATCTGCCCGTCCACGGCACGTCCTACACTGCCCGCGACATCGCCAATTTGCAAAGCACCTGCCCGTGGAATCCCGACATGTACGGCGTGGATATGCGCAAGGCCGGTGCACAGGCCTATTACGACAGCGTCTTCGCGCTCTACGCGTCCTGGGGCGTAGACTTCATCAAGATGGACGACATGAGCCGTCCCTATGACGCGCACATCCTGGAGATCGAGGCGGCGCACAAGGCGATCGGCAGCACCGGCCACCCGATCATCTTGAGTCTGTCTCCGGGCGAGACGCCGGTGCCCCGCGGCAATCACGTGAGGCGCTTCGCCCAGATGTGGCGCATCAGCGACGACTTCTGGGACGAGTGGGCGCTGTTGAACGCGCAGTTCGTCCGCCTGGAGAACTGGAACCAGTTCCGTGAACCGGGCGCTTGGCCGGATGCCGACATGTTGCCGCTCGGCAGGTTGGCCATGGGTCAGCGCAATACGAAATTCACGCCGGACGAACAGAAGACTGTGATGAGCCTATGGTCGATCGCACGCTCGCCGCTGATCATGGGCGGCGATCTGCGCTATCTCGACCAGCCGACGCTCGATCTGCTGACCAACGACGAAGTCCTCACGGTCAATCAGGCCAGCCACGACAACCAGCCGTTCTTCTTCGCCGACGGCACGCATATCTGGACCGCGCGCGCGGCGCGGGCCGGCGATTATTATCTGGCGCTGTTCAACGTGACGGACGGACCCAAGCCGAACGACATCGGCTTCGATTTCCGAACGCTCGCCATTGCGGGTCAGGTGCAGGTGCGCGATCTCTGGGCGCGGCAGAATCTCGGCAGCTTCGCCGACCGCTTCACCGCCACGATTCCGCCACATGGCGCGGGACTTTATCGCTTGCGAGCCGCATAAGCAGCATCGGCACAACATCGTCACTCGTTTGTTCCCCTTCGTGCGGCGAAGCGGGGATGCGCTTTTCCAGGCACCTTTACGCAATAGCGGCGCATGCCCATCTCCGTGCTGCATCCAAACCGGCGCTGTGCCGCATCTCTTGGATGTACCCCGAGAAGGAGAGGCACGATGTACCGTTTGTTGAAGATTTCCGCCGCCGCCATCGCCGTCGCTGCTTTCGCGCAGAGCGCCGCCGCCCAGCCGGCTTCGGCCAGCAGCGTTGTGGTCAAGCAGGTCGTCGTCACCTACGCCGACCTGGACCTCAAAAACGAAGCCGGTACGGCCGCCTTGCTGGATCGCATCGAGCACGCGGCGGACCGTGCCTGTGGCGGCAACCCGCAGTTCGACGCCAATTACCAGATCGCCCGCGAGTTCCTCACGCGGGAATACGAACAGTGCCGCGCGTCCGCCGTTTCCGGGGCGGTCGCTGGCATCAGCGCGTCGCTGACGCAGGTCGCCTACAACGCGCGCTGAAAGCTTTCCGGACGGGGGCCCGGGTATGGCAAAAAGGCCCGGAGGTGATTCCGGGCCTTTCCATAATTTAACCGGGCGCCGGACCGGCCATCCAAGCGTGCGCCCGTCACGCGGTCAAAACCGCCGCGCCGGCGCCGTGTTTCCGCGAGACGCCGTTTTTTTGCCCCACCGGCCGCGCTAGTATGGCGCTGCCGCGACGCGCGGCGTCAGCATCGGGGCGGGTATGGTCGTCATAGAGTTTCTGGTTTTCGTTATTTCCTCGGGACTGTTCTGCAGCACGCGCTTTCGGGACAACCTCTACGCGCTGCTGATCGCGGGCGCGGTCGCCACCGCCTCTTCGCTGCTCTTCGTCTACCATCTGGGGACGATGTTCACGGTGCATGCCGCCGTGCCGCCACCGCCCAGGATCGTCAAGGAAGTGGTGCATGTGCCCGTGGTGCAGAAGATTTCGCAGCCGCCGTCGCTTTCGAAGCCGCAGGACTGTCGGGACGACTATCCCTTCCTGTCACGGCTGCTCGGCCAGGAAGGCACCACGGACCTTGCTTTTCATGTGCTGGCCGACGGCGTGGTGGACGGTGTCACGGTGGCGAAGTCCAGCGGTTCGGAGCGGCTCGACGATGCGGCGGTGAGCTGTGTGAGGAAGTGGCATTACCTGCCGGCGATCAAGGACGGCAAACTCGCGGACGTCCCCTGGACGGCGCAGGTGGTGTGGAGCCTGGGCGACGGGAACAAGCCTGCGGATACGAAGGTGGACGCGGAGAAAAAGCCGGACCCGGTGATGAAATAGCTTCGCTGTTGCTCGTGGACTCTCCGGGCTTTTCCGCAGGGAACGATGGAGCTGTTCTGCAACCCGGCGACGCAGGATTGAGAAAACCCGCGCCGGATCAGGCCCGTCGTATCAGCCTCAAGACAAGCAGCAACACGACGGCGCCGATCGTCGCGCTGGCGATGATGCTGACGAGGCCGACGCCGAGATTTATTCCCAATCTCGGAA
>DAIDUA010000131.1 GCA_027456965.1 Alphaproteobacteria bacterium | reverse complement strand
AAAATGTAGGGGAAGCCAAGGACGTTGTTCACCTGGTTGGGATAGTCGCTGCGGCCGGTCGCCACGATGGCATCGGGGCGCACGGCTTTCGCCTCTTCGGGCGTGATCTCGGGATCGGGATTGGCCATGGCGAAGATGATCGGCGCCTTGGCCATGGTCTTTACCATCTCCGGTGTCAGCGCACCTTTCACCGACAGGCCGAGGAAGACGTCGCAATCGACCATGGCGTCCGCCAGGCTGCGCGCCTTGGTCTCCACCGCGTGTGCGCTTTTCCACTGGTTCATGCCCTGGGTGCGGCCGCGATAGACCACGCCCTTGGAATCGCAAAGGGTGGCGTTGGCGGACGGCAGGCCCATCGACTTCAACAGTTCGAGGCAGGCGATGCCCGCCGCGCCCGCGCCGTTCACCACCACCTTGATGTCGGCGATCTTGCGCCCCGTCAGGTGCAGCGCGTTGATGATGCCGGCGGTGGAAATGATCGCCGTGCCGTGCTGGTCGTCGTGGAATACGGGGATGTTCATCAACTCGCGCAAGCGCTCTTCGATGACGAAGCAGTCCGGCGCCTTGATGTCTTCCAGATTGATGCCGCCGAAGGACGGCGCGAGATAGCGCACGCAATTGACGAAGGCGTCCACGTCGGTGGTGTCGATTTCCAGATCGATGGCGTCGACATCGGCGAAACGCTTGAAGAGGACCGCTTTGCCCTCCATCACCGGTTTGGAGGCGAGCGGGCCGAGATCGCCCAGGCCCAGGATCGCCGTACCGTTGGAGATGACGGCGACGAAATTGCCCTTCGCGGTGTAGTCGTAGACCAGGTCCGGGTTCTCGGCGATGGCGCGTACCGGCACCGCCACGCCCGGCGAATAGGCCAGGCTCAGGTCCCGCTGGGAGGCCATCGGTTTGGTGGGGGAGATTTCGATCTTGCCGGGTTTGCCGCCCGAGTGAAAGGCGAGGGCTTCTTCTTCGGTATAGGAAGGTCGGGGGGTGTCCATGAGCGGTTCCAGAGAGGGTCTTTTCCACAGAATATCAGGTCATGCAGGCTTTGCACTTGCGTCGTGCGCAACGCAAGAGTGCATGTCGTTCTGCTAGGCTCGCCGCATGAACGATCAGCACGGCCCCAGTCCGCCCGCCGACGGGACGACGCCTTTGATGGCGCAGTACCTCGAGATCAAGGCGGCGCACCCCGATTATCTCCTGTTCTACCGGATGGGCGACTTCTACGAGCTGTTCTTCGAGGATGCCGCAAGGGCAGCGGAAGCGCTGGACATCGCGCTAACCAAACGGGGCAAGCATTTGGGCGACGATATCCCGATGTGCGGGGTGCCGGTGCATGCGGCGGAACAATATCTGGAGCGCCTGATCCGCAAAGGTTTCCGGGTCGCCATCTGCGAGCAGGTGGAGGATCCCGCCGAAGCCCGGAAACGCGGTTCGAAATCCGTCGTGCGCCGGGAAGTCATCCGCTTGGTGACGCCGGGCACATTGACCGAGGACTCGCTGCTCGAACCGTCGCGCGCCAACACGCTGGCGAGCCTGGGACGCGCGGGCGGCGAATTCGCGCTGGCCAGTGCCGACATGTCGGCGGGAAGCTTCGTCGTTGCCGCCGTTGCGCAGGGCGAGCTGGCCGTGGAAATCGCCCGGCTTGCCCCGAGCGAACTGTTGATGCCGGACAACCTTCTGGACGATGCCGCATTCGCATCGATTGCCGGCGCGCTGGGGTGTGCGCTGACAGCGCTTCCTGTCGTGAAGTTCGATTCCGTCGCGGGCGAACGCGCGCTCAAGAATCACTATGGCGTCGCCGAACTCGCCGGCTTCGGAGCCTTCTCGCGCGCCGAATTGTCGGCGGCCGGCGCGCTGATCGCCTATCTCGAACTGACGCAGAAAGGGAAGCTGCCCGTTCTGCAGCCGCTGGCGCGGGAAGCGCCGCACGCTTTCATGGCCATCGACGCGGCGACGCGGCGCAATCTCGAACTGACCGAGACGCTGTCGGGCGAACGGCGCGGCAGCTTCCTGTCGGTGATTGACCGCACGGTGACGGCGGCGGGCGCGCGCTTGCTGGCGGCCCGGCTGGCCGCGCCTCTGACCGACGTGAAGCTCGTCGCCGCGCGTCAGGAGGCCGTGGCTTTTTTTGCCGACGACAACGACATGCGGGAATCCTTGCGCGAACGGCTTCGCCGCGCGCCTGACATTTCGCGCGCTCTGGCGCGTCTGTCGGTGGGCCGCGCCGGACCTCGCGATCTGGCGGCGCTACGCGACGGGATTCTCTGCGCCCGCGGCATGCGGGAGATTCTGCCCGGCGAGACCGAACGCGGCGAAGCTGCGGATGCGGTGCGCGCGCTTGTGCAAGCCACCGCCGACGTCTCGGCCTTGAATGCCAGGCTCATCCATCTCCTGGTGGACGAGCCGCCCTTCTACGCCCGCGATGGCGGTTTCGTGCGCGCGGGCGCGCATCCGCCGCTCGACGATGTGCGTGCGCTGCGCGACGAATCGCGCCGGGTGATCGCCTCGCTGGAAACGCGCTATCGCGAGGAAAGCGGTACGCCGCTCAAGATCAAGCATAACGGCGTGCTCGGCTTCTTCATCGAGGTTGCCTCCCAGCATGCGGACAAGCTGATGGCGGGCGGCGGCTATCGCCATCGCCAGACCATGGGCGGCGCGGTGCGCTTCTCGACCGACGAACTGTCGACCTTGGCGAACCGCATTTCGCAGGCCGGCGATCAGGCGCTGGCGCTCGAAAAGGATCTTTTCGACGAAATGGCGAACGAGTCGCTGGCGCTTGCCCAGCCCTTGGCGCGCCTTGCCGAGGCGCTGGCGGTGCTCGATGTCGGCTCTGCGCTGGCGGAACTCGCCATCGGCAAACGCCATGTGCGCCCAAAGATTGACGATGGCCGTGCGTTCGCCATCGCGCGCGGCCGCCATCCGGTGGTGGAAGCGGCGCAGGACGCGATGCATGCCGGCCCCTTCGTGCCCAACGATTGCGATCTGTCGTCGGAGAAGCGGCTGTGGCTGGTGACCGGCCCGAACATGGCTGGCAAGTCGACCTTCCTGCGCCAGAACGCGCTGATCGCGATCCTGGCGCAGATGGGCGCCTTCGTGCCGGCCGACAGCGCGCATATCGGCATCGTCGATCGCTTGTTCAGCCGCGTCGGCGCCGGCGACGATCTGGCCGCCGGGCGCTCCACCTTCATGGTCGAGATGGTGGAGACCTCCGCCATCCTCAACCAGGCGAGCGACAAAAGTCTCGTGATCCTGGACGAAATCGGCCGCGGCACGGCGACCTTCGACGGTCTCGCCATCGCCTGGGCCACCGCCGAACATCTGTGCCTGAAGAACAAATCGCGCGCGCTGTTCGCCACGCATTATCACGAGCTGACGGCGCTGGCCGAACGTCTGCCGTCGCTGGCCTGCGTCACCATGCGGGTGCGGGAGTGGAACGACTCCATCGTGTTCCTGCACGAGGTGGTGCCCGGCGTCGCCGACCGCTCCTACGGCATTCATGTGGCGAAGCTTGCCGGGCTGCCGGCCCCCGTGGTCGAACGTGCGCGCGAGGTGTTGCGCGCCCTGGAGGAGGGCCGCGAGGGGCACAAGCCGCTCGCCCGCATCGACGATCTGCCGCTGTTCCGCGTCGAGGCGAAACCCGCGGAAGACAAGAACGCGCTCAAGGACTCCCTGCGCGCCGTCGACCCCGACGCGCTGACGCCCAAGGAAGCGCTGGGACTGCTCTACACGCTGCGGCGGCTGGCCGATTCATAGCTGGTCCCCGCCGCCGGGGGCGGGCGGCGCCGGGGGCGGACGAAATACCGTCTTGCAGAGGGCGCGGCACTGCGTGGATAGTCCGCGTCTCGCGCGAGGGACCACATGCTCGGAACAATCCTGATTCTCGTCGCCTTGGCGGTCGTCGCCGTCATCCTGCTTGCCGGCATCGTGGTCATTGCGATCGGCGGGCAGACCTCCTCGCGCTGGTCCAATGTCCTGATGCGTTACCGCATCGTGGCACAGGCGGCGGCCCTCCTGATCATCGCCCTGGTGGCTTATTTGGCCAGCCAGCATTAGGGGAATAAGGGTCTTGCGTGTGCGCGCCTGCTGGTGTTGTTAGCATCCCGGAAAGGCGAAAAATCCATGGGCAAGACGCTCTACGACAAGATCTGGGACGCGCATCTGGTGCACGAGGCCGCCGGGGAATCCAGCGTGCTTTATATCGACCGCCACCTGGTGCACGAGGTGACCAGCCCGCAGGCTTTCGAGGGACTGCGCAACACGGGGCGCAAGGCGCGCCGGCCCGAACTGGCGTTGGCCGTCGCCGACCACAACGTGCCGACCAAGGACCGCGCCAAAGGGATCGCCGATCCGGAATCGGCCGAGCAAATCGCCACGCTGGAAAAGAACGCCCGCGAATTCGGCATCGATTATCTGGCGATGGACGACATCCGCCAGGGTATCGTGCACATCGTCGGCCCGGAGCAAGGTTTCACCCTGCCCGGCGCCACCATCGTTTGCGGCGATTCCCACACCTCGACGCATGGCGCGTTCGGCGCGCTGGCCTTCGGCATCGGCACCAGCGAAGTCGAGCATGTGCTCGCCACGCAGACCTTGCTGATCCCCAAGTCGAAGAACATGCGCGTGACGGTCAACGGCAAGCTGCCGCTTGGCGTCACAGCGAAGGACATCGCGCTCGCGGTGATCGCGAAAATCGGCACCGCCGGCGGTACCGGCTATGTGATCGAATATGCCGGTGATGCGATCACGGGCCTGTCGATGGAAGGCCGCATGACCTTGTGCAACATGACGATCGAAGGCGGCGCGCGCGCCGGTTTGATCGCGCCCGATGAAACGACGTTCGCCTATGTCGCCTGCAAGC
>DAIDUA010000130.1 GCA_027456965.1 Alphaproteobacteria bacterium | reverse complement strand
CGGGCCGGCCGCAGGCCAGCCATACCCGCACGCCGGACGGCGGCCCGATCATCCGCGCAGCGCCGCCAGCACGCGGCGAAGGGCTTGCTCGTCCACCTGCGCATCCACCCGCACGGTGCCTCCGCCTGGCAGCACGATCTTGATCAGCCCGGACCGTGCTTCCGCCGGCCCGATGAGACGGCACGGTTCGTTCAGCAGCCCGACGCGGGCGAAGCTTGCCGCCTTGCCGCGGCGGTTGGTCACGACCTGATGGCGCCAGCCATAGAGCTGGCCCGTGCCGATGCCGTGCTTGGTAAGCGGAGGGCCGAGGCCGTTGCGCGGGGCTTGGCCGTCAGGCCGGGCGTTCGTCGGCCTTGACCCAGGGCATCAGGTCGTGGATGCGGGCGTTTTGCCAGCCGTTGACGAGACGGGTGAGCGTCTGGGCGAGATAGCGCTGCGGGTCGATGGCGTTCAGTTTGCAGGTTTCGATCAGCGATGCCACTGCAGCCCAATTCTCGGCGCCGTCGTCGCTGCCGGCAAACAGTGCATTTTTTCGGCTCAGGGCAACCGGGCGCATGCTTCGCTCGATCGTGTTGGAGTCGATCTCGATGCGGCCGTCGTCGAGGAAGCGGACCAGCCCGTCCCAGTGGTTCAAGGCATAAGCGATCGCCTCCGCGGTCGGGCCGCGGGCGAAGAGCTTCGCGTGCTGCGCTTTCAACCAGCCGCCCAGATCCGCAACCAGTGGGGCGCTGCGGCGCTGGCGGTGCGCGCGGCGCTCGGCCGCGCTCAGTCCCCTGATCTCCGCCTCGATGCGATAGAGCGCGGCGATGCGTTCCAGCGCCTCGGTGGCGATCGGTGCCGCGCCGGTCCTGGCAACATCGTAGAAGCCGCGCCGGACATGGGACCAGCAGAAGGCAAGCGCGCTCGGTCCGGTCCTGCCGGTCGGGTCAGCGAGCTTCTTGTAGCCGGCGTAGCCATCGACCTGCAGGATGCCGCGATAGCCGCCGAGCAACGCGCGACCATGCGCATGCCCGCGGCCGGGCGCGTAGGTGTAGACCACCGCCGGCGGATCGGTTCCGCCCCAGGGCCGGTCATCCCGCGCGATCGCCCAGAAGTAGCCGGTCTTGGTGCGTCCGCGCCCGGGATCGAGCACCGGCAACGTCGTCTCGTCGGCAAAGATGCGCGCCGAGGTCAGCATGATCTGCTTCAGCCGCGCCACCACCGGCGCCAGTTCCGCGGCCGCGGTGCCCACCCAGGCGGCCAGTGTCGAGCGATCGACGACCACGCCCTGGCGCGTCCAGATCTGCGCCTGGCGATACAGCGGAAGATGATCGGCGTAGCGGGCGACGAGGACATGCGCGACGGTCGCCTCGGTCGGGATGCCGCCGGCGATAAGTCGTGCCGGTGCCGGCGACTGCACCACCACGCCCGAACAGGCCCGGCAGGCGAGCTTCGGCCGCCGCGTCACGACGACCCGGAACTGCGCCGCGATGACGTCGAGCCGCTCGGCACGATCCTCGCCGATCACCACCATGGCGGCCTGACAGCACGGGCAGGTCGTCGCTCCGGGCGCCAGATCGACCTCCATCCGTGGCAGATGCGCGGGCAGCTTGCCGCGACCGGACCGGCGCTTCGCCGCGCGCTCCCGACGCAGCGCGGGATCGGCCCGCTCGGCCTCCGCCTCGACCTTGGCGATCGCCGCTTCCGTGTCCTCGAGGCCGAGTTGCAGCTGCGCCTCCGGCAGACGCTCGGACTTCGCGCCGTAGTGCAAACGACGCAGCGTCCGCAGCAGGTGCTCCAGCCGCTCGGCGCGGATCGCCAACGCATCGCGCTCCGCGGTAACCGCATCACGCTCGACGGCGATGGCATCGCGTTCTGCCATCATCGCCAGCACCAGCGCGCGCAGCGCCGCGGCGTCGGTCGGCAAGTCCGGCGGGATAAATGCAGTGTCCGTCACGCTCCGATTCTAAGCGACTGCAATCGGCTTGGGAATCCTTCGCGTCGACTGCACGCGCGACCAATCCAACCCGTCGAACAGTGCCGCAAATTCCACCGCTGAAAGGCGCATCACGCCATCCGTCACCGGTGGCCAGCGAAAGCCGCCCTGCGACAACTGCTTCCACACAAGCACCAGGCCGCTGCCGTCCCAGATCAGCAGCTTGATCCTGTCCGCCCGCTTCGCACGAAAAACCAGCACCGCGCCGGAGAACGGATCTTCGCTCAACACCTCGGCGGCCAGCGCCGCCAGGCCGTGGGCTCCCTTGCGGAAATCGACAGGACGCATCGCCACCAGCACACGCACCCCCGGCGGGATCGCGATCACGCCGCAGCCGCCCTGATCGCCCGCAACAGCTCGGTCAGCAGCGTGCCGCCCGTCTCCACCGGCACCTGCATCACCGCGCCGGCGAGCCGGATCTCGATGCATGCTGCCGGCCGCGTCCGCTGCGCCGCTTGCCCCACAGAAGCCGCGCGCGCCGCGTCCGTGTCAGCCAATGGCGCCGCCGTCACGATCGGCACGAACGGCGGCGCATGCCCGTCCTCAATGAGCGCCAGATGCCCTTCGCGCGCCTGCCGACGCCAGCCCCAGACCTGCTGCGGACAAATCGCCCAGCGCCGTGCCACCTCCGTCACCATCGCGCCCGCCCGAAGCGTCTCGGCAACAGTAAGCGAAGCGCCGCGGCCCTTCTTCCTGTGACGGGGTGATTTGTGCTGGCTTGATGCGAAGTTTGAGCATCGAGCGGTCGCTATGGACGTAATTGACGACGACGCGAAGGTGGGGTTTCGGCGGATTGAGGTCTTGACCGATCCGCGCCGGCGACGGCGGTGGTCGGATGAGGAGAAGGCGCGGATTGTTGCCGGTAAGCGGAGGGCCGAGGCCGTTGCGCGGGGCTTGGCCGTCAGGCCGGGCGTTCGTCGGCCTTGACCCAGGGCATCAGGTCGTG
>DAIDUA010000129.1 GCA_027456965.1 Alphaproteobacteria bacterium | reverse complement strand
CGGGCGGCGGCGATGCCAATGGCGGAAGCGACGCACTTCCCCTTGGGCGCGGCGGTCGGTCAGCTTCACGAGACCTATGTCGTCGCGCAGACCGATACCGGCATCGTCATCGTCGATCAGCACGCGGCGCATGAGCGCCTCACCTATGAGCGCATGAAACACGCGATGGAGCAGGGCGGCATCGCGCGGCAGCCTCTTCTGGTGCCCGAAGTGGTGGACCTCGATCCGGCGGAAGTGGATCGCCTCGCGTCGCGTGCCGCCGAACTCGCAGAACTCGGTCTCGTCGTGGAAGGCTTTGGCCCCGACGCCGTGGTGGTGCGCGAAGTGCCCGCCATGCTCGGCCAGATGGATTTGAAGGGCCTGATGCGCGATCTCGCCGACGACATCGCCGAAACCGGCTCCGCGCTGTCGCTGAAAGAACGCCTCGAAGAAGTCGCCGGCACGCTGGCCTGCCACACCTCGGTGCGTGCCGGCCGCCGCCTCACCGCCGAGGAGATGAACGCCCTGCTGCGCGAGATGGAATCGACGCCCCATTCCGGCCAATGCAACCACGGAAGACCGACTTATGTGGAGCTGAAGCTGAGCGATATCGAAAAGCTGTTCGGGCGGAGATAATGCTAAAGCCATAGAGGAATGAGATGGGAAATTACTTGGATGTAGGTGCCGCATTGTTTGCATTTGCAGCGGCATTTTTTGGCTTTTATCGACATACAGAAAGCTGCCGCCGATAGTGGCGTACTGGGACCGCGCACCCGACAGCGACGCATTCTATGTGGCTGTGAAGTTCTCAGCTGAAATGAATCGATATGCCGCAGGTTTCAGTGGCATGTCTGCAGTATGTATGGCTCTGAAGTTTCTTACGTGCTAGCCAGCAACGCCCTCTCCACCGCCTCCGGCTCTTTCTCGATCACCGTGAGAAGTACGCGCGCGGCGACGTCCACTTTTTTTCCTTGTTCCCATCCCTCGATCGTGCGCGCCGGAACGCCGAAGCGGCGCTCGAACTCGCGCGGACTTTTGGCGACGGACTTGCGGATGGCCTTCACGCGCTTGGGCGTCATCAGCTCGATGATCCGCGTTTCCAGTTCTAACTCGCCGCGCTTATAGGCGAGCGCTTCGCGCAGACTTTCTTCAAGCGCAAGACCAAATTTCGTTCTTTTACTCACTTGCCCAACTCCTCCAACACGCGCAAGACACCCTTCCGGTCATCCGGCGAAAGGTCCTGCTTTTCGGATTTTGCGTAAGCCATCAGCATGATCACTTCATTGTCGACGACCAGAAAGTAATAAATCACGCGCCCACCGCCGCTCTTTCCGCGATTGCCGATTCGGAAGCGCGCCTTGCGAACGCCCTTCAAACCCTGGATCAACGCACCGGCCAGCGGATCGGCAACTATTGATCGCTCCATCTCCTCGATATCTTCCATCGAGGCCTTCAGCTTCTTGATGTCTTTGACGTAGTGCTGCGTTCGAGCAATCTTCACGGAAGGCATGGTACGCCACCAGCGTATGAGTGGCAAGAAAAAATACGCTGCCAGCGTACTAATGGGAATGAGGCGGAAAGCCACTCCGTCCCGTGCAACCACGATCGCCCGACCTATGTGGAGCTGAGGCCGTTAGATATAGAAAGGTATTCGGGCGGCGGTTGAGAGTTGGCCGTGTCCGGGACACCACGGTTTCATGGCTTACTTCCGCAATCGCACCGTCAATCTCCTCAACGTCCATTACGGCATCCATTCGCTGGCGCTCACCGGCAGCGGCGCCTTCTACACCGTGTTTCTTTTGAAGGCGGGCGTGCCGGTGCCGGCGGTACTGCTCTCGCTTGCCACCATCTTGGCGGGACGCTTCTTCCTGCGCCCCGTCATCCTGCCGCTGGCCCAGCGCTTCGGGGTCAAGCCGCTGCTCGTCTGCGGCACCATCGGCTCCGGCCTGCAATATCCCTTTCTCGCCGAGGTGCACGGCGTCGGCCTGCATCTCTATCTGTTGATCGCCGTCGCCGCCGTCGCGGACTCGTTCTACTGGACGACCTATCACGCCTATTTCGCCGCCCATGGCGACGCCGAGCATCGCGGCCAGCAGATCAGCGTGCGCGAAGCCACCGCGGCGATCATCGGCATCGCGGGTCCGTTACTCGGCGGCTGGGCGCTGGTGACGCTGGGGCCGCGCATCGCCTTCCGCGCCACCGCCGTGGTGCTGCTCTGCGCCGCCGTTCCCATCCTCTTCACGCCCAATGTGAAGATCGCGAAGGAGGCGCCCCACGCCTTCCGCAAGGCGCTTCCCGGCGTGCTGCTGTTCATGGCCGACGGCTGGATCACCTGCGGCCTGGTCTTCGTCTGGCAGCTGGCGCTGTTTCTTTCGCTCGGCGAGAACTTCCAGACTTTCGGCGGCGCCATGGCGATCGCCGCGCTGGTCGGCGCGGTGAGCGGACTCTTCCTCGGCCGCTTCATCGACGAAGGCCATGGCAAGCGCGCCGCCTGGATCGCGCTCGGCATTCTGGTTTTGACAGCGGTGATCCGTGCGGCGAGCTACGGCGACGCGCTGTTCGCGGTGGCGGCCAACGCCTTCGGTTCGCTGATCGCCTGCCTCTATCTGCCGACGCTGATGACGGCGGTCTACAACCAGTCCAAGCGCTCGCCTTGTGTGGCGCGCTTCCACATCGCCACCGAAGGCGGCTGGGACATCGGCGGCTCCACCGCACTCGCCACCGCCGCCGGTCTGATCACGCTCGGCGTGCCGATGGGCGACGTGATCCTGATCTCGCTGGTCGGCGCCTTCTTCTCGTTCTATCTGCTGACGCGCTATTACGCCGGCGAGCATGCCGACAACCGCGGCGCTGGCGCGGACGCGCTGCGC
>DAIDUA010000128.1 GCA_027456965.1 Alphaproteobacteria bacterium | reverse complement strand
ACCGGAGGGGGCGCCCCCCTCGCCGCCGTTGGCGGCACTCCCCCCGTAAACGGGGGGAGAAAGAGGGTTCCGTCGTTTCGACGACATCTCCGGCGATTCGCCGGATCATAGCGCAACTTCCGGCGCTTTGCCGCCTGCCGCCCGGCGCGGTTTGGCCGCACATTTCGGGCGAAGCGCAACGGGAGTGCGGCCCATGAAAAACGTGATGCTCGTCGGGGGCGGCAAGATCGGCGTCGCCATCGCGGAATTCCTCTCCGGCACCGGCGACTACCGGATCACCGTGGTCGACCGCGATCCGGCCGGCCTGTCGCGCATGCCGGAAAAGAACGTCGAGCGGCGCAAGGTCGTCATCGAGAACGCGCGCACCCTGGCCGACGAGATCAGGGGCCACGACATCGTGCTCTCTGCCACGCCCTATCACCTGACCGCGACCATCGCCGAAGCCGCCAAGCGCGCCGGCGCCCACTATCTCGACCTCACCGAGGATGTGGAATCCACCCGCGCCATCAAGAAGCTGGCGGAGGGCGCGAACACGGCGTTCATTCCGCAATGCGGACTGGCGCCGGGCTTCATCTCCATCGCCGCCTACGATCTGGCGAAGAAGTTCGACAAGCTGCGCGACGTCGCCATGCGGGTCGGCGCGCTGCCGGTGTTTCCCACCAATGCGCTCAAATACAATCTCACCTGGTCGCCCTACGGGCTGATCAACGAATACTGCAATCCCTGCGAATCGGTGCGCGACGGCGTGCGCGGCGAAGTGCCGGCGCTGGAAGAGACGGAACACTTCTCCCTCGACGGCACCGAATACGAGGCCTTCAACACCTCCGGCGGCCTGGGCACGCTGTGCGACACGCTGGAAGGCAAGGTCGAGAACCTCAACTACAAGACCGTGCGCTATCCCGGCCATCGCGACATCATCAAGATGCTGGTGCGCGATCTGCGCCTCGGCGTCCGCCGCGAGATTCTGAAGGACGTGTTGGAGACCGCGATCCCCATCACCTATCAGGACGTGGTGCTCATCTTCGTCACGGTCTCGGGCTGGCGCGACGGGCTGCTGACCCAGGAAAGCTACGCCAAGAAGATCTACGCGCAGCAGGTCGGCGGAAGGCTGATGAGCGCCATCCAGGTGACGACGGCGACCGGCATCTGCGCCATGTGCGACCTGCTGGCCAATGGAAAGCTGCCGCAGAAGGGTTTCGTGCGCCAGGAAGAGACCAGCCTGTCGGACTTCCTCGCCAACCGCTTCGGCAAATATTACGCGTAAGAAGTAAGACCTGCCCCCTCAAGGGGTGGGTGAAGAGTTGGGGAAAACGATGCCCGCCTACTTATCCCGGTTCTCGCTCTTTCAAAACGCGCTGTCGTATCAGCAGGTTGAGGGAAAAACGCGGGCAACTTATCCCGGTTCTCGGCGACAGGTGTATAATGTTGGCGTGGCGCGCCGGATGGGCATCCGGGCGTGCGCTGCTGTGCGCGTGGCGCGGTCCGGCGAAGCATCGCGGACCCCCTCCCCCCGGGGGGATAGAGCGAAATCTGAAAAACAACTCCCAAGCGGACACGTAGCCGGCCGGAACGCCATCGGCATCAGGACAGACACCAGCAGGTAAAAGGACGAGATCACGATGCACGCCAAACTCCTCGCCGAATTCGGAATCACACCGTCCGGCTCGCACATCGTGCGGTCGCCGATCGACGGTTCCGAGATCGGCCGCGTCGCCTTCGACGATGCGCCCACCATCGCGGCGAAGATCGAGGCCGGCGTCGAAGCGTTCCGCGTCTGGCGCGATGTGCCGGCGCCCAAGCGCGGCGAGCTGGTGCGCCTGCTCGGCGAGGAACTGCGCGTCCACAAGGAGGCGCTCGGCCGCCTCGTCACCGTCGAGAACGGCAAGATTCTGCAGGAGGGTCTCGGTGAAGTGCAGGAGATGATCGACATCTGCGACTTCGCGGTCGGTCTATCCCGCCAGCTTTACGGCCTCACCATCGCCTCGGAACGTCCCGGCCACCGCATGATGGAGACCTGGCATCCGGCCGGGCCCGTCGCCGTGATCTCCGCCTTCAACTTCCCGGTCGCGGTGTGGGCGTGGAACGCGGCGCTGGCTTTCGTCTGCGGCGATCCGGTGATCTGGAAGCCCAGCGCCAAGACGCCGCTGGCGGCGCTGGCCGTCCAGGCGCTGTTCGCCCGCGCGGCGCAGAAGTTCGGCGAAGCCCCCGCAGCGCTGTCGCAGCTCGCGCTCTGCACCCGCGAAGCCGGCGAATTGCTGACCAAGGACCCGCGCATTCCCGGGGTCAGCGCCACCGGCTCGATGGCGATGGGCAAGATCATCGGGCCGACGGTCGCGGCCCGCTTCGGCCGCAGCATCCTGGAACTGGGCGGCAACAACGCCATGATCGTCTGCCCCTCGGCGAAACTGGACCTCGCGGAACGCGCCATCCTGTTCGCCGCGGTCGGCACCGCCGGCCAACGCTGCACCTCGCTGCGCCGTCTCATCGTGCACGAGAGCATCTATGACAACCTTGTGGGTGCGCTGAAATCCCACTACGCGAAACTGTCCATCGGCGCTCCGCTGGCGAAGGGAACGCTGGTCGGCCCGCTGATCGACCGCACCGCCTTCGAGGCGATGGAGCAGGCGCTGACGGCAGCCCGCGCCGAGGGCGGCAAGATCACCGGCGGCGGCCGCGCGCGCGAAGGGGAATATCCGAACGCCTATTACGCCCGTCCGGCCATCGCGGAGATGCCGGCGCAGACGGCGATCGTCTGCCACGAGACCTTTGCGCCGATCCTCTATGTCATGCGCTATCGCAGATTCGACGAGGCGCTGGCGCTGCACAACGCGGTGCCGCAGGGACTCTCGTCCTGTATCTTCACGCGCGACATGCAGGAGGCGGAGAAATTCCTGGCGGCCTCCGGCTCGGATTGCGGCATCGCCAACGTCAATATCGGCCCGTCCGGCGCCGAAATCGGCGGCGCCTACGGCGGCGAAAAGGAAACCGGCGGCGGGCGCGAATCCGGCTCGGATGCCTGGAAGGCGTATATGCGGCGGCAGACGGCGACCATCAATTATTCCGACGCGCTGCCGCTGGCCCAGGGGGTCGAATTCGGCTGATCGGGCGCGCCAATTCCCTACTCGCCGCGCGGTAGATATCTCGCGCGCGCCACCGCATGATCGTGTCGCAAATTTCGGAGCGCGCGGTGATGGTAGAGGAATCGATCAAGGAAGGTTTCGACGTTTTTGTGCATGACGGTGACAAGGCCGTCGGCGCGGTGCGCCGTGTCTCGCCGCACGATTTTATCGTTTATGTGGAGAATGCCGGCGATTTCGTCGTGCCGCTGTCTGCGGTGAAGGAAGTCCAGGCGGAAAAGGTCGTGCTGGATTGCGCGAAGCTCGAGCTTCGGCTGCGCCGCGCCATCGGGCATGCGCACGACGGCGAAGATCCGAATATTCCATGACCATGGCCGGGATTCACGCGGGACAAATGAAGCGGCTCCCCGGGCAACGAAGAGAGTCAGGATGGATGGCTTTGTCACACTGAAGAGTGCGAACGATTTCGCAACGACGCTTGAGCGATTGACCCACGCGCTCAAGGCGAAAGGTGTGGCGATCTTCGCAATCGTCGATCACGCGGCGGGCGCCGCCCATGCCGGGATGAGCTTGCGCCCCACGACGCTCGTCATCTTCGGCAATCCGGCGGTGGGAACGCCGCTGATGCAGGCGGCCCAAACCGCCGGCATCGATCTGCCGCTAAGGACGTTGATCTGGGAAGATGCGAACGGTGCCACCCATCTTTCCTACAACGACCCATCCTGGATCGCGGAGCGGTACGGTGCACATAACCTTCCGGTCGTAGCCGCGCTGACGACGGCACTCAATGCGGTCGCATTGCACGCGGCCGCGCCGTTAACCTCTCCTTAAGCATTTCCTTCACGGCCATACGGCTCCGTCCTAAGCTACCGACATAAAAGGGGAGTTGGGTATGCCGAAAGTGGCGCAACTGACGGGCATGATCGTCACGGCGATCGTCGTCTTCGGCACGGATGTCGACGTGTTTACCGCCGTGCCGCTGGGCATTCTGGCGGGCGCGCTGGCGACCTTCTTCGTGGCGCTGGCGGAGAGCCGGCAGACCGCAAAGGCGCGCGACTGACAAAAAGAAGAATGCGCGTTCAGCCGTGTTCCGGCGGGATGTTGTTCAGGGATTCTTCCAGTTCCTGGAAGGTGGGCTGGGCCTCGGACGGGACGCTGCTGCGGCCGATCTCGACGGAAACCTGCGCCGCATTGCCGTGCAGATGCGCGACCAGGATGTCGCGGATCACATGGTAGAACAACGCTTCCTCGTCGATGATCGCCTTCAGCCGCAGACTCATCGGGCCAACGATGCCGTAGGCCAGGAACACGCCCATGAAGGTGCCGACCAGCGCCGCGCCGATCATGCGGCCGAGCACTTCCGGCGGCTCCGAGATCGCACCCATGGTCTTGATGACGCCGAGCACGGCGGCGACGATACCGAGAGCGGGCAGGCCGTCGGCCATGGTCTGCAGCGCGTTGGCCGTCAGCAGCGCTTCGTGGTGATGTTTTTCAAGCTGCTTCTCCATCGCCGCTTCGACCTGGTGCGGGTCTTCCAGACTCATCGTCATCATCCGCAGCGTGTCGCAGATGAAGGCCAGCGCGAAGTGGTCCTTGCTGATCTTGGGATAGCGTTTGAAGATCGACGATTCCTCGGGCCTTTCGATATGCGCTTCCAGCGCGATCAGGCCCTTGGATTTCATCGTCTTGGTGAGCAGGAACAGCAGGCAGAGCAGGTCGCGGAAATCCGACGACTTCCATTTCGGGCCCGAGATGACCTTGCTGATGTCGCCGCCCATCTTCTTGAGCGAATACATGGAGCCGGCGATCAGCAGGGCCGCGATCGCCGCGCCGAGAATGGTCAGCAATTCGTGCGGCAGGGCCTCGATCACCACGCCGAGCGAACCGCCCGACATGATGAAGCCGCCGAACACGCAGGCAAAAAGGACGACAAGACCGCCAATCTGAAGCATAAAACCCGCCCGTGAACCGCAGGCGAGTATTAAGGAAAGGCCTTAAGGAGCGATAAATCCGCGCTACTTTCGGGTTGCCGAGAAGTTAATTTCCGCCAGTTTCTTCTCGACCAGGGCGGCCAGTTCATTGGCGACCGTGTCGCCCAGCCTTGTCGCCTCGTCCTCGGCGTGGGCGGCGCGGGCGATGGCTTCCAGATGAAGCACGACGAGCGAAAGCTCGGGACTGCGGTCGGCGCGGCCGATCGCGTCGAGATATTTGCACAGTCCGTTGGCGATGCGCCCCGTCGCGACGAGGCCGGCGTTCCCGGCCAGACCGCGGATTTCGTGCGCGTGTTCGAAGACGGCGTCGAGGTCGGAACCGCGGGTCGCCGCCGCCAGGCGGTCGACATGGGCCAGCACGACGTCACGCAGTTCTACCGCCTTGCCGGCGATGATGCGTGCGGCCTTGGACGTGGTCTCGGGATCGCGCAGCGCCAGCGACAGTCGTGTGGCATCCGCGCGGGAAAAGCCGGGATAGGCGCCGGGCGCGATCCTGGTCGCCGCCGGGGCTTTTTTCTGCATCGGCGAGGGAGGCTTGCGGGCGGTCATATGATCTCCACCTCGAACCCGTCGTCGTGCCGGCGCCATGGCCCGGTGTGGGACTCCTCCGCGCGACGCCTGCGATCGGGCCCGAAATATCCCTCGCAGCGCACATAGGAACGGGGCCGTTCGACGATTTCCGCGATCCGGAGAAACAGGTTCTGCGCGGTGATCGGCTTGGCCAGGAATTCGGTGACGCCCGCATCGCGCGCCGTATCGACGCGGTGGCGCTCCGTATGCCCGGTGACCATGATGATCGGCACATAGGGATTGGGGCTCTCGCGGGACAGGCGCACTTCACGGGTAAAGTCGATGCCGTCGACCGGCTTCATCGTCAGGTCCGTCAGCACGAGATCGGGCGTTTTTTCGCGCAGGACGGCGAAGGCTTCGGCGCCGTTCTCCGCCTCGAACACATTCTTCATGCCGAGCGCCATCAACAATGAACGCAACAACGCGCGCATATGCTCGTTGTCCTCGACGATCAACGCCTTCAGATGATCGAATGCCGCCCCCGACATCGTTCCTTAGCCCGTAAATCTGCCGCCGGCCATGGCATCCCGTGCGCCGACAAAACTATGCTCTAACTCTGCGTTGGGCAGCTGTGCTGAACCGCACGCCGCAAGCCGATTTGCATGATTCGCAGACCGCGCCTGTGCTGCTACCACAAGTTACGTAAGGATTGTTAGGAAGTCATCATGCGACCACCCTTCTGAAAGAAAATTTCGCGACGTCATGGCAAACCTCCTGTCCAGAACGTTTTTTTCGCTGTCCTTTGTGGTGCGCACCGCCCTGTCACCGGTGGCTTTCGGGGCGCTGGCGATCGTCGAGCAAGGCGGAAAAGTGGTCCTGGTACGCCATAGCTACGCGCGGGGATGGCGATTCCCGGGCGGTTGCGTGGGCCGTGGCGAGCCGCCGGCAGAGGCGCGGCGGCGCGAGTTGAAGGAGGAAATCGGCCTGACGCGATCCGCTGCGCCGGAGCTGTTCGGCATCTACACCCGCCGGATTTTTCCGATCACCAACGTCATCGCGCTCTACCGCGTGCGCGCGGCGTCGTTTGCGTTCAAGCCGAATATGGAAATCCGCGAAGTGCTGCTGGCCGATCCCGCAGCACCGCCGCCGGACACCAGCCCGGCCGTGCGCCGCCGCCTGGCGGAACTGACCGGGCGGACGCCGCCAGGCCCCTACTGGTGACGGCCTAGACCGGCGACCAGCCGAACACGGAGGTGGTCGCGCCGAGATCGACGAAGCTCGGCTTGAAGGCCTCCATGGCATGTTCGGCGATGGTCTGCGGCGTCCAGCCTTCCACCTTGCCGATGCCGCGGATCGGCCTGGGCTGGCTCATCAGGAAGATTTCGTTGCCGCGCGCCACGAACAGCTGTCCCGAAACGTCCTTGCAGGCGGGCGAGGCCAGCGACACCGCCAGCTGCGCCACCTGATCGGCGCGCATGGCGTTCTTCATACGCTCGACGCGCGCGGCGGACGCCTCGTCCTTCACCGGAATGGTTTCGATCATGCGCGTCCAGGCGAAGGGCGCGATGGCGTTCGAGCGCACGTTCTTCGCCGCGCCTTCCATGGCGACGATGCGCGACAAACCTGCGATGCCAATCTTGGCCGTGGCGTAATTCGCCTGTCCGATATTGCCGATCAGGCCGGAGGTGGAGGTGAAGAGGACGAACGATCCTTCGTTCTGTTCGCGGAAACGGCCGATCGCCGCGCGGCAGATATTGTAGGTGCCGTTCAGATGGACGTCGATCACCGCGTCCCAGTCCTTGTCGTCCATCTTGTGGAACATGGCGTCGCGCAGGATGCCGGCCGGCGAGATGATCGCATGCAGGCCTTTGAACGTATCCAGCGCCTGCTCGATCATCTGCGCGACGCCGTTCCGGCTGGTCACGCTGTCGGAGTTGGAGACGGCTTGTCCGCCAGCTTGCCGGATCGCCTGCGCGACGTGTTCGGCGGGCGCCGCCGAGCCTTCATCGCCGCCCTTTACGCCGCCGCCCAGGTCGTTGACCACGACGCAGGCGCCTTCCCGTGCCGCCAGCAGCGCGCACTCCTTGCCGATGCCGTTCGCTGCGCCCGTCACCAGCACAACCTTGCCGTCCAGCACGCCCATAGATGTCTCCTCACCCGGTGCGGACATCCTCATCCTGAGGAGCCCTTCGTCCTCTCCTCCGGGAGCACCCTCTCAGGGTCCGTAGCGACAGCGTGCGGACGGGCAAAGGGCGTCACGAAGGGCAACTTGCTTTTGTTCTGCCGCGACAGTAGCGAGGGTGCCATGACGGCAAAAGACCCGACCTGGCAGATCAGACCCGAGCGCCCGGAAGACGCCCTCCTGGTGGAAACGCTCAACGAAACCAGCTTCGGCCCCGGGCGTTTCGCCAAATCGGCCTATCGCCTGCGCGAAGGCGGCGATCCGGTCGCGGGGTTGAGTTTCGTAGCTGTAGAGGAAGGTGAGCTTCGCGGGTCCATCCGCTTCTGGCCGGTCGCCATCGGCATGGAGCGCTCGCTGCTGCTGGGGCCTTTGGCGGTGCAGTCCAGCCAGCGCGGACGCGGCCTGGGCATCGCCCTGATGAAGCGCGGCATCGAGGAGGCGCGCACCCAGGGCCATGCCAGCATCATCCTGGTCGGCGACGAACCCTATTATGTGCGCGTGGGTTTCGCGGCGCTGCCGCCGGGACGCGTCCGCTTTCCGGGGCCCGTCGATCCGGCGCGCATCCTGGGGCAATCGCTGAAGCCGAATGTGCTGCTGACGCTGGCCGGCGAAGTGCGCCGCGCGCGCATCGATCATCCGGTCTGCGCGGACGGCGCGGCGCTGGGCTGAGAGGCCTTTCTACCGCCCCTCTTCGCGCCAGGCGAACATCAGCGTGCCGAGCAGCAGCAGCAGCGCCGCCCACGCCGGCAATAATTGCGTCTGCTCGACGCTGGTCACCCGCGTGACGTTGTTGGCGGCGACGCCCATCCAGCCGTCGCCGGCCATGCGATGCCCGCGCTCGACGCGGCGGATCTCCGGCATGCCGTCGACCAGCCAGTGCACCGAGCCGCCGCTCTGTTCCGCCACCGGCCTGAGGATCGCAGCGGTCGCGCGCATGTCGGCGACTTCCTTCGGATTGAGCGGACCGGCGGCGGCAACCGCCGACAGCTTGCCGTCGGTCACGCGATAGAGACCGAGCGCATCCGCTTTCGCCTTTCCGCGCCACACGCCGGGTTCGACTTTCGTCAGGGCGATCGTCGATTCTTCGCCGGACGGATCGGTCAGCGCGACGGGCGGCGCGGTCGGCGCCATGGTGCGGCGCTCGACATCGATGTCGCCGCCGGCGATCTTCGCCGTCAGCCTTTCCTCTTCGAGCTGCGGCTACTTCATCAGCCAGTGCGCCAGGCGGCGCAGCAGTTCGGCTTCCGGTCCGCCGCCTTCGAAGCCGCGCGCCCACAACCAGCCCTGATCGGACAGGATTTCCGCCACGCGGCCCTGGCCGACGCGGTTGAGCACCAGCAAGGGCTTGTCGCCGGGTCCGCTCATTACGGTTTCGCCCGACAGCGTCTGTGCGCCGATCAGGCGGAACCAGCGGCCCCAGCTCGGCGGTTTGCCGTCTGGGGTGTTGGCGCCGGGCAGGTCGGCGGTCACCGGATGCGCCAGACCTTCCGGCGTCACGATGGGCTTGAAGGGCCCGGTGATGATC
>DAIDUA010000127.1 GCA_027456965.1 Alphaproteobacteria bacterium | reverse complement strand
CGCGACCTGATGCTCGGTACCTCGATCCTGACGATCCTGGTCAATCCCTTCCTGTTCACCGCCGCCGAACTGTTCGGCGTCTCCATCGCGCTGGGCGCCTTCTTCGCCGGCATGATCCTGAGCGAGTCGCCGCTCAGTCAGCGCGCCGCCGAGGAATCGCTGCCGCTGCGCGACGCCTTCGCCGTGCTGTTCTTCGTCTCGGTCGGCATGCTGTTCAATCCCGCGGTGCTGCTGCACGAACCCGTGGCGCTGGCGCTGACCGTGTCGGTCGTCCTGCTCAGCGCGACCGCCGCCTTCATCATCGTCCGCGCCGCCGGTTATCCGCTGGCCATGGCGCTGATGCTGGGCGCGGGCCTGGCGCAGATCGGCGAGTTCTCCTTCATCCTGGCCGATCTCGGCATCGGGCTGCATCTGCTGCCGGACTTGGCCCGCGACCTGATGCTCGGTACCTCGATCCTGACGATCCTGGTCAATCCCTTCCTGTTCACCGCCGCCGAAGCGCTATGCAGGCGCCTCGTGCCGGAGGCGGTGCCGACGCCCGAAGAGGCGCGCGCCGTTGCACAGGTGGTATTGGAGCCGACGACGCTCACCGACCATGTCGTCCTGGTCGGCTATGGCCGCGTCGGCACGCTCGTGGCCGACGGCCTGCGCAAGGCCGGCATTCCGCTGCTCATCATCGAGGAAGCGGAGGACGCCTATGAGCGTCTGCGCAACTCGGGGCATGCGTTCCTGCATGGTAATGCCGCCGAGGACGCCGTTCTGGCCGCCGCCAACCTGCCGGCCGCGCGCATCCTGTTCGTGGCGATCCCGGAGGCCTTCGAGGCGGATCAGATTGTGGAGCAGGCGCGCCGGCTCAACGCCGCGCTGCCGATTGTCGCCCGCCCCCATTTCGACGCCCAGGTCGAGCACCTGCTGAAGCACGGGGCGACGGCCGTCGTGATGGGCGAGCGCGAACTGGCTCACGCGATGCTGGCGCATGCCGGCGCGGCGGCATGACGGCGTCTGGATCGCAGGCGGGTGTTGCGCCCGCGCCCTGTGATCCGCGACACTGGGATTCGCGATTCGTTCGGGTTCACCGATGACCGTTATCCGCATACTCGGTCTCGATCCGGGCCTTGGCCGCATGGGCTGGGGCGTGATCGACGTGTCCGGTTCGCGCCTTTCGCATGTCGCGCATGGCGTGATTGCGACGCGCGCCGGCGACGGCCTCGGTCTGCGTCTGTTGAAGCTGCATGGCGAGGTAGTGCGCATCATTGCCGAGCTGCAGCCTGGCGCCATCGCCGTCGAGCAGGCCTTCGTGCACAAGGATCCGGCGGCCGCCCTCAAGCTTGGTCATGCGCGTGCCATCGCCTTGCTGGCCGCAGCCCAGGCCGGTTTGGAGATCGCCGAATACGCGCCCACCCATATCAAGAAGTCGGTGGTCGGTGCCGGTCACGCCGACAAGGTCCAGGTCCAGGCGATGGTGAAGCGCCTGCTGCCGGCCTGCGGCGTGGAAGCCGGCGATGCCGCCGACGCGCTGGCCGCCGCCATCGCCCACGCGCATCTGGCCGGCACGCGCGCCCGCATCATGGCGGCGTTGGCATGATCGGCAAGCTGACCGGCGTCGTGGATTTCGTGAGCGAGGATCACGTCCTGCTGGATGTCGGCGGTGTCGGCTACCTCGTGAACTGCCCGGCCTCGACCTTGTCCAAGCTGGCGGCCGGCGCGCACGCCTCGCTGATGGTCGAGACGCGCCTAACCGACGAGACCATCAAGCTTTACGGCTTCTTCACCGCCGAGGAGCGCGAATGGTTCCGCCTCCTCCAGACCGTGCAGAACGTCGGCGCGCGGGTGGCGCTGAACGTGCTGTCCGCGCTCTCGCCGCGTGACCTGGAAAGGGCGCTGGCACTGGGCGACAAAGCCACGATCGGCCGCGCCCAAGGGGTCGGCCCCAAACTGGCGCTGCGCATCGTCACGGAACTGAAGGACAAAGCGCCTTCTATGATGCTGCGCGGCCATGCCGAGGACGCCGGCGTGCATGCCGTCGCCCCGCGCGGTCCGGAAGCCGATGCGGTCGCGGCCTTGGTCAAGCTCGGCTATTCTCAAGGCGTGGCGGCGGAGGCCGTGGCGCGGGCCGCGCAGAGCCTCGGCGATGGCACGGCGCTCGATGTGCTGCTCCGCGAAGCTTTGCGGGCGATGGGACGATAGATGGCGAAGCCGCAACCTGCAGACCGTCTGGTAGCGCCCGAGCGCGGCGAGGAAGACTCGCTGGAGGCCTCTCTGCGCCCCAAGCATCTGACCGAGTTCGTCGGCCAGCAGCAAGCGCGGGAAAACCTGTCCGTCTTCATCTCGGCGGCAAAGGCACGCGGCGAAGCGCTCGACCACGTGCTGTTTTCCGGTCCCCCGGGACTGGGCAAAACGACGCTGGCGCAGATCGTGGCACGCGAGCTGGGCGTGAACTTCCGCTCGACGTCCGGCCCGGTGCTGGCCAAGGCCGGCGATCTCGCCGCGATCCTTACGAATCTCGAACCGCGCGATGTTCTTTTCATCGATGAGATCCATCGCCTCAGTCCAGCCGTGGAAGAAATCCTGTATCCGGCGATGGAGGATTTCGAGCTCGATCTGGTTATCGGCGAGGGCCCGTCGGCACGCTCGGTGAAAATCACGCTGGCGCCGTTTACCCTGGTCGGCGCCACCACGCGCTCCGGCCTCATCACCACACCGCTACGTGACCGCTTTGGCATTCCGGTGCGGCTGAATTTCTATTCGGCCGATGAGTTGCTCTCGATCGTGGAGCGCGGCGCACGGGTGTTAGGGTTCAACCTGACCTCGGACGGCGCCCGGGAGATTGCCGGACGCGCCCGTGGCACGCCGCGCATCGCCGGGCGCCTGCTCAAGCGCGTGCGCGATTTCGCCTTGGTTGCCGGCCATGTCCGTGTCGATGCCAGGATCGCCGACGCCGCGCTGACTCGCCTTGAAGTCGACGGGCGCGGGTTGGATGCCTTCGATAAACGCTACCTGCAGTTGATTGCGGAGAGCTTCGCTGGTGGCCCGGTCGGGATCGAGACCATTGCGGCAGCGCTCGGCGAGGCCCGCGACGCGATCGAAGAGATTGTCGAGCCGTTTCTGCTGCAGCAAGGCCTCGTGCAGCGTTCGCCGCGCGGACGTATCCTGACCGGCAACGCCTTCGCCCATCTGGGACTGCCTGCGCCGCCGCGCGATCCGTCGCAGATCGGCCTGTTCGCGGACGAGGGCGGCGATGGTTGACGCGATTGGCCGCTTCGACGGCAAGGTCCATATCCTGCCCATCCGCATGTACTACGAAGACACTGATCTTTCGGGCGTCGTCTATCATGCGAATTACTTGCGCTACATGGAGCGCGGCCGGTCCGAATTTTTCCGTGCCGTTGGGATATCCAAACTGGCCCGGCTGGACGAACCCGAACCGACGGCCTGGACCCTGCGCAAGCTGGAAATCGAGTATTTCCGCCCGGCGCGTGTCGATGACCTCATTGAAGTTCACACCAAGGCGACCTCCCTCAGTGGGGCCAGGATGACGGCCGATCAGTCCATATTTTGTGGGAGCGAAAGGCTGACGCGCGGGTCCGTCGAGGCCTGCATGATGACCCTGACCGGAAAGCCACGGCGGATTCCCGCCGATATCCGCGACAAACTTCTGCCTTTCCTTTGTGAAACATAGGCTTAACGATTAGTCGCCAAAATATGGCCAAGTTTCCGTGAGTATTTTTTCCGCCCACCCGGCATAATCCGGTCCGTGGGGCAGCAGACCGGGATGAGGTTGCGTACATGGATATGAAAAAGGTTCTCGCCGCTCTTCTGCCGGCGCTGACGATTGTCTTCGCGGTGGCCTTGGCGACGCCAACCATGGCCCAAGGCGAACCGCCGCGCGCGGCACCCACAGGGGCGCCCGCACAGAGCGCACCGCTGGCGGCTCCTCCCGGTGTTGCGCAGAATGACGGGGCTGTCGCGCCGACGGCGGGCGGGTATTCGATCGTGACGATGTTCTTGCACGCCGATCCGCTTGTGAAGACGGTCATGGCGGTGCTGTTGCTGGCGAGCCTGTGGTCGTGGTCGATCATCATCAACAAGGCGCTCGCGCTTTCCAGCCTGCGTCGCCGAGCGACCAAATTCGAAAAGATATTCTGGTCGGGACAATCGCTCGACGAGCTCTTCGCGCAATTCGCTTCGCGCAACGATCATCCTTTGGCCGCGGTGTTCGTATCCGGCGTGCGTGAATGGCGCCGCGGCTTCGAGCACGGTGCGCCGCGCGAAAGCGCGGTTGCCGGCATCAAGGATCGCGTCGATAAGGCGATGAGCGTGACCATTTCGCGGGAGACTGATGCCATAGAAGGCAATATCGGGTTCTTGGCGACGGTTGCCAACACGGCTCCTTTCGTCGGTCTGTTCGGGACCGTTTGGGGAATCATGAACTCCTTTGCAGCGATCGCTGCGCGTCACGACACCACGCTGTCCGTCGTGGCGCCGGGCATTGCGGAGGCGCTGTTCGCCACCGCGATGGGCCTCTTGGCCGCGATTCCTGCGGCGATTTTCTATAACCGTTATGTCGGCGAGATCGGGCGCTACACCAATCGCCTGGACGCTTTTGCTGACGAATTGTCCGCGATCCTGTCGCGTCAACTCGACGAAAAGGCGCGCTGATGGCCGGTGGCGTCCAGATGATTGAACGTGGCCGGCGCAGCCGACGTCGCCGTCCGATTTCGGAGATCAATGTCACGCCGTTCGTTGACGTGATGCTGGTCCTATTGATCGTGTTTATGGTGACGGCGCCGCTCCTCACGGTCGGCGTGCCGGTGGATTTGCCGAAGACGCGCGCCCAGCCGCTCAGCCAGGACCGCGAGCCGCTGTCCGTCACGATCAAGAGCAACGGCCAGATATTCCTGCAGAACACGCCCGTCGCCGAGGACGACTTGGTGCCGAAGCTCACGGCCATTGCGGCCAACGGCTACGACCAAAGGGTTTTCGTGCGCGGCGACAAGTCCGTCGATTACGGCCGCGTAATGGAAGTGATGGGAATGTTGAGCGCCGCGGGGTTCACGCATATCGGACTTGTGACCGATGTCGCCCATCCCAAACCACATGATCAATAGCGCGACAGCGGACAGACAGGCGCCGCGTTTGGGCCTGGTTGGGTCGGTGTTGCTGCATGTGGGAATCGTTGCGGCCACATTGTTTACTTGGTCGCATAAACTCGATTTCGCCGATCAGGCTCCGCCCGTCGTGCCGGTTGACCTCGTGACGATCGCGGAGAAGACGAATATCGCGCCAATGGTGCAGGAACAGCCAAAGCAACTGGAGGCGCCGGAACAGATCACGCCGCCGCCCATGCCGTTGCAGATCCAGCAGCCGAAGGTCGAATACGCCCCAACGCCGCAGAGCAAACCTGAGCCGAAGCCGAAACCGGCGCCACCCAAGCCTAAACAAGAGAAGTTCGACATCAACAATATCATGTCGATGCTCGACAAGCGCAAGCAGGCCGCGACCACGCCAAGAAACGCAAAGGTGGGCGCGCAGAACATCAAGGGCATCGGTGCACAGAGCGCGATGACCATGGACCTCGTGGACGCGCTCCGGAACCAGATTTCCCAGTGCTGGAGCCCGCCGGTGGGCGCGCCTCATCCGGAGACGCTGATCGTGGAATTCGAATTGTTCCTGAACCGAGACGGGTCTGTCGCACAGCCGCCACAATTGACTGCAAACTCATCAGCCGCCGTGGCGAATAATCCATACATGCGGGCGGCGGCTGACGCGGCTCGTCGTGCTATCTATATGTGTGAGCCGTATAAATTGCCGGCCGACCGCTATAGCCAATGGAGCGACATCAAGTTCGTCTTCGACCCTCGCCTAATGGCCGGACAATAGTTTTGGGAGACTGCAGATGAGGAAACTCACACCAACCCTTCTGGCGGCGCTCGCGGCAGTCCTTGGTATGCTTGTGCCGGCTTTCGCGGCGCTGAAGGTTGACGTCAATCAGGCCAATATCCAGCCTCTGCCGATCGCCATCCCGGATTTCGTGCCCGTCACGCCGGCGGACGTCGCGGCCGGGCAGAACATAGCCAAGGTGGTGCGCGCCGACCTGGACCGCTCGGGCCTGTTCAAGCCGCTGGATCCCAAATCCTTTATCGACAAAGTGACGAACATCAATATCGCGCCGAATTTCAGCGATTGGCGCATCATCACGGCGCAGGGACTGGTGACGGGGTCGGTGGCGATGCAGTCGGACGGCCGGCTGCGTGTCGATTTTCGCCTATGGGATATCTACGGTGAAGAGCAGATGCTTGGCCTTCAGTATTTCACCCAGCCCGCCAATTGGCGGCGCATTGCCCATATGATCTCGGATGCGATCTACCAGCGGATCACAGGCGAAACAGGCTATTTCGACACCCGCATTGTCTTCATATCCGAGTCGGGCCCCCCGCTGGCACGCAAGAAACGCTTGGCAGTCATGGACGAGGACGGCGCCAATCCGACCTTTCTCACGAATGGCAGCTATCTCGTCCTGACGCCGCGCTTCAATCCGACGGCTCAGATGATCGCTTACATGTCGTACATTGGCCGCAAGCCAGCCGTGTATCTGTTCGACTTGGAAAGCGGCCGCCAGGAAAAGCTCGGCGATTTTCCGAACATGACATTTTCTCCACGTTTCTCTCCTGACGGTAATAAGGTCGTGATGAGTCTAGAGAAGGGTGGCAATTCGGACATTTATGTAATGGATTTGCGCACGCGCGCCGTCACACGCTTGACCTACGATCCGGGAATCGACACCTCGCCGTCATATTCACCAGACGGAAAGCAGATCACCTTCGAGTCAGACCGTGGCGGAACACAACAAATTTATGTAATGAACGCAGATGGTTCGAACCAGCACCGCATCAGCTTCGGCGCGGGGCGCAATGGTACCCCAGTTTGGAGTCCGCGAGGCGATCTCATTGCGTTCACCAAGATTACGAGCGGCTCCTTCCGTATCGGCGTGATGCGCCCTGATGGCAGTGGGGAGCGCATTCTTTCCGACGGCTGGGAGGACGAAGGTCCGACGTGGGCGCCGAACGGTCGCGTACTAATGTTTACCAGAACAATTGAGGGGGGGCGTGGCTCCCAGATATGGTCGATCGACGTGACCGGACGCAATGAGCGACGGGTGGCCACACCAGGAGATGCGTCCGATCCGGCTTGGTCGCCCTTGATCCAGTAAGGGTTTATTCTCTAATATCCTTTTCGCCTTTTCGCCTTTTTGGGGCCGATGGGGCGCCGTAGGAAGGGTGCGTAAATGCTGGCTGCACGCGGTTCCGTCGCACCCGGAACTTGCCGTGTTTCTTTGGAGTTGGGATTGCCATGACGAAAATGTCCGCCGGTATGAAACTGGCAGTCGTCGCTTTTGCCGTTATGCTCGCAGGATGTGAGACCAAGCCGCCACCGGCGCCACCGGCGGCCCCGCCTCCGGCTCCTGTCGCGACGCCGGCGCCGTCTATCGTACCAGGCAGCGCTGAAGACCTTCGCGTGAACGTCGGCGATACGGTTCACTTCGACTACAACAAGTCCGCCGTCCTCGAAGGCGATAAAGCGACGCTGCAGCGTCAGGCCACGTGGCTTGCGAAATATCCGTCCGTTCGCGTTACCATCGAAGGCAACTGCGACGAACGCGGCACGCGTGAATACAACCTGGCACTCGGCGCGCGCCGAGCCAATGCCGTGAAGGAATATCTGAACAGCCTCGGTGTTTCGGCCGCGCGTATTGATACAATTTCCTACGGCAAAGAGCGCCCGATCTGTTCGGAATCGACGGAATCCTGCTGGGCGCAGAATCGCCGTGCGGTGACTGTCATCGCCTCAGGGGCATCCTCCTAGGTCGCGGTATAGGCAGCTAATGCGAAAAGGGCGCCGGCAACGGCGCCCTTTTGTCTTGCCTGACGGCTCCCGACGGGCCGCATTTTCGGCTAAGTATTCCACTAGCGTAATGTTTCTTTGACCGGTGATGGACATGACAGCACGACTGATGGGCGCGGCACTTGCTCTAGTTTCGGCATTCACCGTCTCGTCCGGCGCGACACAGATGGCGCCAGCGACGCTGCCACATGTGCGTTCGCAGAATATGCAGATCGCTGGTCTGTTCGGCGAAAGTGACGAAGAAAAGGCCGCCCGCCAACAGCACGAAGACAATCAGGATGCTCTGATCACCGAACTGAGACAGAACGTCCGTGATCTCGAACAATCGCTTCGGCAGTTGACGGGCCAGAATGAAGAACTTGGGCACCGTATCCAATTGTTAAGCGATCGCCTCGATCGCCAGCAGAAGGACTATGACTACAAACTCTGCACTTTGTCGGCGCAGCTTTTGGGTGCGAGCACGACGCAGGATCCGACCAATGGCGGGATATCCTGTAATCCGATTGCGACGGCAAGTGCGGCCACCACGAGCCAGCCGGCGTCCAGTTCCGGCGGTGGTGTCCTCGGCACGCTGCCGGCGGGCCCTGGCGTAACGCCAACTTCGCCCGACACCCGGCCACAGTTCGATTCCGCAATGAATCTGCTGGCTAAGGCGCAATATGACGAAGCGCGCGCCGCGTTCCGGAATTTCGCGGACACCTACCCCAAGGACGATTTGGCGCCGCAGGCCCTCTATTGGGTCGGTGACATCGCATATGTTCAAAAGGACTATATGGGTGCCGCGCAGGCCTTTGCCGAAGGCATCAAGAAATACCCGACAAGTTCGCGTGGTCCGGATAGCATGCTGAAACTCGGCCAGTCGCTCATTGCGATGGGTCAAAATAAAGAAGGCTGCCTGACGCTTGGCGATCTCAAGCGCAAATACCCGAAAACCCCCGCAGCGATCCTCTCGCAAGCCGCGGGCACGCGTGCGGCGTCCTGCCGATAACCAGGACGGCGGGCTGGCTGCGCGCTTCGCTGACGCGATGCACGCTGCCGGTGCGCCATGGCCCGGCGCGGCAGCGATTTCTGGCGGTAGTGATTCGCTGGCACTAATGTATCTTTTGCGCGATTGGGCGAAGCAGGCGGGCTTGCCGCTGCCGGTGGTGCTTTGCGTCGATCACGCCCTACGTCCGGAATCTGCCGCCGAGGCACGGCAGGTGTTGCGGTGGGCAAGAGCGGCGGGGCTAAGGGCGCAGCTTCTATTGCACAGCGGCAAGGTTCCTGAAACCTCTATCGAAGCCGCCGCGCGGGATGTGCGCTACAGGCTGATGGGCACCTGGGCGGTGCAAAATGGTGTGAAGGCGATTTACGTGGGCCATACGCGCGACGACCAGGCGGAGACGTTCTTGCTCAGATTAGGGCGCGGCAGCGGCGTCGACGGGCTTTCGGCAATGCGCGCCGTCGCGCCTTATCCCTTGGCGGAGTTTCGGGAGTTGGCCTTGGTGCGGCCTCTGCTCGCCCTAGAACGTAAAGCCCTCCGCGACCACCTGCGGGCGCGGAAGCAGGTCTGGCTCGACGATCCAATGAACGAAGACCCGCGTTTTGCCCGGGTAAAGATCAGAAACGCTTGGCCGGCTCTGGAGGCCATCGGTCTCAGCAAGGCGCGGGTCGCCGATGCGGCCGCCCATATGGCCCGTGCCAGGGCGGCGCTTGACACAGTCAGCCAGGCGGTGCTGGCACGCGCCTGCCGCTTCGAAGGCGGCGTGGCGCTGCTTGATACGGTTGCCCTGACCGGCGCACCGCGCGAAGTGGGTCTTCGCGCACTTGCGACGGTGCTGATGACGGTCTCGGAAAGCCCCTACCGACCACGGTTTGAAAGGCTAGAACGCTTGTTCGATCAGCTAGCCGGAGGATCTCTTGGGGGGGGGCGGACATTACATTGTTGCCGGATTGCACCAGCGCCGGTGGCGAAGGCCGTCTTTGGTCCGGGTTCCGTACTCGTCAGGCGCGAGGAAACTCGTAGTAAAGTGAAGAAAAACAAGGGCTAGGCCGTCAAAATACGTTCTTAAGCCCATTAGGGCATTGTCATTGCTGACGCGACATAAATTCCTTAACGTTTCTAAATATGGCAATGCGGCAGAAACCTCCTATCTATAGATACTGGGTACTGTCGATTCATTGCCTTGAGAACTTGTAGAAAGAAGGACGCACTTGAACAACCTTCGCAATTTGGCGCTCTGGATTCTGATCGCACTGCTGTTGGTGCTTCTGTTCAACCTGTTCCAGGGGACCGGCCAGCACACCAACGCGTCGGTCATCACGTACACGCAGTTTGTCCAAGAGGTGTCGCAAGGCGACGTCAAGAAGGTCACCGTTCAGGGCGACCAGGTTCATGGCGAATTGGCGAGCGGGCAGCAATTCACGACGACCGTGCCCACGAGTGATCAGTCGTTGTGGTCGACAATGAAGGCGCACAACGTCAACATTTCGATCGCCCAAGCTGACGACGGCATGCCCACGCTCATTGGCGTGCTCCTCAACTGGTTCCCGATGCTGCTTTTGATCGGCGTCTGGGTGTTCTTTCTGCGCCAGATGCAGGCTGGCGGCGGCAAGGCGATGGGATTCGGCAAGTCGCGCGCGAAATTGCTTACAGAGCGCCAGGGCCGTGTGACGTTCGAGGACGTGGCCGGCGTCGACGAAGCAAAGGACGATCTGAAGGAAATCGTCGACTTCCTGAAAGATCCGCAGAAATTCCAACGGCTTGGTGGGCGCATTCCCAAGGGCGTGCTGCTCGTAGGGCCGCCGGGCACCGGTAAAACGCTGCTGGCGCGCGCCATTGCCGGCGAGGCGAATGTTCCTTTCTTCACGATTTCGGGTTCCGACTTCGTGGAAATGGACGGTTTTGAATCGACCGAAGGCGTAATCCTGATCGCCGCGACCAACAGACCCGACGTGCTTGATCCCGCGTTGCTGCGACCGGGCCGTTTCGATCGCCATGTCGTGGTGCCCAACCCCGATCTCGGCG
>DAIDUA010000126.1 GCA_027456965.1 Alphaproteobacteria bacterium | reverse complement strand
CCATAGGGCACGCGGAAGCGGTAGCCGTTGGCGGCGATGGTCGCCGACTCCATGTCGATGGCGATGGCGCGCGACTGGTTGAAGCGCGTCGACTGTTCGGCGAAGCGCAGCTCCCAATTGCGGTCCGACGTGGTGACGACGGTGCCGGTGCGCAGACGCTCCTTGAGCACCTGTCCTTTCGCGCCGGTGATCTCGCTGACGGCGCGGGCCAGCGCCACCTGCACCTCGGCGATGGGCGGCACCGGGATTTCCGTCGGCAGCATGTCGTCGAGCACCTGGTCGTCGCGCAGATAGGCGTGCGCCAGCACGTAGTCGCCGAGCCGCTGGTTGGCGCGCAGCCCGCCGCAATGGCCGACCATCAGCCAGACATGCGGGCGCAGCACGGCGAGATGATCGGTGACGGTCTTGGCGTTCGACGGGCCGACGCCGATGTTGACCAGGGTGATGCCGTCATAACCGCGCTGCACGAGATGATAGGCGGGCATCTGCGGCAGCTTGGCGAGTGGCGGCTGCGACGGCGGCTTGCCGGGCTCTGTGACGCGGTTGCCCGGTTCGACGAAGGCCTGCGCGCGGCCGGCCTCGATCTCCTTCTGGCAGTAGACGATGAACTCGTCGATGTAGCGCTGGTAGTTGGTGAACAGCACGAAGTTCTGAAAATGATCCGGATCGGTGCCGGAGTAATGGCGCAGCCGGTGCAGCGAGAAATCGACGCGCTCGGCGGAAAACAGCGACAGCGGCGCGGGCCCCGGGCCCAGCCACTTGCCGCCATCGACGATGGAGTCGTGCGCCGCGTCGAGACGGGGCAGGGGGAAGCGCTCCGCCAGCCTCAGCCGCCGTTCGGCGTCCATCTGCGACGCGGCGCGTTCCACCGCGAAGGTCAGCGGGATCGGCGTGCGGCTTTTGCCGACATAGATCGAGGCCTTGTAGTTCTTGGTCAGCAGGGTGAGTTGCTCGATCAGATAGGCGCGGAAGAGATGCGGCGCGGTGACCGTGGTGCCATAGCGGCCGGGCGACGTGACCTTGCCGAAGGCGAGGCTGGTCGAACGGGACTCGCCGAAGGCGACATCAACCGCCAGATAGGGATAGACCGGATGCGGCCCGGCCGGTCCGGTCTCGTCGTGCGAGAAGGCCGTGAAGTTCTTCTCGATCTCGGCAATGGCCTCGTCATAGAGCTTCACCAGCCGGTCGAAGGCCGCCTGCGGCGTGGCGCAGAGCACAAGATCGGCGGCCGGCTCGTCGCCGTAAACGGCGGATTGTCTGTCGTTGGTGCTCATAAGAACGATGTCCCGACGGGCAGCGGTTCGAGCCCGAGATGCTTGGCGATAGATTGGCCGATGTCGGCGAAGGTCTTGCGGATGCCTATGGGGCCCGGTGGAATCTCCGGCCCGAAGGCGAGGATCGGCACGTATTCGCGGGTGTGATCGGTGCCCGTCCAGGTGGGATCGCAGCCGTGATCGGCGGAGAAGACCACGAGGTCCCCGGGCCGCAAGGCCGCCTGAAGCTCGGGAATGCGCGCGTCGAATTCTTCCAGCGCGCCGGCATAGCCCGGCACGTCGCGGCGGTGGCCGAAGGACTGGTCGAAGTCGACGAAATTGGCGAAGACGATCGCACCGTCCGGCGCGGTCTTCGTGCAGTCCATCAGCGTGTCGAATATCTGCCGGTTGCCATCGGCCTTCAGGTTTTGGGTGACACCAGAGCCGGCGAAGATGTCGGAGATCTTCCCGATGCCGATCACCGCGCGGCCTTGTGCTTTGGCGATGTCGAGCAGCGTCGGCCGGTGGGGCGGCGTGGCGTAGTCGCGACGGTTGGCGGTGCGTTTGAATTCGCCGGGGCGTTCGCCGAGGAAGGGCCGGGCGATGACGCGGCCGACGTGGTAGTCGTCCACCAGCTTGCGGGCGATTTCGCAGACCTCGTAGAGGCGTTTCAGCCCGAAATGCGTTTCATGGGCGGCGATCTGGAACACGGAATCCGCCGAAGTGTAGCAAATCGGCCTGCCTGTCGCGATGTGCTCGGCGCCGCGTGTCTCGATGATCTCGGTGCCCGAGGCGTGGCAATTGCCGAGGATTCCCGGAAGGTTGGCGCGTTCGATCAGCGCATGGGTCAGCGCGGGGGGGAAGGTCGGGACGGTGCGCGGGAAATAGCCCCAGTCGATTTCCACCGGCAGGCCCATCATCTCCCAATGGCCGCTCGGCGTGTCCTTGCCTTTGCTCAGCTCGGCGGCGGCGCCGTAGCGCCCGGTGATTTTTCCCGATCGCGGCGTGGCCACAGCCGGATCGGCCTCGTGCGCGGCGAGGCCAAGCCCGAGCGACAGCAGGTTTGGAATGCGCAGCGGGCCGCGCCCGAGCTTGCCGCTTGCGCAGAGGTTCGCAATGTGACCGAAGGTGTTGGCGCCCGCATCCCCGAAACGGCCGGCGTCCGGCGCGGAGCCGATGCCGAAGGAATCAAGGACTGCAACGATCGCGCGCATACCAATTCTCTGAGCCGGTCGTGACGCCGCCCTCGTCCTTCGAGATGCTCGCTTTGCTCGCTTCTCAGGATGAGGATTGTTTGTTGGACATTGTTCCAAGAAAGGCGGGGCTTGTCCATGTGCGCCGCAGGCTCTAACACCTATGGCCCATGAGCGATGACCAAACCGGTCTGATCGACCGCGCCGCCGCCGCCATCCGCGCGCGCCTCGGCGCTGCGTTTCCGAAGACGGCGGTCGTGCTGGGCAGCGGGCTGGGCGGCTTTGCCGAAAAACTGTCACACGCGACCGGCATCCCTTACGCCGACATCCCCGGCTTTCCGCGCTCGACCGTGGCGGGCCATTCCGGAAATCTGATGGTCGGCGAGATCGAGGGAAAGCCGCTTGCGATCATGCAGGGACGCATCCACGCTTATGAAGGCCATCCGCCGCAGGCGATCGCCGCGCCCATCCGCACGCTCCGCAAGCTCGGTGTGGAACGCCTCGTTCTTACCAACGCGTCGGGCGGGCTGAAGTCCGACATGCCGGCGGGGACGCTGATGATCGTCAAGGATCACATCAACTTCTCCGGCATCAATCCGCTGGTCGGTCCGAACGACGATGCCATCGGCCCGCGCTTTCCCGATATGAGCGATGCGTACGATCCGGACCTGCGCGCGACACTTGTCGTCGCCGCGCGTGAGGCCGGCGTCGCGGTCCGGACGGGCGTTTATCTCTACACGCAGGGTCCCAACTTCGAGACGCCGGCCGAGGTGCGGATGTTCGCGGGACTCGGTGCGGACGTCGTCGGCATGTCGACGGTTCCGGAATGTCTCGTAGCCCGGCATTGCGGAATGAAAGTTGCGGCCTTGTCCCTGGTGACGAATGCCGCGGCCGGCTTATCAACAGCCCACTTGTCGCACGCGGAGACACTCGCGGCCGCAACGAGAGCATCGTCGCAAGTTGCGCTATTGCTCCTCAGATTTCTCTCAAAAGCGGCGTAATCCAAGCCGCCAACGCGCAGCGATGCATCACGTCGCAGCAGACGAAATTTCTGAAACTTACAATCATTCAAAGAAATACATCGACGATCCGACGCGCCGCCATGTCGGTGTGACAATCCCCGCACATATCTGTCACGCGCGTTACGTGTAAGCAGAGTCACTGTGAAGCCTCAGCAGCGGATTGCTGCTGGGCATGTAGGCCGCCGTTCTGCAGGTGACAGCCTGCAGGCCGGCGGGTCGGGACTGCTGATGTATTGGGGCCTTGGGGATATGCGCGCCGTCTGCGCCGGCGGTCGGGCGTCTGCGCGGCGGGCGAGCCTGCAGCTTCTTTCTCTTCAGCCATCCAAGCGAAAGCGGCCGAAACCGCGCAGGCGTACTGCGCACGCGGAGACATGCAACCGATCAATCTGAACCTTGGGGAAAATGACAATGAAATTGGCGAAAAGATTACTGACCGGCGTTTGCCCGGTCGCGATCATGGCCGTGCCACTTGTGCTCGGCATCACGCCGGCCCTCGCGCAATCGACCGGCACACAAGAGGTCGAGACGGTCATCGTGACGGGAACGCGGGTCAATATGAGCGGTCTGATGAATGCCCAGTCGATCGCCAAGGAGCGGTCGACGATCACCAGCGAGTTCCTGGACACGCAGACCGCCGGTCAGACCGTGTTCCAATCGCTGAACTTCATGCCCGGCGTGAACTTCACCAACAACGATCCCTACGGCTCCAGCGGCGGCACCATCCGACTGCACGGCCAGGACGGCGCGCATATCTCCTTGACCCTTGACGGCATGCCGCTGAACGACACGGGCAATTACGCCATCTACACCAACCAGATGCCCGATGCGGAAGTCGTGCAGCGCGTCAGCGTCAACCAGGGCACAACCGACGTCGACAGTCCGACAGCGGCGGCGATGGGCGGCGTGATCGCCATCGTGTCGGACACGCCGCATGACGATTTCGGCGTCTTGGCGGACGGTTCGGCCGGCAGCTGGAGCAAGCAGCGCTATTTCATGCGCGTCGACAGCGGCGAAGTCGGCCCATGGGGCACCAAGGCCTTCGCCGCACTGTCCTATCAGGACTACGACAAGTTCAAGGGACCCGGGCATCTGCGGAAGATCCAGGGCAATTTCAACATCTACCAGGATTTCGGGTCGGCCGGCTGGCTGTCGTTCGCGGGGCATTGGAATTCCAACCGCAACAATTCCTATTTGGGTCTGCAATATTCTCCCACGACGGTGGGAATGAGCGCCGCGCTGGCCGGAAAAACCGATCTCGTACTTGATCCGAACGGCGGCGGGTACGTCGCCAATCCAGGCAGCACCAATGCCTATCAGGGGCTCGGCTGGAATCGCGACTATCAATCGACCTGCGCCTATAC
>DAIDUA010000125.1 GCA_027456965.1 Alphaproteobacteria bacterium | reverse complement strand
CCACGATCGGCATCACGCAGCTTGACCGGCCGGTCTCGCTCGACGGCAACCTGACCGAAAACGGCCACAAGATCGATTTCGACGGCCACGTCGCCACCATCCAGACCCTGCTCGGCAACGGCACGACCGCGCTCGATCTGTCGCTGACCTCCGACATGCTGCAGGCCAGCTTCAAAGGCCTGCTCGATCCGGCGGGGACTCTGACCGGGCACTTCAAATTCGATACACCGTCCTTGCGCAACATGGCGGGATGGCTCGGCGAAGCGCTGCCGGCAGGCGGCGGTCTGGGCCGGACATCGCTGGAAAGCCAGATCGTCTCCAAGGACAAGGTGACAACCTTCTCCGGACTGCAGCTGACGCTCGACCGCTCGAAGATGGCGGGACAACTCACCATCGACGCGCACGGCGAAGTGCCGGACCTGACGGGCACGCTGTCGATCGATCGCCTCGACCTCAATCCCTATCTGGCGGCCGGCAAGCCCTCCGGGCCGGCATCTCCTCAGACGGGCTGGAGCAGGGCGCCATTCAGCTTTGCGCTGCTGAAGCGGGTGGACGCCAGTCTTTCGCTGAGCGTCGGCGCGCTCCGCATCCGTAATCTGCGGTTGGGAAAGACGGTCCTGAACGTGGCCTTGTACGGCGGCGCGCTGACCGCGCGCCTCGATCCGATCACGCTGTACGGCGGCACCGGCCAGGCGGAACTCGACGTCGACGGGCGCAGCCCGGTGCCCGTCTTCCACAATACGCTCCAATTCAACAATGTCGCGCTGAGGCCGTTCCTCACCGACACGCTTGGCATCAGCAGCATCGAGGGCTCCGGATCTCTGTCGCTCGCCATCGCCTCGCAGGGCACAAACGCCTTTGCCGTGATGCATACACTGTCGGGCAAGGGTTCCATTGCCGCCGGCCAGGGACGCATCCGCGGCGTCGATCTGGGCGCCGTCGCGCGGACGATCCAGACGGTGCTGGGCGGCGGCGCGACCGGCACGGCCGCAACCACCGATTTCCACGACATGGGCGGGACGTTCGTCATCGCCAACGGTGTCCTGGCCAACAAGGATTTCCGCCTTTCGGGACCCTTGCTGTCGATGACAGGCGCCGGCGCCATCGACGTCGGCAACCGCACGATCGATTTCCGCCTGGTGCCGAAAGCCGCCGTCGGAGGATCGCGAGGCCTGAGCATTGGCATACCGTTCCGCATCCAGGGCTCGTGGGACCATGTCCATTACGCGCCGGACATGGCAGGCATGGTCGGCGGCGTGTTGCAGAACCTCGAAACCGGGCGTGCCCCGTTCAAGGGATTGTTCGGCGGCGGCAAGACGAAGCCTCAGTCCGGCCAGAAAAAAAAGAAGAGTCCCGAGGACGTGCTGAAGAACATGTTCGGCATCCATTGAGGAAATCATGAGACGCTGGGTCATCACAGCAGGCGCTGTCGCGTATGTCGTCGTCATCGTCGTTCTGTTCAGCTATCTCTGGCTGACGAACAAAAGTCCCAAGCTGACGGTCGCAACCTGGCCGGGGCAATACGGCCACGCGCAGGCAAGCGCCCTCCTGCGCCCCTTCGCCGACCGCAGCGGCGCGGACGTGCGCATCGCAGAATATGACGGCGGTACGGCGGACTTGGCCCGCCAGGTCGCGGCCAAGAAATACTCCTGGGATGTAATCGATCTGGAACTGCCCGACGCGGTGGCGGCCTCCCGCCAGGGCCTGCTGGAGCGGATCGACGCGACGACGCTGCCCATCGGGCCGGATGGCGCGCCCGCCGCGCAGGACTTCGTGCCGGGTGCGGTCGGGCCGTGCTGGGTGGGAAGCGTCGTGTACAGCCAGACCATCGCCTATGACCGTCATCGCTTCCATGGCGAGCAACCCGCCACGCTCGCCGACTTCTTCAACCTGAAGAAGTTCCCGGGCCCACGGGCGCTGCGCCGCGCCAGCCCCAAATTCAATCTGGAGATTGCACTGCTGGCCGATGGCGTCGCCCCCCGCGATGTCTACGCCGTGCTGTCAACACCGCAGGGTGTGGCGCGCGCGCTTGCCAAGCTCGACACGATCCGAAGCGCCCTGGTGTGGTGGACGAACGACAACACACCCGCGCATATGCTGGCGGACGGACGCGCCGCCTTCTCTACCATCCTCAACGGCGATGTTTTCAGCGCCGCCATGCACGGCAACAATCTGGGCGTCATCTGGGACCGGCAACTCTACGAGTTCGACGTGTTCGGGGTTCCCAAAGGCGATCCCAAACGTGCGCTCGCGATGGATTTCATCCGCTTCGCCACGCAAGCCTAGCACCTTGCGGGCGTCGCCGACTGGGTGCCCTACGGCCCGGCGCGCCGTTCCGCCCTGCGCTATGTCGGAAAAAATCCGGAACTTGACGTTGCCATGGCGCCATTCCTGCCGACATCGCATTTCACAACCGCTTTTTCCGTCGACGACGACTGGTGGCGGCTGCATGGCGCGGACATCGCCCCGCTCTGGCAGGCGTGGCTGGAAAAAAAGCAATAGGCCAGGCTCGGAAGCCATGCCGTCGGCGCAACCGCTGGACGGCGGAACCTTAGGATTCGCGCCTGCGCTGTCGGGTGGACGGCACGAACCCGCAAATGAGCGCATCATCATGAACCACACGGCGGCAAGATTTTCTAAACTTTGACGCAGCGTTTTGCAGACGAATGCGCATCCCACTTCGTCCGACGCCGCGAACTTGCCGTAGACGGAAGCCGCGATCGCGCGAACAACGATCGGCGGCGGTCATGCTGTGAGATTTCTGACGCTTCCTGGAGCATATCCGGCGCGCCGTTGCCTTCTGTTTATGCAGTCGCGCGATTTTCGATTCTTTCACGATTGCCGTGTAATCAGAAATCTCCGCGCATTGACATGCACGCCGCTCTCGCGGACGTTCTGACTGCAGCGTGATTCAGCGGGCGTACCGCAAGATGAGAACCGAGTGATGCTTTCTTATGCGGCCCGCCGCTTCCTAGGCGCCTTGCCCACGCTCTTCATCATCATCACGTTCGCCTTCTTCATGATGCGCCTCGCGCCGGGAGGTCCCTTCGACTCCAATCGCCATCTGCCGCCGGAGATCGAGTACAACATCGAAGCGGCCTACAACCTCGACAAGCCCGTCTACGAGCAATACTTCATCTATCTGGACAATCTGGCGCATTTCGACCTCGGACCTTCGTACAAGACGAAGGATTTCACAGTCGGCGAGATGATCGCCGCCGGCCTGCCCGTCAGCCTGCGCCTAGGCCTCTCGGCGATGGCCCTCGCCATCTTCTTCGGAATCGCATTGGGAACCATCGCCGCGCTGAACAAGAACAAAGGCACCGACTACGGCGTGATGGTGCTGGCGATGTTTGGCATCACGATACCGACCTTCGTCACGGCGCCGATCCTGACCCTGATCTTCGGCATCTACGGCGTGAATTTCCTGGGCATGGACCTGTCCCTGCCGGTCGGCGGCTGGAACGGCGGGGCCCTGCCGAACATGATCCTGCCCGTCACCGTGCTGGCACTGCCGCAGATCGCGATCATCTCGCGGCTGGTCCGCGGCAGCACCATCGAGGCGCTGCGCTCCAACTATGTGCGGACGGCCCGCGCCAAGGGCCTGCCGGCCTATCTGATCCTGTGGCGCCATGTGCTGCGCTCATCGCTGCTGCCGCTGGTGAGTTATCTCGGCCCGGCCGTCGCCGGCCTGCTGACGGGATCGCTGATCGTCGAGCAAATCTTCGGGCTGCCGGGGATCGGCCGTTACTTCGTGAACGCCGCGCTCAATCGCGATTACACGCTGATGATGGGCGTGATCATCGTTTACGCCGTCTTCATCATCGGACTGAATCTTGTGGCCGATCTGCTTTACGCCGTGCTGGATCCGCGGGTGACCTACAAGCGATGAGCATAATCGTGCCGAATGCCGGCAACGCCGCCGCCATGACCAGGGCGCAGGAAATGCGCGGACGCAGCCTGTGGGTGGACGCGCGCCGCCGCCTGTTCGAGAACAAGGCGGCCGTCGTCAGCATGGTCCTGCTGGCGATCATCACCCTGATGGCCATCCTCGCGCCGCTGCTGTCGCGATACAGCTTCGATGCCACCGACTGGAACGTGGTGTCGTGCGCGCCCGACTGGTGGCCGGATTCCACCGTCATGTGCAACGCTGGCGGTACGCACTGGTTCGGAACCGATTCCGTCGGGCGCGATCTGTTCGTGCGCGTGCTCTACGGTGCACGGGTGTCGCTGGCCGTCGGCCTGGTGACGACTCTGGTCAGCCTCCTGATCGGCGTGCTGTACGGGGCGATCGCGGGCTATATCGGCGGGCTCCTCGACGACATCATGATGCGCGTAGTCGACGTCCTCTATTCCCTGCCCTTCATCTTCTTCGTCATCATCCTGATGGTGATCTTCCACCGCAGCCTGTTCCTGCTGTTCGTAGCCATCGGCGCGGTGGAATGGCTGACCATGGCGAGAATCGTGCGGGGCCAGACGCTGTCCATCAAGCACAAGGAATTCATCGAGGCGGCGCGCGCCGGCGGCGTCGGTCCGCTGGCGATCATCCTGCGTCACGTCATCCCCAACCTGCTGGGACCGGTGATCATCTACGTGACCCTGACGATCCCCGACGTGATCCTGGCGGAGAGCTTCCTGTCGTTCCTGGGCCTGGGGGTGCAGGAACCCCTGACGTCCTGGGGCGTGTTGATCTCCGACGGCGCTAACCAGATGGAGATCGCGCCATGGATGCTGATCTTCCCCGCCCTGTTCATGGCATTGACCCTGTTCTGCTTCAACTTCATCGGCGACGGTCTGCGCGACGCGCTCGACCCCAAGGAACGTTGAGCATGCCCGAACCGATTTTCGAAATCCGCAATCTCGATGTGCGCTTCGCGACCCACGACGGCGAGGTGCATGCCGTCAGGAACGTCAGCTTGGACATCGCCGAAGGGGAATGCCTGGGCGTGGTGGGCGAATCCGGATCGGGCAAGAGCCAGGTGTTCCTGGCGGCCATGGGGCTTCTATCGTCGAACGGACGCGCCACGGGCAGCGTCAAGTACCGCGGCCGGGAACTCCTCGGCCTTCCGCAGCACAAGCTCAACCGCGTGCGCGGCTCCAACATCACCATGATCTTCCAGGATCCGCTGACGTCGCTGACGCCGCACATGACCATCGGCGCGCAGATCATGGAGGGGCTTCGCAGTCATCGCCGCATCCCGCGCGACGTGGCGGAAGCGCGCGCCATCGAAATCCTCGAGGTCGTGCGCATCCCGGAAGCACGCCAGAGGATGCGCCAGTACCCGCACGAGCTGTCGGGCGGCATGCGCCAGCGCGCGATGATCGCCATGGCGACTGTGTCGGGTCCAGACCTGCTGATCGCCGACGAACCGACGACGGCGCTGGATGTGACGGTACAGGCGCAGATTCTCGACATCATGCGCGAGTTGAAGAGCGAACTGAAGACCGCCGTGGTGATGATTTCGCACGACATGGGCGTGATCGCCGGTATTGCCGACCGCGTGCAGGTGATGCGCGAAGGGCAAATCGTCGAGGCCGGCCCCGTGGAGGGCATCTTCTACCGCCCGCAGCACGCCTACACGAAAGAGCTGATCGACGCGATGCCGCGCCTCGACAAGGCGGACCTGACCGAGACCGCGCGCGCCGAGCCTGCTCCCGACGCGCCGAAACTGCTCGAAGTCTCCGATCTCAAAGTGCATTTCCCGATCAAGGTCGCGCCTTGGATCACCAGGCCGCTGCGCGCCGTGGACGGCGTGAGCTTCACGCTGCGCCAGGGCGAGACTCTGGGCGTCGTCGGCGAATCCGGATGCGGAAAGTCGACGCTGGCGCGGGCCATCCTGCAACTTCTGCCGCGCACGGACGGCTCTGTCGTCTGGTTGGGCCACGATCTCGATACGCATCGCCGGGAAGACCTTCGCAAGCTGCGCAAGGAATTGCAGATCGTCTTCCAGGACCCGCTCGCCAGCCTCGATCCGCGCTGCACGGTGGGCCAGTCGATTGCCGAACCGCTGCATGCGCTCATGCCCGTACTGCCGCGCGAAGAAGTTTCGGCGCGTGTCAAGAAGATGATGGCGCGGGTCGGCCTGGATCCGGGGTGGATCAACCGCTATCCGCATGAATTCTCCGGCGGGCAGAACCAGCGCGTCGGTGTGGCGCGCGCCATGATCGTCGAGCCCAAGCTGGTGATCTGCGACGAGGCCGTGAGCGCGCTGGACGTCTCGATCCAGGCGCAGATCGTCCGACTGATCGCCGAGCTGCAGGCGCAGACGCACATGTCGCTGATCTTCATCAGCCACGACCTCGCCATCGTGCGCCAGCTCGCACACCGCGTGATCGTGCTGTACATGGGCCAGGTCGTGGAAATCGCGGACGGCGACACGATCTACTTCGATCCCCGTCACCCCTACACCAAGGCATTGATCTCGGCGGTACCGGTGCCGGATCCCAGGCTGGAACGGGCCAAGAAGCGCATCAAGCTGGCCGGCGACCTGCCGTCACCGCTCGCTACGCGCGCGCCCCTCACCTTCCTGAAATCGAAGGTGATCGACAGCGCAACCGCCGAGCAATATCGCCCCAAGCTGATCCAGGTCTCGCCCGGCCATTTCGTCGCCGAACACGACGAGGTGGTCACTTGATGCGCTTTACCTTGTAGAGAGCCATATGATCGCCGATCACCAGATCATAACTGCCGAAGATCGCCCGCGAGATCGTGACCTTGTTCTTCTCGGTCTTGCTGAAATGTGCGACGCCACTGTCGCCCTGCAACTGCTGCCAGATTTGGCCATTGTCGAGAAAGACCGTGAACCGTCCGTAAGGATTGAAGGCGAAATCGGTGACCGTGGCCGTGATGCTGTCTATCGGCTTGGGCGGCGGCGCCTCGCCGGGCGTAACGGGCGGCGGCGGCAGGGCCTCGCTGCCGAACTGCTGCGGCGTGGTCTGCTGGGCGGGGCTGGTCGCGCCGAACCAGCTGCCGAGATCGAGGCCGAACCAGGATTCTTCCTTTTCCTTGCTCGGAACTGCGGCCGCCGTCTGCTTGGGGTGCGCAACCGGCTGGGGAGCCGTTGTCTGCGGCGCGGCGGCCATGATCTTCATCTCGGCGGCGATCTGGTCGTAGCAGGCCAGCCTCGCGGTGTTGTCGGTCAGCGCCGCGCATTTTCCGATGGCGGCGACCACACCGTCGTCAGAGCCGGCTTGTGCGGCGGACGAGGCAAGAAGAAAGACGGCCAACACGGCCAGCGGGCGCAAATTCATGACGGCTTCGAACGCTCCTTGTTTCAATGCGGATTCGGCGCATCCCTCGTGCAGCCAGAGACGCGGATGATACGATATCCGTGCCGACAGCGCGAGACTGTGAAGGCTCAACATGGCTGACCGTAAACACAGCAAACTGACGCGCCGCACGATTGTGGCGGCCGGCGCGGCTGCCGCGACGGGAGCCTTGGCGCTGTCGTTCGGCGGCAGTTCCAGCAAGACCTTCACCCCTTCGACCGCCGGTCCGGGCACGCTCAACCGAGGCAACGGTGCCGAGCCGGACACCCTCGATCCCAACAAGATACAGGGCGATTGGGAGAACAACATCGTCTGCGACATGTTCCTGGGGTTGATGACCGAGGACGCCGCCGCAATGCCGATCCCGGGCGCGGCGGAAAGCTACAGCGTCAGCCCGGACGGTCTCGTCTACACCTTCAAGATCCGCGACCACCAATGGTCTGACGGCACGCCGGTCACGGCTCACGATTTCGTCTATTCGCTCCGGCGCATGGGAAACCCGAAGACCGCGGCGCAATATGTCCCCATCCTTTATCCGATCCGCAATATGCAGCAGGCGGCGGAGGGAAAGGTTTCGCCCGACCAGATCGGCGCGCGCGCGGTGGACGACGCCACGCTGGAGCTGAGCTTCATCTATCAGGTCCCCTACCTGATGCAGCTGGCGATGCACCAGACCATGCTGCCGATCCCCGCCCATGTCGTGGAGAAATACGGCGACGACTGGACCCAGCCGCAGAACATCGTCACCAACGGCCCCTATGTCCTGAAGGAGTGGATTGCGAACGACCACATTCGCCTGGCCAAGAACCCGAATTTCTATGCGCGCGACACGGTGGCCATCGAACACGTCTTTTACTACCCGACGCAGGACGAATCGGCGGCGATCAAGCGATTCCGCGGCGGGGAATTCGACCTTCTAACGGATTCCGTTCCGCCGCAGCAGATCGGCTGGCTGGAGCGCGTCATGCCCCGCGAACTGCGCCTGTCGCCCTTCCTTCTGACCCAATACGTGCAGTTCAATTTCAAACGGAAGCCGTTCGACGATTTGCGCGTGCGTCGGGCGCTGTCGCTGGCCATCGACCGCGAGATCATATGCCAGAAGGTGATGCGCGGCGGCGAAACGCCGGCCTATGCCCTGATCCCGCCCTATCTGCCCGGCTATCCCGCCGGCCCGCAGCTGCGTTTCAAATCGATGCCGATGGCCGAACGCAGCGCCAAGGCAAAGTGGCTGCTGGCCCAGGCCGGCTACGGCCCCGGCAACCCGCTCCGCTTCGACTTCAACACGATGAACACGACGGAAGCCAAGATCGTCGCCCTGGCGTTCCAGGAGATGTGGCACGAGGTCGGATGCGAAGTGCGCATCATGCCGTCGGACAGTCAGCTGCAATACGACCTTCTGCGCAAGCAGCAATTTTCCGTCGCCTGGGCGGGATGGATCGCCGACTACAGCGATGCCAAGGATTATCTGTTCCTCTTCCAGAGTTCCACGGGCGACATGAACTACGGCACCTATATCGACCCGCAATACGACGCGCTGGTGGAGAAATCGGACTACGCCGAAAACCCGGCCGCGCGGACCCTGCTCCTGGCGCAGGCCGAGCAATTGTTGCTGGATGATGCCGCTATCGCTCCCGTTTTCTTCGGCGTTACGCGCAATCTGGTCTCTCTGCAGGTGAAGGGCTGGGTCGAAAACCCGATTAACTTCCACCGCACCCGCTGGCTGTCGCTCGACCGCGACGCCGTCAACGTGTGATAGCGTCGGGCCCGATGGAATCGGGCCTCGCCAGAACAATCCTCGCAGCGGCAGCCGTCCTGCTGTTCGGCTGTTCGCCTCCCAAAGATGCCGGGCCAGTGCTCAATCGCGGCAACGGGCCGGATATCAAAAGCCTCGATCCCGCTTTCATCCAGGGCAACTGGGAAGCCTGGGTCGTCGGCGACATGATCATCGGTCTGACGACCGACGGCCCGCGCGGCGAGCCGATCCCCGGCATCGCGACGCACTGGGAAACATCGTCCGACGGCCTGGTCTGGACCTTTCACCTGCGCAAAGCCCTTTGGTGGGATGGCGTACCGGTGACCGCGGCGGATTTCGTCACCGCGTGGCGCCGGCTGCTCGATCCGAAAACGGCCGCGCCCTATGCCTACAATCTGTGGGTCGTGAAGAACGCGCACGCGATAAGCGCCGGCAAGCTGCCGCCGACGGCGCTCGGGATTCGCGCCGTCAATGACAGGACCCTGATGGTCACGCTCGAACATCCCGCCGCCTATCTGCCGCAGCTGATGGATCATCAGGTCGCTTGGCCGATCCCGCGCCACATCTATCTGAAATTCGGCGCGGCGTGGTCGAGGCCGAAGAACTATGTCGGCAACGGACCATACAAGCTCAAGGCGTGGGTGCCCGGCGACCGCGTGACATTGGTGAAGAACCCGCTGTTCTACGATGCGGCGCATGTGCGCATTCAAACCGTCAATTACTATCAGACCGACAATTCCGAGGCGGCCTTGCGCGAATTCCGCGCAGGCCAGCTCGACACGCTTAACCCGTTCCCCAACGACCAGATCGATTGGATGCGCCGGAACATCCCGCAGGCGCTGCGCATCGCGCCCTATCTCGGTGTCGCCTATTACGCCATGAACTTCCCCCGCAAGCCGTTTCAGGACATCCGCCTGCGCGAGGCCATCAATCTCGCCTTCGACCGCGAGGTTCTGACCGGCAAGATTCACCGCATCGGCGAGACGCCCGCCTATCGCATCGTGCCGCCGGGCGTCGCAGATTATCCCGGCACCGCGGCACTTTGGTTCAAGGATGTCCCCTTCGCGCAACGCCTCGTCAAAGCCCGGGCGCTGATGCGGGCGATGGGCTACGGGCCAAGCCACCGCCTGCGGCTCCGCTTTCTGACGTCGACCAACCCGGACAGTGTCCGCAACGCCGTCGCGTTCCAGGCTATGATGGCGAAGATCGATCTCGATATCTCGATCGTCACGGTGGAAGGCCAGGTCTTCCAGCAGATGGTGCAGAACCGCGATTTCGACATTGCCTCGCCCAGTTGGATCGCCGATTTCAACGACGCCAGCAATTTCCTCGACCTGTTGCGGTCGGGCAGCGGCGAGAACTACGGCGCCTACAGCAATCCGAAATACGACACCCTGCTCGCCGCCGCCGAAACCATGACCGACGCGAAGGCACGCGGGGAAAAGATGCAAGAAGCAGAACAGCTGGCGCTCGCGGACTATGCCTGGGTGCCCGCCTATTTCATGGTCACCCGCGATCTGGTTCAGCCTTATGTGAAAGGCTGGATTCCGAACGCGCGCGACGTCAACCGCACGCGTTGGCTGTGGATCGACAAGCGGCCGTGAACCGCTTGCCAAGGTCTTCTCAACGCGCCATTTCGAGACCGGTTCGGGAAATGCCTGCAAACCAGCATCGGCGCCGTTCAACGGCAGCCTTGCCGGCAGCCGGTCTGTCTCGCACGCCTTGCATCTATGATTTTATGATAGTGATGCGCGGCTGCATCACGTTGTCAGCGCACCCCATCCATGTAGAATTATATTACTTATCAAATACTTATTGCCGTCATCCCCATGTAAGGTTGGGTAACTAACCCGACATTACTGCGACTTAATGTCGATTGACGGCACGTCACACGTCACGGTAGTTTTTTTGACACCGGTGTCAATTTCCGGGGAGCGCAACAACATACTCAGTACGGCGTCCGTGCCGTCGTGTCGGCGAGACACAGGCGCTTCGTTACTGATGGGGAGGCAGCACATGTTCAGGAGAATGATCGGCTCGCACGCGTGCGGCCGGCGTACAACCACGTTCAGGCGTTCGCTTGCGGCGAGCGCGGCGGTCGCAGCATTGACTTGCGGCGCCTACGCGCAAGACACAACGGTCGGCCCGGAAGGGTCCATGGAGACCGTCGTCGTCACCGGCTACCGGGCCTCGCTGGAGAACGCCCTCAACACGAAATTCAAATCCAACGAAATGGTCGATGCCATCGATGCCGAAGACATCGCCAAGTTTCCCGACGCCAACCTCGCCGAAGCGCTGCAGCGACTTCCCGGCGTCGCGGTGGACCGCGACAATGGCGAAGGCCGCACGATCACCGTGCGCGGTCTGGGCAGCAACTTCACCCGCGTCACGCTGAACGGCCTGGAAACGCTGTCGACCGCCGGCGCCAGCAGTTCGGGCGACTCCCCGAACCGCGACCGCGGCTTTGACTTCAACACCTTCGCTTCCGAACTGTTCAATTCGCTGAAGGTGCAGAAATCGGCCTCGGCGGCGACGGAGGAGGGCTCGCTGGGCGCCACCGTCGAACTGTACACGCCGCGCCCCTTCGACATGGATGGTGAGAAGTTCATCCTCGGCTTGCAGAACGCCTATTATGAATACGGCAAGGCATTCAATCCGCGCATCACCGGCCTCGCATCCGACACCTTCTTCGGCGGCAAGCTCGGCGTTCTGATGTCGGTGGCCTACAGCTCGCGCAGCCAGAACATCGACTCCTATAGCCGCAGCCCGGGCCAGTCCGACTTCGTCTATCGTGGCTCCGATTTCAAGTGGGATACCAAGACCGCGAAGGGGTTCGACAACGTAGCCGGCGGTCTGCTGGGCCGTAACGGCTTTGCCGCGCCCACCGGCTCCGCCTGCAACGGCGCCGTCGCACCTTACGCCAACGGCGTGGTTCCCGGCATGAACATCACTTATGCGCCCTATTGCGCCGCGCTGTCGGGATCCAATCCGGCGGCCTATGCCCTGGTAAATACGCCGCAAGGCTGGGTAACCACCGACACCAACCCCAAAGTCGGCAGCACTTCGAGCACGGTCACCGGCCCCGGTTCGACGGTCCTGATCCCGGCGCTGCCGAGCCTGACGCATCAGGAACTGTATCAAAGCCGCATCGGCCTCACCTCTTCGATACAGTGGCAGCCGAATGACGACACGCTGTTCACGCTGGACGGGCTGTTCTCCAGCGCCTACCAGGATTCGACCAACTATCAGATCTCGCCCATCGGTCTGAACCGCAACAACACCCAGACCGGCCTGATCACCGGCAGCGCCTCCAGTTCGTTCACCACTTGCTCGCCGCAGGCCGGTTCGGCAACGCAGGCCCCCATCGCCTGCTACTCGGCGAAGAACCTCGATCCGTACACGTATTATACCGACCCGGCCTATGGCTATAACCCGAACGGCAGCGACGCGCTGGCCGCGGCCGTCAGCTTCGTCGGCCGTCCCGCCACCAAGCTGATCGACGCCAAAGTCTCGAACGGCGCCGCAACCTATCTGAAGCTCGACAATGTCGACTTCCGCTCCGGCGCCGACCAGGCCTATTACACCACGCAGTTCGAGCAGCTTTCGCTGAACGGCACGCACAACTTCTCGGACCGTCTCAAGGCGAATATGACGGTGGGATGGTCGCATTCCTACAACCACCAGACCGGGCTGCTGGCCGAAGTGAACAAGATGGATTCCGGCTCCGCCAGCGGCAACGGCGATTTCATCTACGACGCCACCGGCAGCGGCGAAATGCCGGTGATGGACTTCGGCTTCAACGTCGCCGATCCCACCAACTGGAATTTCGTCAAGAACTTCTCGGCCCTGCGGCACTACGAGTACTACACCGACAACAAGTACCGCACGCTGATGGCCAACGTCTCTTACGAGGTCACCGACCAGTTCACCGTCCGGGCGGGTGCGACGGCGCGCATCTTCGACTTCAACACGTCCTACTACCAGCGCGCCATGAAAGACGTCATCAATCCGAGCTTCCTGGAGGAAGGCGTCACCACGGCGCAGATGACGCAGATCGTGAACTGGGGCAACGGACTGAGCGTACCCACAGGAATGCCGACCTCCTTCGTCGCGCCAAACCTGCAGAAATACGAACAGGTGATCGGCTTCAACTGCAACTGCCAGAACGCCTATGGCGACTGGCGGTTGACCAACCTCTTCAATCCCGCCTCGACCGGCACCGCCGGCCAGACGTTCAAGGTATCGGAACATTCGAAGGCGTATTACGCGCAGCTCGATTTCCAGGACATCATGATCCTCGGCAATCCGTTGCGCGGCAATATCGGCACGCGTTTCGTAACCACCGAGGTTGATTCCGCCGGCCATGCGCTGCAGGGCGCGGTCGTCACCGCGAACCACAGCTACAACGACTTCCTGCCGTCGATCAACCTGGTCTACTCGCTGACCGACGACATGCTGCTGCGCGCGGCCTCCGCCAAGGTGATCGCACGTCCGTCGCTGCAGTTGCTGGCGCCCAGTATCACGGCCATGAAAATCCCGACCAACACCGGGGCGACAACCGGCGCCACGGCGGCGTTCGGCAACACCGATCTCGCGCCGTTCCGCGCCAACACCGTGGATCTGGGCTGGGAATGGTACTTCGACAAGGGAGCGGTGATTGCCGTGACCGGCTTTGCCAAGTGGGTGACGTCCAACCCGCAGGTCGTGGTGTCCTCCGGCGCCCTCAGCGATTTCTTCACGTCCGCCCAGTTGAGCACGATGGCGTCTTACTACTGCACGACTCCCGACGCCCCCGGCAGCACGACCAATGCCAACGGATGTGCGTATCTGAATACGCCGAGCAACGCGATAGCCGTGACCCAGGCCAAGAACGGGCCGGGCGGCGTGCTGGAAGGCGTCGAAGTCACCTACCAGCAGCACCTCGACTTCATCCCGCCGGTGCTGGGCGGCGACGGCTTCGGGTTGAACGCCAATTACACCCACATCAAGTCGGTGCAGCACTACATCATCAACTCCACGACCAAGGGCAACACCATGGCCGACGGACCGTGGAACGGCGCCTCACCGGACGCCTTTAACCTGACGCTCTACTACGACGGGCCGAACTGGTCGGGCCGCGTATCCTCGGCGTATCGCAGTTCCTATCTTTACCTCTACCCGGTCGCGGGCGGCTCCGACGTCGTCGGCTACGGCAACTCGCCGCTGGTCAACGATTTCGGCTACAGCAAGTCCACGCTGAACGTCGACGCGTCGTTCTCCTACGACATCAACGAGAGCATGGAACTGACACTGGATGCCTTGAACCTGACCAACCAGCCGGACCGCCGCTGGGCCTATGTCGGGTCGCCGCAGGTGACCAACTATGCTTCCACCGGCCGGGAGGTCTATATGGGCTTCCGCTTGAAGTACTGAGCGGCACGCAAAACTTGGAAGGGCGCCGGGAAACCGGCGCCCTTCG
>DAIDUA010000124.1 GCA_027456965.1 Alphaproteobacteria bacterium | reverse complement strand
AACGAGCCCTGCCAATTTCATTGCCGCCGGCGGTCCAGCCGCGACCGCCAATACTCTGAAACCCTGCGCCTCAAGTTCGTCCGCCGCTGTTGTCGCTGCCGGCGACGGCTGTGCGAGGCCGCTGACCACCGCGAAGGCGCCCTTCACGATATGTTGTGTGCCTCCGTTCGAATCCGTTGCGGTTGCCTCGGACAGCTTCTTTGCCGGATCGAAGGGTATGAACGTGATGAGCTTCAGCGCATCGGCAGCGCCGCCGCTTCCGGCCGCGGAACGAACGGCTGCGTCGACGGGATCCTGTCCGCCATCCGCGCTCGCCAGCGCCGCGAGCGCCAGGAGGTGCGGCGCGTCGAAGCCGGGCATGGGATGAAGGTTGGCGACCGTCAGCGCGTTGCGCGTCAGGGTGCCCGTCTTGTCGGCGCACAACACGTCCATGGTCGCCGCCTCATCCACCGCGGACAGACGCGTCGGCAACACGCCGCATTTTGCCAAGGCTCGAGCGCCGAGCGCGGCGGCCAGCGTGAAGGTTGCCGGCAATGCAACCGGGATCGATGCCAGAACAGCCGTCAGGACGAGGGGAATTATCTCGGCAAGCGGCATCTTGAGAAAAATGGCATAGATCACGAGTGTTGCGATGACGACGCCGTTGAACGCCGCGAGGTTGCGCACCACGCGCAGCACCGCCTTCTGCTGGGAACTCACGACATGGGCGGTACGGACGAGTTCGGCCGTGCGGCCGAACTTGGTGTGCGCGCCGGTCGCCGTGACCTCCGCCACCGCCTCGCCGCGCCGGACAAGTGCACCGGCGAAGGTTTGCACGCCCGCTCCGGCTTCGATCGGCACCGATTCGCCAGTGAGCATCGACTGGTCGAGCAGCACTTCTCCCGCGGTGAGGCGCATGTCGGCGGCAACCACACCGCCCAGCGACAGCTTCACCACGTCGCCAGGCACCAGTTCGGCAGCTTGTATGATTGCCCAGGCACCGTCGCGCCGGACCGACGCGGTCAACGCCAGCCGCGACTTCAGCGCGGCAAGCGTTGCCTGGGCGCGGCTCTCCTGGAAAAGCCCGAGGGCGGCGTTGAAAACCAGAAGCCCTGCGATGACCGCGGCTTCGGTGTAGTCTCCAAGCGCTACCTGGAGCACGATGGCGGTTTCGAGCATCCATGGAACCGGTGCCCAGAATTTCCCCAGCGCTCTTCGCAGCGGCCTTGCGGTCGTGTCGGGCATGGCGTTCGGGCCGAACTTTGCCAGCCGCCGGTGAGCTTCATCGCTGGTGAGACCGTCGGGCGAGGTCCCTTTTGAAGTGTTGGGCGCATCGCCAGGCGACGCGCTCGTTGCGGTGGATGACGGGGGCATGGCCTTCCTTACATCTCTCGGTCGCGCTTGCACCCGCGACAAGGCACGCTTCCAGCTCCACCGAGGGCGACGATATCCTATAAATGAGCCTTCGGCGAGCGACGACGCCTGTCGGCGACGGCCGGGCTATGCTCATTTGGGGGCGATGTGAGATTCGACGAACCAGAGCTGCTGATCGATGCCGCGCGAGATCTCGGTGAACAGGTCGGCAGTCGAGACATCGCCGAAGTCCGCCGCCAGATCGCTGGCGTCGCGCACCGCTTGGCCGAAAGCGGCCAGCGTTCCGGAAACGGCGAAGGCGTGTTGCTGTTCGTCGGCGACGCCGAGAGAGTAGGGAACGAGGAAGGAGTTCTTCGCCGCGGTTTGCACGGTACCGTTTGCTGTGCCGCCGAGGCCGCGGGCGCGCTCGGCAATAAGGTCGGAATAGTCCTCGACTTCCGCCGAAACCTTGTCGAACAGCTCGTGGATCGCGATGAAATTGGGCCCGTGCACGTTCCAATGTGCCTGCTTCACTTGGGCGTGCAGGTCGATTGCTGCGGCCAAGTGTTTATTCAGAAGCTCGACGGACTGCGCCCGGATGTTCTCGGACAAGGTGTTGTGTGTCGGATGCATGATCGAATCTCCAATAGAGGCAAAGGCATGCGACAATGGGCGCGACGGTGGCCGCTCGAACAAGCTGCGCCTGCGGATTGACTCCGCCGATCAATGACTTGTCATGTTCGACCATAGTGGCGAGGCGCTGTAGAGAGGAGGTTCGGAATCTACTCAGTACGACGATTCAGCACGTCTTGAGCATCGCGGTGGCGGGAGCGCCGTGATAGACTCAACCCACGCTTCCCATTTGGAAGCAAACTTTTGAGCGCATTCGCAGTATGCCGAAAAGTCATCCGCATCGGACCAACGCGGCCCGAGCGCGATCGAGGCGGCATTCCGTGCCGTCGCGCGGTCATGCGCGCGTTGCCGAGGCCTTCACCGTCGTCGGCATAGGTGCTTCGGCAGGCGGCCTTGAAGCCAGCAGGAAGCTCTTAGGTGCATTGCCCGACGACAGCGGCATGGCCTTCATCCTGGTCCAGCATCTCGATCCGTCCCACAAAAGCATGATGGTGGATCTGCTGGCTGGCCACACGCCGATGACCGTGTGCCAAGCGACCGAAGGAATGGCGGTCGAGCGCGATCACGTCTACGTCATTCCGCCAGGAACCTACCTCTCTGTGGCCGGCGGATCCCTTCACCTCTCGCAACCTCAAGCACGGCATGGTGCGCGTATGCCGTTCGACTTTCTGCTGCAGTCGCTTGCAAAGGAGCACGGGTCGCGCACCATCTGCGTAATTCTTTCGGGTACGGGCGGCGACGGCAGCGCCGGGCTGAAGGCGGTGAAGGAAAGCGGCGGGTTCGTCATCGTTCAAGATCCTGACGAGGCCGGCTTTGACGGAATGCCTCGGAGCGCGATGCTGACGGGCGCGGTAGATCTGGTTCTCCCCGTGGCAAAGATGCCCGATGCGATTATCAAGCGCGCTCGTGGAACGTCTCTCGCAGGAGCGCAAAGTGAACCCCTGCCAAAGGGCAGCGTGCAGGATCGGTTGCCCGAGATCATCGACCTTTTGCGCGCCGAGACCGCGCACGATTTCACGCTTTACAAGCGGGGCACGTTGGAGCGCCGGATAGAACGGCGCATGAAGCTGCCGACTATCGGTGCCAGCGACATCGATCGGTATCTCGGGATTCTGCGGAGCGACAAAAGTGAGATCGAACTCCTTGCCAAGGACCTCCTCATCAATGTCACGAACTTCTTCCGAGATCCAAGGGTGTTCGACCTCCTGACGGATAAGATCGTTCCGGAGATGGTCCGCAGCCACGCTCCCGATCGCCCCCTTCGCATCTGGATTGCGGGGTGCAGCACGGGCGAGGAGGCTTATTCTCTCGCCATGCTTTTCCGTGAACAAATCGCGGCGGCGGCGCTGAGTATCACGCTGCAGATTTTTGCGTCTGATGTCGATCCGGAAGCGGTCGAGATCGCCAGAGAAGGCCTCTATCCCGAGACGATCGAGGCGGACGTGTCGCAGGTACGGCTTGCCCGTTTCTTCAAGAAGGAGAAGCACGGTTACAGAGTTACGCCGGAGCTGCGCGCGGCCGTGGTCTTTACGGTGCAGGACGTGCTGGCCGACCCGCCTTTCTCGCGCCTCGACATGATTTCATGCCGGAATCTTCTGATCTATTTACGGCCCGAAGCGCAGGCAAGAGCTATATCGGTTTTCCATTTTGCGCTGTGTGCGGGGGGGCTTCTGCTTCTCGGAAACGCGGAGACGGTCGGCAGTGAGGATGGCCGTTTCGAAGTTTACTCGAAGACGGAGCGGCTCTATCGGCGTATTGTCGGCCCGCGATCGGAAGGTATTGATGTTTCAAAGGGCGCCGGCGAGAGCGTACGAGGCTTTGCGGTCCCCGGACAAGGTAAGGCGGCTATGCGTCAAGCTGCATTGGCCGATCTTTGCCGGCGCATGGTGATGGAGTCCTACGCACCGGCAGCGGTATTGATCAACCAGAAGCACGAATGTCTCTATTCCTTGGGACCGACGGACCGCTATCTGCGTGTGCCGCCGGGGCACCCCACGCACGATTTGCTCGCCATGGTGAGTGATGTCATGCGCAACAAGCTGCGCTCGGCAATCCAGCGGTCCGGTCAGGAAAAAGCGCGGGTGACCGTTGCCGGCGGGAAGACCGGCTACGATGGCAATTCGGGTTCGTTTGGTATCGCCGTCCAGCCGGTCCTTGGCGACGGCGAGGAGCTTTTTTTGATCTGCTTTGTCGATGAGCCAAAGCAGGAGCAGAGACAGGGTGGGATGACCACGCCGGAGGACGCCTCAAGGGTTGCTGAGCTTGAGCTTGAGCTCGAAGCCACGAGATCGGAACTCAGGGGCGCCATCCACAATCTTGAGGTGTCGGGTGAAGAGCAAAAGGCGATCAATGAAGAAGCAATGTCCGTCAATGAGGAATTTCAGTCCACGAACGAGGAGCTGCTGACCTCCAAGGAGGAATTGCAGTCGCTCAACGAGGAGCTTACCGCCCTCAACAGCCAGCTTCAGGAAACCCTGGAGCGGCAACGCGAGACATCCGACGACCTGCAGAATATCCTGTACAGCACGAATGTGGCGACGCTGTTTCTCGACACCCACCTCAACATCCGTTTCTTCACGCCGGCCACCAGATTGCTTTTCAGCATAATTCCAAGCGATATCGGACGGCCGCTCGCGGACCTCAACTCCCTGTCCGCAGACAGCTCTCTTCCCGCCGATGCCCGAGCCGTACTGCGCAGCCTCGTGCCGATTGAGCGTGAGGTCGAAGCGCTGGACGACGTCTGGTTCAGTCGCCGGATACTGCCATACCGCGCCCACGACGACGCGGTGGAAGGTGTCGTCATCACCTTTACCGACATCACAGAGAGAAAGCGCACGGCAAAGGCACTGGAGGATGCCAAGCAGCAGGCGGAACTCGCCAATGTCGCGAAATCGCGCTTCCTCGCTGCCGCGAGCCACGACCTTCGCCAGCCGCTCCAAACGCTCGCATTGCTTCAGGGACTTCTGGCGAAGATGGTCGAGGGGCAAGGCGCGCAGAAACTCGTGGCACGGCTGGACCAGACGTTGGGCGCCATCTCGGGAATGTTGAACACGCTGCTCGACTTGAACCAGATCGAGGCCGGTACGGTTCGTACCGAAATGGTCAGCTTCCCGATCAACGATCTGCTTGAACGGTTAAAGGACGAATTCAGCTATCATGCGCAATCACAAGGGCTGGGCCTGCGCGTGGTCGGGTGTGGCCTTTCGATATACAGCGATCCGCATCTGCTTGAGCAGATGATCCGCAACCTGCTGTCGAACGCGCTGAAATATACCGAGCGCGGCAAGATTCTGCTCGGCTGCCGCCGGCGCAATGGAATGCTCTGCATCAAGGTTTGCGACACCGGAGTTGGCATCCCGGCCAACCAGCTTCAAGCGATCTTCGAGGAATATCACCAGCTCGACAACGCGGCGCGCGAGCGAAGCCGCGGTCTCGGTCTGGGTCTTTCCATTGTAGAGCGCTTGGCGAATATGCTGGGCCACCGTGTGCACGTCCGCTCGCAAGTCGGAAAAGGTTCAATTTTCACGATCGAGGTGAAACTCACGCCGAGCGAAACGGTGGCAGAGACTAAGCTCCGCAAACGCAATGTTGACGGTGTTGTCGTTGACACGGGGCGCGGCGCCGGCGCGATTCTCGTTATCGAGGACGATCCCGAAGTGCGGGAACTCCTCGAACTCCTTCTCAAGGACAAGGGATATCACGTCGTTGGGGCATCTGACGGAGCCGCGGCGCTGGCATTGGTCGCTCGTGGAACCATCCGGCCAGATCTCATTATCGCGGACTACAACCTGCCAAATGGCATGGATGGTCTCGAGGTCGTCGCGAAGGTGCGGGAAAATCTTCACCATGATATCCCGGTCATCATTCTGACTGGTGACATATCGACCGGCACCCTGCGCCGCGTCGCAGTTCAGAACTGTGTGCAACTCAACAAGCCGATGAAGCCGAACGAACTGACGCAGGTCATCGAACGGCTTCTCCCAAAATCGCTATCCAACGCACGGGCGCAGGTTCCGCACGCGGCCAAAGCAGAGGTCCATCAGAATGTCCCCGTCATCTTCGTCGTCGACGACGACGGCGAAATTCGCGCGGCGATACGCAGAACATTCGAGGCGGACGGCCGAGTCGTCGAAGACTATGAGACCTGCGAGGCGTTCCTCGAAGCCTATCGCCCTGGCCGCGAAGGATGCCTCCTGATCGACGCCTACCTTCCGGGAATGAGCGGGCTCGAATTGCTGGCAAGGCTCCATGATGCAGGTCATCGGCTGCCTTCCGTCATGATCACCGGCAACAGCGACGTGCCGATGGCGGTCGAGGCCATGAAGGCCGGCGCTTCGGACTTTCTTGAAAAGCCGATCAGCAGTGGAGAGTTGCTCGCCAGTGTCGGGCGCGCTCTGGAGCAATCCAGGGATGCCGCAAAGCTATCCGCTTGGCGAGAGGCTGCGGCCGGGCGCATTGCGAAACTTACGGCGCGACAGCGCCAGATCATGGATCTCGTTCTCGCCGGTCATCCCAGCAAGAACATCGCTGCGGATCTTGGCGTCAGCCAACGCACGGTCGAGAACCATCGTGCGTCGATCATGCACAAGACGGGCTCAAAGTCGCTTCCGGCCTTGGCGCGATTGGCGCTGGCGGCGGCTTCGAATGATGCCGGCTGAACGATTATCTGACGTGTATCTCCGTGCGTGGCGGTGCGGGGAACGTTCGTTAGGTAGTTTCCGAACCTACCGTGGCCGTGATCGGGACCGCTATTCTGCGACTGCAGCCTTATCGCGGAGTGTCCTATGCCGTTCGTTCAATTCGAACATCTGAGACACAGCCATCTGAGGCTGATGTATAGCGACGCGGTGGTGTCGTTCAATCTTGCCTCCAACGTCACCGTTGGCGAGATTGCGCGGACGTTGGACGAATTCTCGAACGAACGACACGGTAGCCCGCTCGCAATCGACATCATCATAAAGCGGCCCAGCGCCGGACTCGGATAAACGGCGACGGGGCCTGAGTAGTATCCGAGGCTGCCGCCGTCGCATCGCCGCGAGCTAAGCTGAAGTTGAGCCGGCATTCTTGGCCGAGCGCTCTCGAAGAGGATACCGTCATGAAATATTCACTGCCACTGGTTGCGCTGGTTGCGACACTCGGACTTGGTGCATGCACCGGGCCGCAGGGGCCGCAGGGGCCGCAGGGAAATACCGGCAATACGGGATATACCGGCGCGCAAGGCGAGACTGGTAATCAAGGAAACACCGGTTACACGGGCGCGACAGGCGACACCGGTGCGACAGGCGTCACGGGCGACACCGGCGCCACCGGCGACAAGGGCGCTACAGGCGCCAAGGGCTCCAAAGGCAATACCGGCTCGGGTAATGGCGCCACTGTCGTTGTGGTACCGCCTCCGAAGTGATCCAGGGCATAACCGAAACGAAGACGGGATAAAATCCGTCTTCCGTTTTACGCGCATTTCTTATCAGGAGTACCTGCTATGGGCCTCGGAACAATTCTACTGATTATCCTGGTTCTGTTCTTGATCGGCGCTTTGCCGACTTGGCGGCACAGTTCGAACTGGGGCTACGCTCCGAGCGGCGGACTGGGCCTCATCCTCGTCATTGTTCTCATCTTGGTTCTTATGGGCCGGATTTAGTTTCCGGCTCTTTGCCTCCAGGAAATTCCCGAACCGCTTGATGAAGGAGATTGTCGATGTGTAAAAGAAGGGCGATGCTGGCGTCCATCCTGTTCGCGATTGCGGGCGCCACGATGCTCCTGAGCGCCTGCCACACCATTGCCGGCGCGGGTGAGGACGTCTCCCATGCGGGACACGCCGTCGAGAAGAGTGCGGACAAGCACGCGCCCTGAAACGCCTCATCATGCGCGCGATAGAGCGCACGGCTTTCGCTCCGCTTTAACGCAAAGCGCCTGCAAAGCCGTGGCGAAAATTCAGATTCGCCGTATCAGTCTCAACACGAGCAGCAATACGACGGCGCCGATGGTGGCGCTGGCGATGACTGGGACAAGACCGACACCGAGATCGATGCCCAATCTCGGCAACAGCCAACCGCCGGCGAACGCCCCGGCGATGCCGACCACGATGTCCCCGAGCAGGCCAAAGCCGCCGCCCTTGACGATCATGCCGGCCAGCATGCCTGCAACGGCGCCGACCAGCAGCCAGATCAGCAATGTCTCAACAGGCATGTCGGTCTCCATAGCTTGCGGCATGCAGAGAAGATTAAGGCGTCAGGCAAAGCGTGCGAATGCCTGCGCGGGCTGTTACGGCCCGCGCAGGGTCTTGTTTCAAGGCGCGTATTTCAGGCTGATCGATCCGATGCCCGCCGCGACGTTCAATCCTTCGTTGCCCGACACACTCAGAGGCTGAAGAGAGACTGACTTGTCAAACCCGCCGACAAGCACGTTTGCGCCCACGCCGACGCCAGCCGTGGCGCTCGCGCTGACACCCACGTAATCGCCATCAAGAGCGCCGGGACGTACGTCCGACGTCGGCGCGACAACTTCCCAGATCAGAACGCCGCCCTCGGTATAGCCGATATCCACGCCAAATTTGGAAATCGAGCCTGTGTAGTGCACGGCCTTTTTGTGGCTCTGGAGGAAAACACAGCGCAGGTCCTTGGAAGATCCGAAGACGAAACCCCAGCCGCTGGCGACGCCGCACGTCAATTCGCCGACCTTCACGCCATGGGTGGCAGCCTGTGCCGAACTCGCGAGCGCGACCGCCCCGAGCACCGCGGCACTCATCATCAAACGAAATGATTTTTTCATCGAAAGAACTCCCTTTGTCGTGAAATCGCCATACGGATCACAATGACCCGTATGGCGCCGTTAAAGACCACGGAGCCATGCTCGTCTGGAGCAGGCCCGACCTTGCCTATTGGAGGTACCAGTTTCCGTCGCCATGACGGCACGCAGTGCCGCTGCGGTTGTATCTGCGGCCGTCGCTGCGGCCGGCTTCTCTGTAGTCGCGGCAGGTCTCGCCATCGCGCGAGAATTGGCGGACGGGTGTGAAGCTGCCATAGCTGCCGTCGGCACTGTTGCGCCAGTCATAACGATGGCCGATTCGGCCGTCGAACCCCTCGCTGTAGGACGCCATGGCGTAGCGGCGATCATTGCAGTTCATACCGCTTGAGATCGCATTGCCGGCAAGGCCGCCCAGGATGACGCCGCCGACCACCGCACCGCCATTGCCATGGCTCGCCGCGCCGCCGATCAGGCCGCCGGCGATGGCGCCCAGGACCGTTCCCGTGGCCGCATTGTCGTTGCAATCGCTGCCGTAATAGGACGCGCCGCGGTCATAATGCGCGTCGTGGCGATAGGCATCGGACCGGTAGTTGTCGTTCCTGTCGCGGTGGGCGCTTCCGTCGTCGTAGCCGCGGTTGTAACCGTTTCCGTAAGTCGGCTGGTTCTGATCGCCGTTGGCGTTCTGATTGGAGTCATATTGACCATTGTTCTGCTGATTATGGTCGTAAGGATCGGCGTAGGCCGCTCCGGCGCCAAGCACGATGGCCGTGGTCGCGAGCAAAAGGCTCATCTTGTTCAACATTGTCTTTTCCTTGAGAGATGCCCGCGCGAGGTTCCGAAGGGAAATGGCGCCTGATAGGGGTAGCGCCCAAAGCGCTCACTCGATGCAATAGTATCCGGCGGTGCTGCTGCGCGGCAGGCTCGGAAACTACTCAGTTCCGGCCGTCCCCGGGGCGGGGTCGGCTATGCCGGCGATGACGATGCGCCGTCGTCCGCAGGGTTGATCCCGATGCGCGAGCTTTCGGCGCGGGCGAAATACTGGATCAGCCATTCCGCTGATTTCTGTGCGATCCAGCGGGCGGCATCCGGTCGCCGGACAAAGCGGCCGATTTTCTCGCGGCGACCGTCGGGCCAAAGCGCCACCACATGGTACTCGCGCATCATGACGCCCTTGCGCGCCAGGAACGTCGGAACGCCGCTGTTGTCGGATGTATCTGGATTCTCCGGTAAAATGTCCTGCATTTGATCCTTCTCGGGGGGCGCCTGTCGACGCGCCCATCTGGGTTGTTCACGCGTGATGGCCGGTTCTCATTTTCACGATGACGTTTACCGCACGCAGCAGCAGCCAAAGCGGCAGCGCCAGCGCCAGCTCCATTTCGGCTAGCCAGGTGATCATGGCGCGGTCGAAGTCGAGTTGTGGTCTCCCCCACAGGCCGATCATTCCGAGAAGCCAGACATAGGCCGCAGCGCCGGCGATGAACACCGCAACCGTCAGGGCCGCGCGGTCCGTGCCGGCCAAGGGAACGCCTTTGAACAGACGGCCGTGCGAACCAACGCGAACGATGTCTGGGGGCACTTCCAAAAGCACGGCACTCTCCGTAGCGCATTTCCAGGCGACAGGCCGCGTGGTCTGCCGCCGGTTTCGGCGTTTGCGGCCCTAGTGGCCCCAGCGGCTCCAACGGCTCCAACGGGCGCAATAGCGTTCGCGATGGTGGTGGTGCCAGTACGAGCGCCAGGCCACGCAGTGGCGCGCGCGATGACGGTCATGGTGATCGGCATAGCGGGCGCGATAGTCGTTGCGGGCACGGTCGTTGACGCTGAGGTGCCAGGCGGTGCCGCGGTCGCCGACATGGACGCCAACGCCGGTCTCGGCATTGGCGGCGGTCGCGCCCATCAAGGTCAAGGCGAATATCGAAGCTATCAGTTTTTTCATTGCGGTCCTCTGTTGAGGTGAGACGGTTTCGCTTCTTTGAAAAGACGCAGGCGGAAAGCAGCCGGATGTCCTTACTGCAGCTTGCCGATATGAATATTCGAGATGTTGTCGAGAACGCCGAAGACGTTCAGAAGCCAAAGCACGACGCCGATCACGACGACGGCGTTGAGGATGCTCTTAATCTTCCCGTCCATCGGAATGTAAGTGTTGACGAGCCAGAGCAGCACGCCGACGACGATCAGGACGGCGACAAGGGTAACGAGCGGCATGGGACTCTCCTGTGGAATGCACTAAGGTACCCGGTTGGTATCCGTCGGCGCAGACTCGGAAAATACTCAGCCGCAGCTCTCCAGCGTCCGGTTGGGTGAGCGCGGTTGCCGGATTGTACGCGTTGAGCGCGGCGTCAGCGGGTTCGTGACTGATCTTCGCGCAGACGAGGTTGGCTCGGTTCTCCGCAAGCTGTTTAGCTTCCATCTCGCATGCTTGATCATGATGGAACACGGGTAGAGGTCACTATCGTGCGGGCGCCTTGTTTCGTCATGAGAGGTGCCAGGTCGGGGCGCTCGGCGTTATGAAGGCGACGCGGGGCATTGGCTTTTTTCGTCGCGCGCCTTTGTTCGGATATGAACCAGGAAAAGCACATGGAGATTCATTTTTCGACTGGCTTCTGCAACCAATGCGACAATGCCTGGCAGCTGTCCTTTGACGCCAGGCTCGGAATCTGGCCGGCGACGGCCCTCCCTCCGGCAGCTGTTAGCAGCAAGCCGCCAGAGGAATGCGGACCGGTTCACAGGCCGCCGGCATGTTGCTTTCCGAGCGCGGCTCGCCGGTCTTCGGTTCAGTAGGTTTCGTGCGTCATTTCGTACAAGTCCTGGCGGTCCAAATCGGTCATGACCACCTTGCGGTCGGCGTCGAACCGCAGGTCGGCGGATTCGATCCAGACGTCGCCTCGGCTGTGATCGAGCGTGACGCGCAGTGCGTCGACATGACCGGATGCCAGCGCGATTTCCGCCACGTGACCGACCGTGCGGCCGTTGGAGGTATGGACGTGCGCTCCCAGCAGGTCGCGTGTGTCGACGATGAGGCGATGCTCGTAACGCGTGGGCCATGCGGCACGATGATACCGTGCGTGCGCCGCGGCATAGCGATCGCGGGCCGCTTCATAGCTTGCGGCACGCTCCTCATAATTCTTCTGGCTCGCCTTATATACTCGCAGCTGCTCCTGGTAGCGGTCCTGCTGCGCCTGATACTGCGCATTGTTCTGGTTGCTTTGTGCGTCGGCCGCGGCGTTGGAATCGGTGATGTTTTGATTGAGCTGCTGCGTCTGCGCCTGTTCCGCCGGGCTGGAGGATTGTGGCTCGGACTGAGCGAGCGCCGCGCCCGACAGGGCGAGCGCAAAGCACAGCGACGAGGCACTCAAGAGGGCACGTGCTTTAACGGACGTCATGGTCGTGTTTCCTTTTCTTTGCTGCAAAGACGCGGGAAGTCGGTGTGCTGGTTCCGACACGCGCCGAATATGTTTCGCGGCGCAAATTGGCCTGCTCCGGCCGGCGATCACGCCAGCGAAACAGTGTCACTGCCGATTGCCGTCAGGGAGAGTCGGAATCTACTCAGCCCGGCTGTTTCGATCTCCGGACGCGGATATCTGCGTCAAAGATTGGCGGGTGCTTGATCTTCCGACAGGCCGTATCCGCCGAGCGGCGGCGACACGTCGACGATCGTATAGCCGAGGCCTTCCAGGTGGCGGATTTGCGCCGTCGCATCCGCTTCGGGCGGAACGAACATCCTGGAAACGCCATAGGGCAGTTCAGGGCGCCGGAATCGAATGGTATGGGTCACGAACAACTCCAAAAAGAGGTGAAACCCTCGGTCAAAAAAGCGGGGCGGCGACCGAGGGTTTCTACGCACGAACGTGGCATGCCAACGCCCGAAGAATATTGTCATCGTCCGTTTTGGTGATGAAGACTCGGAATCTACTCAAGCGGGTTCGCCGCCGGCCGAAAGGTGCTTGCACTGTCCGACCACTGAAAGGTCGTATCGCCGAAATGGCCCGACAGAGACGGAAGTACTTGCATCGCCCATTGGGCCCGCGAGAGACGGTCTCTGGCGTGCGGACGTGATTCAGTCAGCGCGAATTCCTCCGACATTCCCGCCGGTTGCGGGGCGTCACAAAGTCTTCTAACTTATTGATGTTAAACACAAAAGAAACTGGCGGAGCTGCAATGATTCGAACCATCGATATTGCCTTTTTGCCTGTTTTTCTTGGTTTTTCGGCCAGGCTTCCGGGATATGCCCTTTCTTGCCAAGTCTGGACTTGTACGGACGTTGTCCGTACGGTATGGTGCTGGTAGTAGGAGGCTGATATGGCGTCGGATGCTGTCGCTCGAGATGACCGGATCGAAATCCGGGCTACGAAGGAGGAAAAGCGTGTCCTGGTCGCGGCTGCCGCCCAGGAGCGGCTGGACGTAACGAGCTTCATCATGCGTCGTGTATTACCGGCCGCGCGGGAATTGGTCGACCGAAGCGAACGGATCATCCTGTCGGAGCGGGATACCGCACGCGTGCTCGACCTGCTTGAGAATCCTCCAAAGCCGACGCGCGCCTTGTTGGATGCGGCCAGGCGCCGTAGCGCACGCAGGTGATGACCGCTCTCGATTGGCGCGAGAAGGCCATCGCCAAACATCACGATCGCAAGAACTTCGATTGCGGTGTGGCGGCCCTCAACGAATATCTTGATCGTTTTGCCAGGCAGAATCATGAATCGGGTGGTGCAAAGACATTTGTCGCCGTGCCGTCTGACAAACCGACTTGCGTTCTGGGCTTCTATTCGATCAGTCCGGGCTCGATTGAATTCGCCCGAGTGCCGGCAAAAGTCACGAAGAAACTCGGCCGATATGAAGTGCCCGTGTTCCGCCTCGCCAGGCTTGCCGTAAGCCTTCCTTGCCAGGGCAGAGGACTAGGAGCCGATCTGCTGCTTGCGGCTGGCGAACGAGCGCTCGCGGTAGCCACGGAGGTCGGCGGTGTTGCACTTGCCATCGATGCCAAAGATGAAGGGGCTGCCGCCTGGTATGTACGTTTCGGTGCCGTGCCGCTGCTTGATGACCCGCTCAAGCTGATTTTACCGCTTGCCACCATCGCCGCCGCAATTGGGAATGTGCCAAGCCGGAGATGAGATCAGCGGCGCAGTTCCGCAATGCCGAGCTCGTCCCACATCCAGCGCAGGTCGTAACCGGCAGAAGCATCCTGGGCCGCGCCGTTTTCGAGAAATTTGAGCCAGTCGACGAGTCTGCGGCGGCCTGCGGCCGTCTTTGCCGCGCGGCGCGGCGAAATGTTTCCGAGCATCGGCACCGGCTCGTCCAGCAAATTGCGATAGTGCTGCTCGAGGTATGTATTGAGGACGGCACGTTCCTCTTCGCGAGGAAGGCCGGACGAACCTTCTTTCGCGCTTCGTGCTGGACGAGAAGCCATCATCTCGGCCATCATCTTTGAATCAATGAGGGGCCGGCCAACGAAATCGGCAAGCACTGGTTCTATCAATGCCCGGCCTGCTTCCGAGCGTTCCCGCGAATTGGCTTCGAAAACCAAAGTCCGTTCTTTCAACTCCACGGTCCCGAGCGACACCGAACCGTCGTCGAGGGTCGTGATAATCGTTTGGGCACTCTTTTTGGGCTTTCTGCCGACCCGTCTTTTGGCTCCGATCCAGTTCCAGAATGATTCGCTATCGGCGCGAAGCGAGGGAATTTTCGCGAGTGCAAGGCGAATCGTGGAAGCGTCTGCCGTCGGATTCAGCGGGTACGTCGCGGTCGTCCAAACGATCTCGTCGCCATCGCTATTGCACAGGCTCGGCAGTGCCGGGTGGAGGGTTCGTTGCAGGACATCATGCAACCAGCTTCTCGTGAACATGAAAGCCGTTGTTCGTAGGATTTCCGTGTCCAGTGCCAACTGCGCCTTCTTGCTCGCCCGGAGAAGCGCATCGAGAAGCGTGGCGCTCTGGTCATGATCGAACGGCAAAGCGCCGCCCGCCATTTCCGTCCGTTCTCCGAACGGCACGATGCGTGCGGCGATCCGGTCCCATTGCTTGAGCGAATGCGTACCGGACTTCTCGCTCACGCGCACGGGATCGCCGCCGCGCACAAGATCACGGGCAAGAAAGCCTTCATCCCGAACGATGTCGCTGACCTCATAGAGGCTCATCACAGACGCGCGCAGTGCCGTCATGTATCGTTTGTTCGGTACGCTCTCGTTCCAACCGCGCCGCTTCAGGTAGTCATCGACGATATTGCGACCGTCCTCGAGTTCGTGCGTAATGAAGTCTTCAAAGACGCAGCCCCACAGAACACCAATGGAATTTTCGCCGATGACGGCCGGTAGATCCTCGAAGGCGATGCCAGCGTCGGCACAGGCCTCGCCAACGTGAAGCGCCAAAAGCTCGTTGAACGGCTCGCGCCATTCCTCGCGCTGCAGCCATTTCATCAGTCTGGAAAGAGAATGCGCGCTTGCCATGCTTCAGGCTCGCCCCGAAATCTGCGCCGATCAAGCATCGCACTGTGCAGAGGATGTGTACCGGTGGAACCTACTGGGGTTAAAAGTCATACTGCCAAAAACGGCGAACAGAGAGTGCATCGGCAGCATTGCCGAATTCTGCTCTCAGCGGGCGCCTCTTCGTGCGAATTTAGAATCCCGTATCGGAAGTTCGCACGACATTTCCGGAGCCTAGTGGCGCAGTCGGAATCAGTATAAGATGTTGAGATTACTGAATAAAAAACTGGCGGAGCCGGAGGGAGAAGACAGGCAAAAACTAAGCCTTTGAACCCGTTTACCAATTCCCCTTCGGCATTTCTCGGACTGGTCCTTATCGTAACAGTCTTACGGACCATTTTTCCTGTCCTGGCTGGCACTTGCAACAGGGTGCTTCTGTTACAGCAAAAAGTGTCCCTGATTTGGACTTTATCCTTGTAAATCTTCCACGATATGGAAGAATTGCAAGGATGATACCCCGTCGAGTCGCCGAAACCGTTGCCGCCCGGCTGGCCCAGCTACCGGCCGTGACCCTGCTTGGTCCTCGGCAGGTGGGCAAGACCACGCTGGCCCGCTCATTGATGGGGGGCCGGACGCCTCCGCCCATCTATCTCGACCTGGAGCAGCCGGAGGACCGCGCCCGGTTGACCGACCCTGCGCTCTTCCTGCGGGGCTATGCCGACCGGCTGGTTGTCCTCGACGAAGTGCAGCGCGTCCCCGACCTGTTCGAGGTGTTGCGCGGTCTCATCGACGAACGCCGCCGTGCCGGTAGCCGCAATGGGCATTTTCTGCTTTTGGGCTCGGCCTCGCTCGACCTGTTGCGCCAATCCGCCGAAAGCCTCGCCGGGCGCATCGCCTACGTTGAGATGACCGGCATTCTTGCCACCGAGCTGCCGTCCACCGGTCCCGATCTGGATCGGCTATGGCTGCGCGGCGGTTTTCCCGACAGCTTATTGGCCCCGACCGATGGCGACAGCCTGAGCTGGCGGAAGGATTTCGTACGCACCTATCTGGAGCGGGACATCCCGGCGCTAGGTCCGCGCGTTCCCGCCGAAACGCTTCGGCGTTTCTGGACGATGCTGGCGCACGCCCAGGGCGGGCTGTGGAATGCAGCGCGTCTGGCATCTGGCCTTGCCGTCAGTGGGCAGAGCATTGCGCGCTATCTGGACCTGCTGGTCGATTTGCTTCTGGTGCGCACGCTAAGGCCGTGGAGCGGCAACGTCGGCAAGCGGTTGGTCAAGGCACCCAAGGTCTATCTGCGCGACAGCGGCATTGCCCATGCTCTGCTCGATCTGGGCACGCGCGAGCAATTGCTCGGTCATCCGGTCGTCGGCGAAAGCTGGGAAGGCCTCGTGATCGAACAACTGATCGCCTCCGCGCCGCCGGAATGGACGGCCTGGTTCTACCGCTCGTCAGGCGGTGCCGAAATCGACCTCGTCTTCGAGACGCCGAAGGGGCGCCGTGCCATCGAAATCAAGCGTACGCTCACGCCTTCGATCAGCAAAGGCTTCAAGCTGGCTTGTGCCGATCTTGAGGCCGCATCGCGCCACATCGTCTATCCCGGCGCGGTTCGCTACCCGCTCGACGCCGAGACCGAAGCGATCCCGCTTGCCGATCTTATGGCCGCTGTCGCTGATGGCGGCTGACGGTGCCAGACCTTGCCGGCTGAGTGTGCCGATCGGTCAAACCTATCGCGACAAGTCAGTGTTTATAGCAATTTTCGCGATGCCACTTTAGGAAATGCGGGTGCGGTCGATCCCCGGCGCGTTGCGGAGCAAAAGCGAAGCCGGCTTTGCTGATGAAGGCGCGAACCCCATCCACATCGTTCACATGCCGCGAGACCAAAATTTCCAAGTCGTAGCCCAGTCCGATCAATCCCCGGTCGAACATCCAATGCGCAGTGCCCGAGAGAGCCAGGCCATTGTTCACGACATCCGGTCCATTCGCTTGAACCGGACGGATATGCACAGCATCGACTTCGGCACGCCCGCCACCATTGATCAGCTTCAGCCCGGAAAGCGCGCAGCGCTCGCCATAGGCGCGCAGCACGATTTTTCGAAACACACGATCACGTACGATCCGCGAGGTAAGTTGCTGTACGCGATCGCGCTCTTGTTCGAAGACGTACGGTGTTTGCTCGTCTTCGAAGCCAGTGACGGATTCAGGTGAGCCGACACGCGGAAGCACCGGTTCGTGATCGTCAAGGCCGCGTTCGATGATGCGATGGAAGTCCCGAGGCGAAATCGGCCGAACCGCTGACTGCGCGCGCCCCGACAACTTCCCGCGCTCGTTCAGCAAGCCATGTTCCAGTAGGCCATCGGCGCTGTTGAATGGTACGGGGCGAGCAAAATCGAGATAAGAACCCGGCTCGATCAACGCGAGATACATATCCTCGACCTTCGGGTCGGGGATGATTTGCTGAACCCGCGCAATCGCGAAATAGCCGCGGGTACTTGCGACCTTCGATGGCTCCAAATAGACGATCCAATCCCCAACGCTTCCTTCGGCACGGCCAAGGTACTGCTTGGGAAACTGGTATTGTTCGGCCGGGCTGTCGTCGTAAATCGAATCCGACCGGTGCATGAAAACGCGATAACTCATGCGGCGAGCCTAACCAATCGCCACACCGATGCACACATGTGAGGTCGCAAAGTGCGCCCCCTAGTGGGGTGTCCGCCTGTTGACCGAAACTCGATTCTGGAATTTTGGGAAAACTGGCGGAGCCGGAGGGATTCGAACCCTCGATACGGCTTTTCAACCGTATAACGGTTTAGCAAACCGCCGCCTTCAGCCTCTCGGCCACAGCTCCACACGCCGCCCGTTCGGACGGGCAGTCCCCTTCCGGGGCGGGCCACTCTTGCCTCAGATTGCCGCCGGCCTCAAGTCCGCCAGGGCCCGGTCCGCCAAAAGTTTCAGTGTAAACAGACATGTAACGCCGGCGTTCGCCACACTCTTGCCAGAATGTCGCAATGAGAGCAGCTTTCATTTAGCGGGGGTAACCCGGAGGACCTCGGAGGCCCCGCCGCAAAGCCCCGGTCGGGAAACCGGCCGCCGCGAGAGGTGGGGTGTCGACGTCCAAATAAGGCCGCACGGGCCAAAGTGGAGGAGCGACACGCATGCAGGTCATACAAATACTTCGCGAAAAAGGCCGCGATATCGTATCGCTGACGAGCGAAACGACGTTGTCCGAAGCTGCCCGCCTACTGGCGCGCAAGCGGATCGGCGCCGTGGTGGTGCGCGACCATAAGGGCGCGCTGGTCGGTATCCTGTCGGAGCGCGATGTGGTGCGCGCGATCGCGGAAGAAAGCGTTGCCGCGCTGGCGCGCCCCGTGAGCGCCTACATGACGCGCGCCGTGGCGACCTGCACGGAACTCGATACCGTCGACGAGCTGATGGAGATGATGACACAGGGCCGGTTCCGCCATCTGCCCGTGCTCGACGACAGCAACCAGCTTTGCGGCCTGGTTTCGATCGGCGACGTCGTCAAGACTCGCATCGAGGAAACCGTGCGCGAAGCGGCGAGTCTGCGCCAGTACATCGCCGCGGCGGGATAGCGCCTAGGCCTTGTTCGCCTTGATGTAGTTGTCCACCACCGTGTCGAGCACGGCGAGCGGCAGCGCGCCGCCGAGCAGCACGGTGTCGTGGAAGCTGCGGATGTCGAAGCGCGCGCCCAGTGCCGCCTTGGCCTTGTCGCGCAGGCGCAGGATGTCGAGCTTGCCGATCATGTAACAGCAGGCTTGGCCGGGCCACACGCAATAGCGCTCCACCTCCGTGGCGACGGCGCTGTCGGGATCGCCCAGCGCATCCGCATAATACTGGATCGCCTGCTCGCGGCTCCAGCGCATCGCGTGAAGGCCGGTGTCCAGCACCAGGCGCACGCCGCGGAACATCGCATCGTGCAGCTGGCCGATATGGCCCCACGGATCCTTGTCGTAGAGCCCGATCTCGACGGCGAGTTGCTCCGAGTAAAGCGCCCAGCCTTCGACATAGGCGGTGTAGCCGGAAATCTTGCGGATCAGCGGCAGCGACGTTTCTTGCGCGATCGTGCCCTGCAGGTGATGTCCTGGAATGCCTTCGTGATAGGTCAGCGTGGGCAGCGTCCAGCTCGGCACCTCGGCGGTGTCGCGCAGGTTGATGTAATAGGTGCCGGGGCGTTTTCCGTCGAGCGAACCGGGCTGGTAATAGCCGCCCGGCGCGCCCGCTTCGATGTATTTCGGCACGCGCTTGATGACGAGCGCGGCCTTGGGCAGCGTGCCGAAATATCTCGGCAGCAGCGCGCGAATCTGGCGCACCAGCCCGTTCAGATCGGCGATCAGCTTGTCCTTGCCGGCATCGGTGTTGGGATAGCGGAACTTCGGATCGGTATACATCGCCCGCAGCCGCGCGCCGACCGTGCCCTTGGTCAGCCCGTTGGCCTTCATCAGCGCGTCGATCCGCGCGCTGTGGTCCTTGACGATCTCAAGGCCGAGCTTGTGGATTTCCTCCGGCTTCATGCTGGTCGTGGTCTGCGACGCCAGAGAGGCGGCGTAGTAGGCTTCGCCGTCCTTCAGCCGCCACACGCCGGCGTCGTGCACGGCCTTGAGCTGCAGGCTTTTCAGCAGCGCCATCTGCCGGTCGAGCGCGGGGTAGACGATCTCGCCGACGATGCGCGCCGCCTGTCCCGCATAATCGCCGGCGATCTTCTTTTCTTTGGCGCGGCGCGCGACGGAGTTCACCAGCGGCGATTTCTCCGCCGGTTGCCCGCGCAGCGTCGCCATCTGTTCGAGCGTGCGCGCCAGCACGAAATCCGGCGGTACGACACCGAGCGCGATGTCGTGTTCGGCGGCGTCACGCTCCTGGTCGAGCACGGTTCCGAATCCGGAAAGCCGCGCGAGATAATCGTCGGCGTCGGCTTTGCTCGCGAGCTGGTGCTGGCTGTCGAGAAAATCCGGCACCACCTGATAGGCGCCGCTGAGCTGGGTCAGCACGTAAGGCGCGCCCGCGCCGATGGCGCCGTACTGGAAGCGCTTGTCGCTGTCTTCCTGTTGCTGAACGCCGTAAAGCACGGCGTCGTAGTTCACCGCGTCCATGCCGCTGAGCGCGCCGCGGTCGATCGCGCGCAACCGCGCAAGCTGGCTGGTGTTGAGATGTTTGAGCGCGGAGATCTCCACCGGCGAGCGGTTCGCCAGCATGCTCTTCTGATAGGCGCGGTTGCCGGCGTCGAGGCCGAGGCTGGTGACGAACTCCGGTGACCGGTCCAGCACCTCGTCCATGAAGGTGGCGAACAGCGCGTTGAGCTTTGTGGCTTCGGAGCTGACCATTTGCGTCTTTGCCACGGCGCTGTCGCAGACGGCAAGCAAGGCGAGCGCGGTCCCGGAACGAAGAACAGAGCGGCGGTCGATCATCGGAACCCCCAGGCCATGCAACGGGCGAAGGACGAGGCGCGGCCGCCCTTTTGGCACAACGATGCCGCTGGAAAATGGCCGGTCATTCGCGCCGCCGCGATGTGCGCAATGTCGCAGACGAACTTGATCAGCATGCGAACGAGCGGCGTACCGCCGGCATGGCGGTCCCGCGCCCGGGTCCGTGCCGGGCGGGCCCTGGTGCGGGCGGTCGGTTTGGCGCCTCCGGGGCCCGGGAAGTCAGCCGGTAACCATGTGTTTCCGGTCGTGTGGGTCACAATATATAGAGTGAAACAGCTATCCGGCGGGGGTGACCTCGCGGGGCACAATGGCCCCCGCGACACTCCATCCACAGGGTCCCAAAAAATTCCGCAATTTCCGGCGTTTTAGCGTTTGACAGGCCAATTCTCCGCGCCTATACACCGCGCCCACGCCGCTCGCGGGTGTTTGTCTTGCGGGCGGTGTTTCGTCTGAAACGAAAACGGTTTTTCGCCTCAGGCGGCGCTCTTTGAAATTGTGATTTAAGGAAGGGGAACGTGGGCGGCGGCTCGGCTTGCCACACGTCAGGCGAAATGCCTGGCGTTAACATATCGAGCAGCTACGTTATGAATGCTCGCGTTCCTTTGCATACACAAAGATGTTCGGTTGTTTCGGAGCTGTGACGGCGCCGAGACGATCAAACCTCGTCAAACGTGTAATGCGAACTAACGCAACATTGAGCATTCAGCGTCGTTGTTCAGGATCATAACTTGAGAGTTTGATCCTGGCTCAGAACGAACGCTGGCGGCAGGCCTCAAACATGCAAGTCTAGGGGGCGTAGCAATACGTCACCGGCGGACGGGTGCGTAACACGTGGGAATGTACCTATTGGTTCGGAACAACGCAGGGAAACTTGCGCTAATACCGAATGTGCCCGAAAGGGGAAAGATTTATCGCCAATAGATCAGCCCGCGTCCGATTAGCTAGTTGGTAGGGTAACGGCCTACCAAGGCAACGATCGGTAGCTGTTCTGAGAGGAAGATCAGCCACACTGGGACTGAGACACGGCCCAGACTCCTACGGGAGGCAGCAGTTGGGAATCTTGGACAATGGGGGAAACCCTGATCCAGCCATGCCGCGTGAGTGATGAAGGCCTTAGGGTTGTAAAGCTCTTTTACCCGGGAAGATAATGACTGTACCGGGAGAATAAGCTCCGGCTAACTTCGTGCCAGCAGCCGCGGTAATACGAAGGGGGCTAGCGTTGTTCGGAATTACTGGGCGTAAAGCGCGCGCAGGCGGCTTTCCAAGTCAGTGGTGAAAGCCCGGAGCTCAACTCCGGAATTGCCATTGAAACTGTAAAGCTTGAGTACGGGAGAGGTGAGTGGAATTCCCAGTGTAGAGGTGAAATTCGTAGATATTGGGAAGAACACCGGTGGCGAAGGCGGCTCACTGGCCCGTTTCTGACGCTCAGGCGCGACAGCGTGGGGATCAAACAGGATTAGATACCCTGGTAGTCCACGCCGTAAACTATGAACGCTAGCCGTTGGATAGCTTGCTATTCAGTGGCGCAGCTAACGCATTAAGCGTTCCGCCTGGGGAGTACGGCCGCAAGGTTGAAACTCAAAGGAATTGACGGGGGCCCGCACAAGCGGTGGAGCATGTGGTTTAATTCGACGCAACGCGCAGAACCTTACCAGGGTTTGACATCCCGAGACCGCTCTTGAAAGAGAGCTTCCCGCAAGGGTTCGGAGACAGGTGCTGCATGGCTGTCGTCAGCTCGTGTCGTGAGATGTTGGGTTAAGTCCCGCAACGAGCGCAACCCTCGCCTTTAGTTGCGATGATTCAGTTGGGCACTCTAGAGGGACCGCCGGCGACAAGCCGGAGGAAGGTGGGGATGACGTCAAGTCCTCATGGCCCTTACACCCTGGGCTACACACGTGCTACAATGGCGGTGACAGTGGGCAGCCAACTCGCGAGAGTGAGCTAATCCCAAAAAACCGTCCCAGTTCAGATTGCACTCTGCAACTCGAGTGCATGAAGGTGGAATCGCTAGTAATCGCAGAACAGCAGGCTGCGGTGAATACGTTCCCGGGCCTTGTACACACCGCCCGTCACGGCATGGGAGTTGGTTTTACCCGAAGACGGTGCGCTAACCCGCAAGGGAGGCAGCCGGCCACGGTAGGATCAGCGACTGGGCCGAAGTCGTAACAAGGTAGCCGTAGGGGAACCTGCGGCTGGATCACCTCCTTTCTAAGGATAGATGCCACCGAGACAATCGGCGAAAGCCGATCTCTCACGAGACGTCTCCGGCATCTCTTAGACAAACGGCAAGACGTGCCGCCCCCTTCGTTTCCCTTCCTTTCTGTCGATAGTCCGCGCGGCCGATCCGTGTGGATATTGCTGTGTAGAACACCTCATCGGGCTCGTAGCTCAGGTGGTTAGAGCGCACGCCTGATAAGCGTGAGGTCGGACGTTCAACTCGTCCCGGGCCCACCACCCTTCGCTGCTGCGCAGCTCCGGGTGGCAAGCCCATCACCAAGTCATAGCGAAGGGTGTCCTCCGAAGCCTTGGCGTAGGAGGGCTGCCGACGAGTGATCTACGATCCGGGGCCATAGCTCAGTTGGGAGAGCGCGTGCTTTGCAAGCATGAGGTCGTCGGTTCGATCCCGTCTGGCTCCACCAATTGAATCCGAACAGCATCATCGAACGACAGAAACATCAGCTTCGGAACGCGTAACCACGCGTTCCGCAGATCGTTGACATTGTGAAGGCGGGGTTAGCCGGTTCGCACAACCGGTTGATCCAATACGACACTCAAGACTGATCGCATGAAATCCATTGTTCGGATTGCGGATCGGTGCAGGAAGACGTTTCCTGCGCTGGCCTTCTTTCTGGGCATGGAACGAATTGCTGAGCGATCAAGCGTTAAAGCAAGGGCGTCTGGGGGATGCCTTGGCACACACAGGCGATGAAGGACGTAGCACGCTGCGATAAGCTGCGGTTAGGGGCGAGCACCCTTTGATCCGCAGATTTCCGAATCGGGAAACCGAATCCGCAAGGATTATCTGTCCCTGAATACATAGGGGAGAGAAGCGAACGCGGGGAACTGAAACATCTCAGTACCCGTAGGAAAGGACATCAATAGAGACTCCGTTAGTAGTGGCGAGCGAAAGCGGATCAGGCCAGTGGTCTTCGTTTAAGAACCGGAATGCTCTGGAAAGGGCAGCCATAGCGGGTGATAGCCCCGTACGGGTAGAAAGAACGAAGATCCTTGAGTAGGGCGGGACACGTGAAATCCTGCCTGAACATGGGACGACCACGTTCCAAGCCTAAGTACTCGTGTGTGACCGATAGCGAACTAGTACCGTGAGGGAAAGGTGAAAAGCACCCCGGCGAGGGGAGTGAAAGAGACCTGAAACCGGACGCCTACAAACAGATGGAGCAGGCTCACCAAAGGTGAGCGGCTTTGTCGACCTTGCTTTGAAACGCAGATGTGTCGTCACCGTGATCGTGAGGGAACCTCGTGATCGCGCGATGATGCATGTGTATTTCTTGCAAGGTCGGTGAGACGGCTCGTTTTTGGCGAGCCTGTGACATCGTACCTTTTGTATAATGGGTCAGCGAGTTCGTCTGTCTAGCAAGCCTAAGCCGTCAGGTGGAGGCGTAGCGAAAGCGAGTCTGAATAGGGCGACTGAGTTAGACGGATGAGACCCGAAAGCAAGTGATCTAGCCATGACCAGGCTGAAGGTGCGGTAACACGCACTGGAGGGCCGAACCCACGCCTGTTGAAAAAGTCGGGGATGAGTTGTGGCTAGGGGTGAAAGGCCAACCAAACTTGCAGATAGCTGGTTCTCTGCGAAAGCTATTTAGGTAGCGCGTCATGTATCACCATCGGGGGTAGAGCACTGGATGGGCTAGGGGGCTTCACCGCTTACCAAACCTAACCAAACTCCGAATACCGATGAGTGCTGAGCATGGCAGACACACGGCGGGTGCTAACGTCCGTCGTGAAGAGGGAAAAAACCCTGACCTACAGCTAAGGCCCCTAATTCGTGGCTAAGTGGGAAAGGATGTGAGGTTCCCAAAACAACCAGGATGTTGGCTTAGAAGCAGCCATCATTTAAAGAAAGCGTAACAGCTCACTGGTCTAATCAAGGAACTTTGCGCCGAAGATGTAACGGGGCTCAAGCCACGAGCCGAAGCTTAGGATTCACCGCAAGGTGAATGGTAGCAGAGTGTTCCGTATGCCTGCGAAGGGGAAGCGCGAGCGACCTTGGAGGTATCGGAAGTAAGAATGCTGACATGAGTAGCGATAAAGAGGGTGAGAGACCCTCTCGCCGGAAGTCCAAGGGTTCCTGCGTCAAGTTAATCTGCGCAGGGTTAGCCGGCCCCTAAGGCAAGGCCGAAAGGCGTAGTCGATGGGAACCAGGTGAACATTCCTGGGCCAGCGGGTAGTGACGGATCATGCAACTTGTTCGACCTTACTGGATTGGTCGGGCCGGGAAGTGGTCCCTGGAAATAGCTCCCGCGTAGTCCGTACCCCAAACCGACACAGGTGGACTGGCAGAGTATGCTAAGGCGCTTGAGAGAACTGTATTGAAGGAACTAGGCAAATTGCCCTCGTAACTTCGGAAGAAGAGGGCCCGGTTTTCACGCAAGTGTTAGCCGGGGGCACATAGCAGGGGGTGGCGACTGTTTACTAAAAACACAGGGCGCTGCGAAATCCAAAGATGACGTATAGTGTCTGACGCCTGCCCGGTGCCGGAAGGTTAAGAGGAGATGTGAAAGCGTCGAATCGAAGCCCCGGTAAACGGCGGCCGTAACTATAACGGTCCTAAGGTAGCGAAATTCCTTGTCGGGTAAGTTCCGACCTGCACGAAAGGCGTAACGACTTCCCCACTGTCTCCAATACAGGCTCAGCGAAATTGAATTCCCCGTGAAGATGCGGGGTTCCCGCGGTCAGACGGAAAGACCCCGTGCACCTTTACTGCAACTTTGCACTGGCATTAGGACTGTGACGTGTAGGATAGGTGGTAGGCTTTGAAGCGGAGGCGCTAGCTTTCGTGGAGCCACCCTTGAAATACCACCCTTTGCGATCCTGATGTCTAACTGCGGCCTCGAAACGAGGTTCAGGACCATGCATGGTGGGCAGTTTGACTGGGGCGGTCGCCTCCCAAAGAGTAACGGAGGCGCGCGATGGTAGGCTCAATCCGGTCGGAAATCGGATGTTGAGTGCAATGGCATAAGCCTGCCTGACTGCAAGGTCGACGGACCAAGCAGAGTCGAAAGACGGTCATAGTGATCCGGTGATCCCGCGTGGAAGGGTCATCGCTCAACGGATAAAAGGTACGCCGGGGATAACAGGCTGATCGCACCCAAGCGTCCATAGCGACGGTGCGGTTTGGCACCTCGATGTCGGCTCATCACATCCTGGGGCTGTAGCCGGTCCCAAGGGTATGGCTGTTCGCCATTTAAAGTGGTACGTGAGCTGGGTTTAGAACGTCGTGAGACAGTTCGGTCCCTATCTGCCGTGGGTGTTCGAAACTTGAGAGGACCTTTTCCTAGTACGAGAGGACCGGAAAGGACGTACCTCTGGTGGACCGGTTGTGGCGCCAGCTGCATTGCCGGGTAGCTAAGTACGGACGAGATAACCGCTGAAAGCATCTAAGCGGGAAACTCACCTCAAAACCAGGTTTCGCTTGAGAGCCGAGGAAGACTACCTCGTCGATAGGCCAGGTGTGTAAGCGCTGCAAGGCGTTGAGCTTACTGGTCCTAATCGCTCGATTGGCTTGATCGCAAGCAACACGTTCCATGTCTGGAAAGAAGTCCAGGCACCACACAAGCAAGCTCATTCAAGAGTGTCGTATGAAATTCGCGAATAGCGAAATAGCGGGTAGCGAGTAGTTTCTATTCGCCATTCGCTACTCCCTATTCGCTCTCTTTGTTCTGTCCTTTGCCGGACTGGTGGTCCTAGCGGAGGAATTCCACCCGATCCCATTCCGAACTCGGCCGTTAAAGCCTCCAGCGCCTATGGTACTGCGGCCCAAGCCGCGGGAGAGTCGGTCGCTGCCAGTCCTGCTAAGGGCAGAATGAAGAGAAATCCGATCCGCGCGTGAGCGCGTACCCCGCCATCACAATTCGAAAGCCCCGTACGGGAAACCGTGCGGGGCTTTTGTTTTGTCCGGCAGATCATTCTCCGCCTACTTCCTCACCGCCTCCTCCCGCGCCATGCGGATGAAGCGCTGATAGGGCAGTCCCGCCCGCTTGGCCCATTTGCGCACCGCCTCCAGCAGCTGTCCGGGCGTGCCTGAAAATGAAAGCCAAGCTCGGTCGCGGCACGCGGCCATGTGCCTTCCTGCCGACGGCGCGCGATCGCGGGTCAATCCGGCGGATGCCGCCGATGCCTCTGCCTCGAACATCTGGCGGAGTACCGCCAAGGCGCGGCAGTTGCTTCGAAGCCAGCCGCGATCCCGCCGCTTATCAAGTGGCGCGCTACGAGGCCCTCGCGGCCGCGAGCCGCATCACGGCGATGTCCATTCGTCTCGCCGCCGCCCTCGACCAGGCCGGGAAGACCTTCGCCCATCGCATCGTGGTGGAGCATCATCGGGTCGGCGACGCCGGGGCCGTCGACAGCTCACCCCCACCCCTCATCGAAAAGGCGAAAGCAATTCATGGGGGCAGCGAAGCGGAGGCACACAACATTGAGCAGGGGCGCGCCGCTCGGCAACTGCAACGCGCTCAAGACGGGGCGCTATACGCGCGAGGTGTGGGCGCGGCAGGCGCGGACCTGGACGGTGATGCGCGGCGCGCCGGGCCTTGTCGGCGGCGCACACGCGGCCCGGGCGAAAGCCGTCGCACCGCGCGCGCGGAAATCTAGTCGATGGGCGCGCTGCTCCGTTCGTTCATCGCGGTGCTGCGGAGCGACACGAAGCCCTTGATCGGAAAGACGCCGCTGCCCATCTGTCCCAGGCGCGTGTTCCATACCCGCACCTTGGACCAGTCGTTGTTGGCGCTGACGTCGATCACCGGCGCGTTGAGGTAGATGTCGCCGTCGCGTCCCCAGTTCGCATGGTCCACGCGGATCTCGCGGCTCGAAAGGATTTTCGTCACCACCGCCAGATGGCCGTCTTTCATGCCCTTCTTCGCGGCGAACACCATCACCGCGCCCTTGTGCGGCGTGGGTTCTTCCGCATACAGACCTTTGGCCTTGCGCCACCAGGTTTTGGCGTTGCCGAAGATCGCGATGCCGGAACGCAGGCGCGCGAACTCCACGCAGAAGATGTGCCGCGCGGTCTTTATGATCGTCGGCGCGTCGCCGCTCGCGTCGCCGTCCGCGCTGATGCCGCTGAGCGACGGCGCGGGCATTGCGACCGGGCCGCTCGATGCGATGACGGCGGTGTCGCCGTCGCTGTCCAGCATCGGCCGCGGTGTTGGAACGGGAACATGCAGACCACCCCGTGCGGCAGCGGCACCGGCGCTGGCGGAGAGGATCAAGATGGCTGCGAGCGAGATCGCGCAAGCGCGACGGGCACAGTCAAGATGAATCATGAAGCCCGTTTACCCTAGCAAAACGATACTGCCAACCCGTGGCACGAATCACACAGAGGCTTGCAGGAAGGCCACAAGAATGATTCGATCACGCATGCCTGCGACAAAAGGAACGCTGGTCGTCGTCAACGACACCATGCAGCGCAATTACCGCTATAGACGCACAGAGCCGCCAGGACGGCGTTTCGCGTCCGAATTCTCGCCGGACCTCTCCCCGAAAGAGATGCTGGCGCTGGGCGTCTTCGGCGGCAAATACATGACCGACTGCACGCGCGAGTTTCCTGCCGATTGGTTCGCGCGTGCCAAATTGTCGCCGCAGGGGAAGAACCCCGATCTCAATTGGTTCCGCGTCGACGCCAGTCAGCCTCTGTCGGTGTGGCGCGCGAAGGGCTGGATCCATCCCGACGACCCGCGCGGCTGGTTCCAATGGTATTGCCGTTATTGGATGGGCCGCCGCATGGAGGACGATGCGCGGCAGATCGCGCGCTGGAAGGCCGTGCGCCGTCACGCCGCGCAAATCCGCAAGGCCTGCGAGCCGGGCGACATTTCCTGCCGGCCGCGCCAGCGTCAGGCTTTGCTGCATTGGGCTTACGACAGCCGCAAGATATAAAGCGCCGTCACAGGAGAACCGTCATGGCCGTCGATATGCTGGAACATTTCACCGTGCGCTGCACGAATCTGGAGCGCACGCGCGATTTCTATTCCGAGGTCATCGGCCTGCATGTCGGGCCGCGGCCCGATTTCGATTTCGCCGGCTACTGGCTGTATCTCGGCGAACAGCCCGTGGTGCATCTGGTGCTGGAAGCCGAACGCGACGACGGCCGCTACCCGCGCTCCGCATCCGCCGAACCGCCGGAAACCGGCGCCCTCGATCACATCGCCTTCCGCGGCCGGGATCTGGACGCCACGCGGGCGCTGCTCCGCGCCAGGGGGCTCGCCTTCAGGGAACGTCCCGTGCCGGGAAAGCCGCTTTTCCAGGTTTTCGTTCGCGATCCGGACGGCGTGCTGATCGAGCTGAATTTCCGCGGACAAGTCTACGCCTGAAACCCGTGTAATGTGCGGCCCCAGGCGCCACGCCGCGGGATTCACCGCTTTTCCACGCGGCCGTCCTGCGGTTATGATGACGCCGCAAGGGTATGGCGTTAATCAAGAACTTTCCGCTGAAGCGGTGGGGGCGTTGTGAGTCTCGATCCGAAATTCATCATCGTCGGTCTGTGTCTGGTCGTCGTTGCGTATCTCCTGGCGCTGACCTGGAAATTTATCCGGCTGCAGCGCTTGCGATCCGCGACCGCGTCACGTCCGCAAGCCAAGGTCGCGCCGGCAATGATGATGGCCGCGCATGCGAGCAGCGCGGTGACGAGCGCCGGCGCGGCGCAGAGCGGCAACGCCAAGACCATCTCCATCATCCATGATTTCGGCCTGCCCTACTGCCAGCAATCCGACGAGCGCATGTATCTCTCGGTGCGCGAGGCCTTCGAGGTGTTGGCGCAGATCCGTTCCGTCGGCAAGGACACGCCGATCGAGATCATCCTGCACACGCCGGGCGGCAGCGCTTTCGCCTGCGAGCTGATCGCCAGCGCGCTGAAGGACCGGCCGAACACCAGCGCTTACGTCCCCTATTGCGCCATGTCGGCGGGCACCATCATCGCGCTCGCCACCGAGAAGGTGGTGATGGGCCGTTACGCCTGTCTCGGGCCGATCGATACGCAATACGACATCTTTCCCGCCGAATCCTTCAAGCGCCTGCTCAAGGAGAAGCCGATCCAGAACATGGACGACATCACGGTGCTGCTTGCCTATCAGGCCGAAAAGGATCTGAAGAACGCCCGCCAGCGCGCCTGCGAGATGCTCAACAAAAAGCATTCCGGCAAGGATGATGCCTGTCAGTTGACGGACTTCCTGGTCAGCGGCGACATGCCCCACAGCGAGCAGATCAACCGCGAGCGCGCCATCGAGTTCGGCGTCAATGTCGCCAAGGAAGATTGTCCCGACGCGGTCTATCGTCTGGTGGAATCGCGCCTGTCCCTGTTGCGGGGCGCCGACGGCCGCAACGGATTCGGGCCTGACCTCAAAGCCAAACCGGATTGACGCAGCGGCAGCGTTCTAGTTCGCCTCATCCTGAGGAGCCCTTTCGCCCTTCGAGGCGTCCGCTTGGACGTTGCCGCCCGGATGTGGTCTCATGCCCGCTCGACGCGTCTCTGACGCCTGCTCATTTCAAGACACGGGAGTTCCGCGATGCAGGATCGCCTTCAATTCTATATCGACGGTTGCTGGGTCGACCCCGTGGCGCCGAAGACGCTTGAGGTCATCGATCCCGCGCATGAGGAAGCCTTTGCGCGCATCTCGCTCGGCTCTTCCGACGACGTCGACAAGGCGGTGGCCGCCGCGCGCCGCGCCTTCGAGAGCTTCTCGCGCACCTCGAAAGCCGAGCGTATCGCGCTGCTCGAAGCCATCGTCGCCGCCTACCAGAAACGCTACGGCGAGATGGTGGAAGCGATCAGCCGCGAGATGGGCGCGCCGCTCAAGCTCTCCAAGAATGCGCAAGCCGCGACCGGTCTGGCGCATCTTACGGCCGCCGTCGCCTATCTGAAGGACTTCGAGTTCCTGCAGGTGAAAGGCGCGACGGCGCTCATCCGCGAACCGGTCGGCGTCTGTGGTCTGATCACGCCGTGGAACTGGCCGGTCAACCAGATCACCTGCAAGGTGGCGCCCGCGTTGGCCGCGGGCTGCACCATGGTGCTCAAGCCCAGTGAGATCGCGCCGATGAGCGGCCTCTTGTTCGCCGAGATCCTGCACGAAGCCGGCGTTCCCGCGGGTGTGTTCAACCTGGTCAACGGCGACGGGCAGACGGTGGGCGAGGCGATGAGTTCGCATCCCGGCATCGACATGATGTCCTTCACCGGCTCGACCCGCGCCGGCATTTCGGTGGCGCGCGCCGCCGCCGGAACGGTCAAGCGCGTGGCGCAGGAACTGGGCGGCAAGAGCGCCAACATCGTGCTCGACGACGCCGATCTCGCCAAGGCGGTGGCGGGCGGCGTGATGGGCTGCTTCGGCAATTCGGGCCAGTCCTGCAACGCGCCGACGCGGATGTTCGTGCCGCGCGCCCTGCACGACCAGGCGGCGGCGATCGCCAAGGCGGCGGCGGAGAAGGCCAAGGTCGGCGATCGGTTCGCCGAAGGCACGACGATGGGGCCGGTCGTCAGCGCGGCGCAGTTCAGCAAGGTCCAGACTCTGATCCAGAAAGGCATCGACGAAGGCGCCACGCTGGTCACCGGGGGCGTCGGCCGTCCCGACGGCCTGAACAAAGGCTATTATGTGCGGCCCACGGTTTTCGCCAACGTCACCAACGACATGACCATTGCCCGCGAGGAGATCTTCGGACCCGTGCTCAGCATTATCCCTTACGAAAACGAAGAGGACGCGATACGAATAGCGAACGATACTCCTTATGGATTGTCGGGGTTTGTAACATCAGGAAGCAGGGAGCGAGCCGGCCGAGTTGCCAAGCGCATGCGA
>DAIDUA010000123.1 GCA_027456965.1 Alphaproteobacteria bacterium | reverse complement strand
TCGGGCAAGTCTCCAAATATCTCGTGGAAGCTGTCCATCGGCATCTCCAGACGAATCAGGAGATACCTTCAGAATCCATCCAGAATCCGCGCGCAACACCCCAAATCCCAAATGCGATTCCCCTGCCCGAAACCGTTGGAGGAAAGGATTTGTCATGGCTTCTCTCGTTCTCGGCGCCGTTGGGTCGGCGCTCGGACCGTCGTTGTTCGGCGGCGGCTTCCTCGGCCTGACCGGCGCGCAGCTCGGCGGCGCGTTGGGCGCGCTCGCCGGCACGCAGATCGACGCCGCGCTGATGCCGCCGGTCAAGCGCAGCGGCCCACGCCTCAGCGACATTTCTGTCCAGTCGTCGACCGAAGGCGCGCCAATGCCGCGCGTCTTCGGCCGCATGCGTGTCGCCGGCCAACTCATCTGGGCCAGCCGCTTCAAGGAATCCACGAGCACCGTCACCACCGGCGGCAAAGGCGCCGCGTCGCCCGGCGTGCGCGAGACGGATTATCTCTATTCCATCTCCTTCGCCGTCGGTCTGTGCGCTGGGCCTGTCACCCGCATCGGCCGCATCTGGGCGGACGGCACGCTGATCGATCCGGCGCAGTTCACGCTGCGCGTCTATCCCGGCGACGAGACGCAGTCCGCCGATCCGTTGGTGGAAGAGATCGACGGCGACACGCCCGCCTATCGCGGCCTCTGTTACGTCGTGTTCGAAGACATGCCGCTGGCCGCCTTCGGCAACCGTATTCCGCAGCTGCAGTTCGAGGTGATCCGCGCGATGTCGTCGGACAATCCGGCCGCGCTGGAAAGCAATTTGTCCGGCGTGGCGCTGATCCCCGGCGCGGGCGAGTTCGTCTACGCGCCCGATACCGTCACGCAGGACGACGGCCGGGGCGCCACATCGCCCGAGAATGCGCACGCCGCCTCGGGCGAAACCGATCTCGTCACCTCGCTCGACGAGTTGCAGAGCCTGGCGCCGCATCTCGGGGCGGTGTCGCTGGCGGTCGGCTGGTTCGGCGACGATCTGCGCGCCGGCAGCATCGCCATCAAGCCCGGCGTCGAGACCGCGTACAAGCTCACCTATCCCGAAACCTGGAGCGTCGCCGGTCTTGCCCGCGCCGACGCGCATGTGATGAGCCGGATCGACGGCCGCCCGGCCTATGGCGGTACGCCGTCCGACGACAGCGTCACGGCCGCCGTCGCGGCGCTGAAGGCGAGGGGACTGCGTGTGCTGTTCAATCCGTTCCTCTTTCTCGACGTGCCGCCGGATAACGCGTTGCCCGATCCTCGTTCCGACAACGCCGCGCGCGTCGGCCAGCCCGCCTATCCATGGCGCGGGCGCATCACCGTCAGTCCGGCGGCGGGTTTCGCCGGCAGCGTCGATCAGACCGCGGCCGCAGCAACACAGATAGACAGCTTCTTCCATGCGGAGTGGGGCTATCGCCGCATGATCCTGCATTACGCGACCCTGTGCGCGGCGGCGGGCGGCGTCGCTGCTTTCCTGCTCGGCTCGGAGCTGCGTGGTCTGACGCGGGCGCGGAGTGACGCCGCCACCTATCCCGCCGTCGCGGCGCTGAAGGCGCGGGCCGCCGAGGTGCGCGCGATCCTTCCACACGCGAAGATCGGTTATGCCGCCGACTGGTCGGAATACAACGCCCATCAGACGGGCGACGGCGCGCTGCGCTTCGCCCTCGATCCGCTGTGGTCCGATCCCAACATCGATTTCATCGGCATCGACAACTACCTGCCGCTGGCCGATTGGCGCGATGGCGCCGCGCACCGCGATGCGGCGACGGCCACGTCGATCTACGATCCCGCTTATCTCGCGGCCAACATCCGCGGCGGCGAGGATTACGACTGGTATTACGCCGATGCCGCCGCGCGGGACGCGCAGACCCGCACGCCGATCGCCGACGGCCTCGGTAAGCCTTGGGTATGGCGCGCCAAGGATCTGTGGAGCTGGTGGTCGAACCTGCACTACGACCGCCCCGACGGCCGCGAAAGCGCAACGCCAACCACCTGGGTGCCGCAATCGAAACCGATCTGGTTCACCGAACTCGGCTGCCCGGCGGTGGAGAAGGGCGCCAACCAGCCCAACGTCTTCTATGATCCCAAGTCGAGCGAGAGTTTTCTTCCCTGTTATTCCAACGGCGCGCGCGACGATCTCATTCAGCGCCGATTCCTGGAAGCCCATCTGAATTTCTGGAACGAGGCGGCGAACAATCCGTCCTCCGGCGTCTATGCCGGACGCATGGTCGACACGGCCAACATCTATGTCTGGTGCTGGGACGCGCGGCCTTATCCCTTCTTCCCGGCGCGCGGCGATGTGTGGGGCGATGCCGCGAACTGGCGCACGGGACACTGGCTGAACGGGCGGCTGGGCGCGGTGCAGCTCTCCGATCTCGTCGGCGCGCTCTGCGCCGAGGCGAACTTCAACGCCTATGACGCCACCAATCTGAACGGCCAGGTCGCGGGCTATGCCGTCACCGACACGATGAGCGTGCGCGAGGCGCTGGCGCCGCTCTGCGCCGCCTGGTTCTTCGACGGCGTCGAAAGCGAGGGCCTGATCAAATTCGTGCCGCGCGGCCGGACCGATGCACCGCGCTATGACGAAAGCGATCTGGTGCTGTCCGAAGGCGATCCCTCCTTCGGCTTCGTCCTCGACCGCGCCCAGGAAACCGATCTGCCGCTGGCCTCGCGGATTTCCTACATCGACGCCGGCGCCGATTACCGCGTGGCGGTCGCCGAGGCGCGCCGTCTGGTGGCGGCGTCCGACCGCATCGCCACCTCGTCGCTGCCGCTGGTGCTCGACCAGGACCAGGCCGTCGGCATCGGACGGCGGATGCTGCAGGATGCCTGGGTGATGCGCGAGCGCGCGCATTTCGCCCTGCCGCCGTCGCAGCTCGCGCTCGATCCCACGGACGAGATCGCGCTGGAGGCCGGCGGCCGCACCCGTCGCCTGCGCCTCACCGGCATCGACGATGCCGGCGCGCGCCAAGTGGAAGCCGTCGCCACCGATCCGTCGATCTACGACACCGTGCTCGGGCCGTCGCGAGCCATCTCAGCGTCGCAAAGCCTGCGCCAGCCGGGCAGGGCTTTGGTCGTCTTCCTCGATCTGCCGCTGCTGCGCGACGATCAGAATCCCAATGCGCCGTTGGTCGCCGCTTATGCCGACCCGTGGCCGGGCGCTGTGGAAATCCTGAAGAGCCCGGCGGGCTCCAACTATGTGCTCGATGCCGAAATCAAGCGCTCCGCTTCGCTCGGCGTCACCACGCAGGACTTCTGGTCCGGTCCCTTGTGGCGCTGGGATCGCGTCAATGCGCTGCACCTCAAGCTGATCTCCGGCACGCTGTCCTCGGCCGACGACGTCTCGGTCTTCGCCGGTTCCAATGCGCTGGCAGTGCAGAACGCAGACGGCGGCTGGGAGATCGTCCAGTTTGCCGATGCGGACCTCATCGCGCCGAACGAATGGCGGCTGACGCAGCTCCTGCGCGGCCAGCGCGGCAGCGAAGCCGCCATGCGCGATCCCGTCGCCGCCGGCGCGCGCGTCGTGGTCCTCGACAAATCGCTGGCGCCGCTCGCTCTCGACCCGTCGCAGGCACGCCTGCCGTTCCGTTACCTGTGGGGGCCGCGCGGCAAGCCGATCGCCGATCCGTCCTTTCAGGGCGCCGAACTGCAATTCGCCGCCATCGGCCTGACACCGCTCGCGCCCTGCCATGTGCGCTTCGCCTGGGCGGCGAACGGCGATCTGACGCTGTCCTGGAAGCGCCGCGACCGCGCGCCGGCCGCCGCTCATCTGCTCCAGGCCGAAACGCCGCTGAGCGAGGCCGTCGAATCCTACGATCTCGAAATCCTGAGCGGCGCGGCGGTCGTCCGAACCTTCGCGGCCGTCCCGCGGCCTTCGCAGCTCTACACGGCGGCGCAGCAGGCGGCGGATTTTCCCTCCGGCCTGCCCAATCCGCTCGTCGTCCATGTCTATCAACGTTCGTCCGTGCTCGGCCGCGGACGGCAAAAGACGGAATCCCTCGATGTCCGATAACACCCCGCGTTTGCGCATCCCCGAACTCGTCTCCATGCAGGAGGCGAACTGCGTCACCTGGAACGAGGCGCTGCAGCAGCTCGATGTCTTCGTCGATCTCTATCTGCTCGGCCGGTTCGTCGACACGCCGCCCTCTTCTCCCGCCGACGGCGACGCCTATCTGATCGGCGGCGCGCCGACCGGCGCCTGGAGCGGCTATGCCTACAAGATCGCCTCCTGCCTCGACGGCGTCTGGCGCTTCTGCACGCCGTTCGACGGATTGCGCGCCTGCGTCGCGGAAACCGGGCGGTTCATTTTCTACAAGGACGGTGCCTGGATCGACGCGCTGTCGTTGCCCGGCGGCGGGATTATCGACGGGGGCGGTCGGCTTGGCATCGGCACCGCTTCTCCCGCCGGCAATATCGAGGTAACCTCCGCCAACGGAAATGTGGCCTCCTACATAACGGCATACGGCTCCAATCCCGCCTTCATCATGCGGGCGGCCGGCGGCACGTCCGCAAGCCCAAGCGCCGTTACGAGCGGTAGCCAGCTCGGCGTGATTGCCTTCCAGGGTTACAACGGCTCCGCGTTTTCAAGCCGCAGAGTTGGAGTGGTGGCCTACGCAGCCGAAAGCTGGTCTGGTACTGCGAACGGGACCTACCTCACTTTCGAAACCACACCTCTCGGATCCACGACCAATGCCGAGCATGCGCGTCTTGATCCGAGTGGACGTCTCCTCGTCGGTTACACGGCATCCAACGGGGCCTACCCGCTGCAAGTCAACGGGCAGATCTTTGCGACCAGCGCCACGATAGCAACGTCCGACCTGACGCTGAAGCGCCTCGCTCCAATCAGCGACAAGCTGCTGGACGACGTGTCGGCCATCCCGATCGTCCTGTATACGCGCACGGACCGTCCGCAGGACGGCATGCGCGCCGGTTACGGGGCGCAGCACTGGCGCAAAGTGCTGACCGACAACGGCGTCGCGTCCGGTATTGTCCGGGAGCTGGAAGATGGAACGTTAGCGCTTGACGAAAGCGCGGCAACCATACTCAAAATCGCAGCGTTAGAGCGCCGGATAAAACTTTTGGAAAAGCTATTGGAACCTAGAAGTTAAACACGGCGCCATCTTACCCGTACAGGGATCGTCTCGATGAACTCCACTGTTGACCGCAAAAGACGCCGGAGGGGCGGCTCAAGAAATTCAACGACAATAAAGGCTAGCGCCAGGACAGCTATCGCCCCCACGAGAATGGCAATTGTTGCATTAGCCCCGTTATCCATCAGAAGCCTCATCGTAGCCGTCCCAACTTCGTGATGAAAAAGATAGATGGGGTATGTCATCAGTCCGATAGTGCGGATGATGCGGAACTTGCGGCGCTTGGCTGTGTTGAAGCGTTCCGGAGCTTGGGTGGTAGCAATTAATACGATCATTGCTGTTGTCCAGAAGGCGGCCGGTACAACTCCTCCATACGGGTTATGCAGGATGGCGCCGATGCAAAGTACAAACGCACCCAGCGCAGACAGTAGTTCGATCGAGCGTAGCTTTCGTTGCGAAGCAAGCCAGATATATATGCCGACGGAGAAATATGTAGCATAACTAAGAATGGGAACTGCACCGGCAATCAACCGCGCGGTGTGAGAGCCAAGTAAGGCGCAAATGTAATAAAGCGCTGCGGAGGTGAAGAGGGCCATCGCAACGTGTTCAATTCTGGCTGTTGGCAAGCACAGCTTCCAGAAAAACACGATCGCGTAGAACATGATTTCGACTGCCAACGTCCAATAGACACCCGTCAGCCACGGGCCATGCACCCATAGGATGATGGAGCGAAAATAGTCGCTTCCTAGATGGTCGGTTAAACCGAGTGACAGAAAGATGAGCGCGCCAATCGATGCGCAAATCCATACGGTAGGATATAGGCGATATATCCTGTGTTTCAGGAACGTGCCTGCGGTAACACCGGTCGCGGAATTTGCGATCACTAGCCCGGAGATTACAAAGAATATCTGAACCCCAATCCAGCCAAATGAAAACGCGGGCATTGGTGCGGGATGCCGATACAGTCCGGCAAGAATAATACGGTCGTCCCCGGCGCCTGCCTGCCAAGAGTTCCAGCCGAGATGATAAAACATCACCATCATGGCCGCGACGAAGCGGAGCAGGTCGACATAACCGTAATAGGGTTTATGTGGGGGCATTTGCTGAATATTGGCCGAGTAAAGCCAAAGCCCCAATAGCAGCGCAATCCCCACAAGTCTAGGAATGAATCCAATGACGATCTATCGTGGACCCATGGCGTGCGCGCCGTGGGATGTTTCGCGCTGGCCGCATTTCGCGCCGCGCGAGATCGCCTGTCCCTGCTGCGGCGAAATCGTCCTCTGGCCGGAACCGCTCGATGCGTTGGAAGCGTTGCGGGCCGCGATGGACGCGCCGCTGCGGATCAATTCCGGCCACCGCTGCGCCCTGCACAATGCGCGCGTCGGCGGCGCGCCGTTGTCGCTGCACAAGCGGCTCGCCTTCGACGTGGCGCTGGCCGGCCACGATCTGGTGCGCCTCGCCCTGGCGGCGCGCGCCGCCGGGTTCGCCGGATTCGGCTTCGGACAAACCTTCTTGCATCTCGATACGCGGGCGCGCCCCGCGCACTGGTTCTATGGACAAAGGAGTGAACTGTTATGGACATCGGAACTTTCCTGGGCACGGCGCTCGGCGGCGGCCTCTTCGGGCTTCTCGGAAACATCGGCACCAAGATCATAGGCTTGTTCGAGGCCAAACAGGCTTTCGCGCAGAAGAAGGAAGAGTGGAGCCACGAGGAGCGCCTGCTCGACATGCAGATGAAGGCGCGCGCCGCAGAGACCGAACAGGAACTCGCCGTCACCGCCTCCTCCGGTTCGTGGAGCGGCCTCGGCGAAAGCCTGAAGGCGGAGACCGCGATCGGCGCCACCTATCCCTGGGTCAATGCGGTGCGCGCCCTGGTGCGCCCGGCGCTGACGCTGGGTCTCGCCTCGTTCCTCTGCGCCGCCTTCTTCGCCTTTACGCCCGGCGACATCGATCGCGCCTATGTCGCGGATTCGCTGGTCTTCGCCGCGGTCACGGCCGTGGTCTGGTGGTTCGGCGACCGGGCGCCGAAGAAGGGGACGCGCTGACGCTTTACAGCCCCACCGCACCGTCCGCATGCTCGCTCGTCTTTGTGGGAGCCGTCAGATGCACGTCGCCGAAGCCATCGCCTCGCGCCGTTCGATCCGCGCCTTCACCGCCCAGCCGGTGCCGCGCGCCGTTGTCGAGGACATCCTCACCCGCGCCGCGCGCGCGCCGTCGGGCGGCAATCTCCAGCCTTGGCGGGTCTATGCCGTGCTGGGCGCGGCGCGCGACGAACTGGTGCGCTGCGTGGCCGAGGCGCGCAAGCGGCATCCGATGGGCGAGCCGCCGGAATATCACGTCTATCCGCCGCGCCTCGCCGAACCCTGGCGCACGCGCCGCTTCCGCGTCGGCGAGGCGATGTACGCACTGCTCGCCATCCCGCGCGACGACAAGGCGGCGCGGCTTGAGCATTTCGCGCGCAATTGGGAATTCTTCGGCGCACCGGTCGGCCTCATCGTCACCATCGACCGAAGCATGCAGCAGGGCCAGTGGGCGGATGTCGGCATGTTCCTGCAGAATGTGATGCTGCTGGCGCGCGAACACGGCCTGCACAGCTGCGCGCAGGAAGCCTGGGCGGTGTGGCCCGGTGTCCTGCGTGATTATCTCGCCATCCCGGAGAGTGAGATGGTGTTCTGCGGCCTGGCGCTGGGCCATGCCGACGAGACGGCGCCGGTGAACGCGCTGGAGTCGGAACGCGCGGCGTTGGAAGAGTTTGTGACGATCATGGAAAAAGCGAATGGCGAGTAGGGACTTTTCTATTCGCTATTCGCCTCGTCTTCCTGAACGCCGAAAGCCCGCACCGGGATGCCGGCGCGGGCTTTCGCTTGATCATCGTGAGGTCCTGCAGGGAGGGGCGTACTGCGGACCGCACGACTCAAGTTCGTTCAGAACCGAAGCACACCGATGAATCCGCCGGTGTAGGGATTCACCTCGACGAACACGACATGGCCGAAGCGGTCGTAGCTGCGCACCACATAGCGTCCCTGGTACCAGTACGGGGCGCCGATAAACCGGTTGTAGTGATGGCGGCGCAGTTCGAAATACACGCGGTCGCGGTCGACATAGCCGTGATAGCCTTCCCGCCAGTAGCGGTCGTGCCGGTCGTCGCGGCGGTCGTCGCGCCGGTTGTCTCGCCGGTCCATGCGCTGGTCGTGTCGGTTGTCATGGCGATCCGTGGCGTGATAGCCGGACCGGCCGTGATCGCCGGGGTCGGCCATGGCCATGCCGGCGCCGGTGCTGGTCAGAACGGCCGCCGCAGCGGCTGTCAGAAGAAGCTTCTTGAGGTTCATCGTCATCTCCATTCGGGCTTGTGGCCCTTGCTGCGGATGGCGGTTGATCGACGCTCCGCCGTTCCAATGTGTGCGACATTAAAACGGCCAGTCTGAATGCGTTCTGGACAAGGCGTTCATGGCAGGTTCATGTGTCCGGGGGTACGTAAGGCCATGCGCGCGCACATTGTTTCCGGTCTTTTGCTGCTGCTGTCGCTCGCTTTCCCGGCACAGGCTGCTGACGGGCGCGGCGGCGGCACGCCCTCGCTGGAGCGCATCCTGCCCGAGATCCGCCGCAGCACGCCGGGCACGTTTTATGATGCGGAAGGTCCCTTTGCCGACCCCAGCGGCAAGGAGGTCTACCGCATCAAATGGATGACGCCGGACGGCCGGATTATCTGGTTCGACGCCGACGCCCGCACCGGGCGCATCCTGACGCCGATGCAGGGCGGCAGCCGGCCGGGGGGCGGCGCTGACCGTTTCGGCAATGGGCCGCCGCGGCGCTATGATGGCGACGACCGCAGCCAAAGCGGCAACTATGGCGACCGGGACTGGGGCCGCGACCGTGACGGCAACACATGGCGTCGCGACCGGGACGGCGGCAAGTGGGGGCCGCGCGGCGGCGAGAACGGCCGCGGCGGTCCCGACCGCGATTGAGAGTCTGGAAAACGAGATGCGCATCCTGCTTGTGGAAGACGATCATGACCTGCAGCGCCTCTTGAAGAAGGCGCTCGGCGACGCGGGCTATGTGGTCGACAGCGCCGGGGACGGCGAGGAAGGCCATTTCCTCGGCGACACCGAACCCTATGACGCGGTGATCCTCGATCTCGGCCTGCCCAAGATGGACGGCGTGCGCGTGCTGCAGCAATGGCGCAAATCGGGCAAGACCATGCCGGTGCTGATCCTCACGGCCCGCGACCGCTGGAGCGACAAGGTCGCCGGCTTCGACGCTGGCGCCGACGCTTACCTCGCCAAGCCGTTCTATACCGAGGAGCTGCTCGCCCGCGTGCGCGCGCTGCTGCGCCGCGCCGCCGGCTTCGCCACCTCGGAGATCGAGATCGGCCCGCTGAACATCGACACCCGCGCCAGCCGCGTCACCCTCGACGGCAATCCGGTGAAGCTCACCAGCCTGGAATACCGTCTGCTGGCCTACCTGGCGCATCACAAGGGGCGGGTGGTGTCGCGCACCGAACTGGTGGAACATCTCTACGATCAGGATTTCGACCGCGATTCGAATACCATCGAAGTCTTCGTCGGCCGGCTGCGCAAGAAGCTGGAGGCCGATCTCATCCAAACGGTGCGTGGCCTTGGCTATTGCCTCGACGATCCGACGGCTCCTCGGAAAAACAGCGTTTAGGTTCGATTCGCTTGCCGCGCGGCTGATCCTGGCGGCCGCGGTGTGGACGACGATCGGTCTGGCGGCGGGCGGCTTCGTGCTGTCGAGCGCCTTCACCTCCGCCGAGCACGACAATTTCGACACCAGCCTGCAGGTCGATCTCGACGGCATGATCGCCGCCGCCGAGCCAGACGCCAATGGCGCGGTGTCGCTGCAGGAGCGTTTCCTCAACCGGCGCTTCGCCCGCGTCTATTCCGGCCTTTACTGGCAGATCGCGCCGGCCAAGAAAGGTGCGCCGCTGCAGATTTCCCATTCCCTGTTCGACACCACGATCCGTCTTCAGGGCGCCAGCGAGAGTCATGGGCTGATCTGGGGTTATGCCGTGGGGCCCGACAACCAGCGCCTGCGCGTGCTGGGGCGGCGCGTGTCGTTTCCCATCTCGGCCACGGCGAGGCCGGACGACAGCAGCACCTACACCTTCATGGTTGCCGGCGATCTGTCCACCGTCGAGAGCGAGATTTCGCAGTTCAACGGCACCTTGACCTGGTCATTCGCGGTTTTGGCGCTGGGGCTGCTGCTGGCGATCTTCATCCAGGTGCGCGTCGGGCTGATGCCGTTGCGCCGCGTGCGCGACTCGCTGGCGCGCATCCGGAACGGCGCGGCGCGACGGCTGGAAGGTACGTTCCCCGCCTAGATCGCGCCGCTCGCTGGCGAACTCAACAGCCTGATCGAACATTCCGCCGAAGTGGTGGGCCGCGCCCGCACGCATGTCTCCAATCTGGCGCATTATCTGAAGACGCCGTTGACCGTCCTCGCCAGCGAGGCCGAAGCGCATCCCGGTCCGCTCTCCGATGCGGTGATACGCCAGGTCGACGTCATGCGCCGCCAGGTCGATCACTATCTGGTGCGCGCGCGCGCCGCCGGTGCGCTCGACGTGCTGGGCAACAGTACGCCGGTCTGCCCCGTGCTGGAGGATCTGTCGCGCGTGCTCCAGCGCATCCACGAGCGGCGCGGAATCACGGTCGAGGTCGATTGCCCGCCGTTGCTGGCGTTCCGCGGCGATCGCCAGGACCTGGAAGAGATCGCCGGCAACCTGATGGACAACGCCTGCAAATGGGCGCGCGCGCATGTTGCGGTGGCGGCGCGCAAGGCGCCGGACGGACGCCTCGAAATCGTGGTGGACGACGACGGTCCGGGGATGGCGCCGGAAGACCGCCCGCGGGTGCTGGAGCGAGGCGAAAGGCTGGACGAAAGCGTGCCGGGCTCTGGGTTGGGGCTGTCCATCGTTCGCGACATTGCGAAGCTTTACGGCGGCGGGCTGGAACTGGGGGAAAGCCCTTCGGGCGGGCTCCGGGCCATCCTCTCCCTGCCGGCAATCGGTTGATTTCATTTGCTAGTTTCTGGCAATGGCCCGTTAAGAATAAAACGCTAATCTTTCCCGCAGGTACTGTGCTTATGGGCTCCGGGCATCTCGATGCTGACAACTGACAAAGCCGGACTACTGCACGCGTTTCTCGGCAGTCTGCCCGAGAACGTGGCCGCGCGCCTGGCCAAGGCGGTGGAGGTCGATCGGCTGACCGAACGGGCTGGCCTGCCGCACGAGATGATCCTGGACGGCCTGCGCCCGGCGTTGCGCAAGAAAAGCGAAGCCAGAGAGCGCACGCCGACGCCGCTTCGCCTGTTCTGCATGCCCTTCGAAGATCTTCTGGTCAGTGGTTCTCGTCAGGAAAAGCAGAAAGGCCGCATCGCGCGTTCGAGTGTTCCTCCGGTGTGGAACTGGCTCGGCCAGACGCTGATCCCGGACGAATTTCGCGCCTATCGTGAAGAGGTAAAATCGCTGGTGCTCGCCTACAAGCTGGAAGAGTCGCTGGAATGCGCCAGCAAGTTCTGGCCGGTCGCGGGCGAAGCGCTGCAACGGGCCATTGCCAACGACCGCAAGGGTGCCCGTTTGACGCTCAACGGCGATCTCGTTCTCGGCGACGCGGAGGATATTTCGCTGCTGTTGCGCGCCGGCCCGGCCATGGTGGAAATCCGGCAGATGCTGCCCAAGCCGGTGCCCGTGCTGACCGACGAACTTCTATGGAGTCTTCGCCGCATCTACGATCGCGTGACCGAGAGCGTGCTCGACGCCGCCCCATATGTGGCGGTGGTCGCCATGGCGCGACTGGCCAAGCCGTGGGAAGCCCTGAAACTCGCGCTGCTGGTCACGCACCGGACGCAGGATACGCTGATTTCCTCAACCGATATGGGGCTGGTGGGAGACATTCTCTTTTCGCGGATGGAGGACTGTCGCACCGCCATCCATGCGGCCCGCCATCCGGTGTTCGATGTGCCGACGTTGGTTCAGAACCTGACCTGCTTCACCGATATCTCCAGCGCCATCGTCAAGGAAATCGAAATTCTTCGCAGCGGCAAATGGGGCCAGCGTCTGCTTGCGGACCGCGCCGCGGTCGGCGCCATCATGGACGGATTCATGGAGCGGGCGCCAAAGGAAATTGCCGGCGCGCTGCCAACTCAGAAGTGCGGGTTCACCGGCGGAGCCCGGATGGCGGATTTCTCCAGGCCCGTCGATCAGGACCGGGTCGACCGCGCCTTGCGCTATGCCAGATTGATGGACGGCTGCCGCCGGCTGGCTGCCGCGGCGTCGTTCGGCGCCAAGCTGCAGGACGCGATGGATGAGGCAACGCAGACCTTGCGCAGCTACAGCGAGGATTTGGTGAAGGAGCTGCGTGCCGCGGCGGGGTCGCGCCGCCAAAACGTCGACCGCCAGTTCGAACTCGTGGTTGAGTTGACCGTGCTGCTGTTGGGTCCCGAAGACGCCGACTATCTGCGCCGCCGCGGGAAGGCCGCGACGTCGTCGGCGGCCGCGGCGTAGCTAGCGCAAATTGAAAGAAATCTCTTGATCCTCCCTCAAGGGGAGAGTGGACGCGCGTTCCTACACCGCGCCTTCCTGTTTGAGCGCGGCGATCTCCGTCCGCGAGTAACCGAGTTCGCGCAGGATCTCATCCGTGTGTTCGCCAAGCAGCGGCGGTCGCGTGCGGACTTCGCCGGGCGTCTCCGACAAGCGAACCGGCGTGGCCGCCACCGTCGCGTGCGCCAATCCCGGAAACGCCATCGTCTGAAAGAAACCGCAGGCCTTCACATGGGCATCGTCGAGTGCTTCGCGCATCGTGTTGACCGGTCCTGCCGGCACGCGCGCTGTTTCAAAGGCCGCCACCGCTTCGGCGCGGGTCTGGTCCGCAACCCATCGGCCGATGCGTTCGCTGATCAGCGCACCGTGGTCGCCGCGCGCCTGGTCGCTGCCGAAGCGTGGATCGTCGAGCCACTCCTCCGCGCCGATCAGCCTGGCGACTCGGCGGAACAGCGGATCGCCGTTCACCGCCACCACGATCCAGCCGTCACGCGTGCGATAGAGATCGGAGGGCGCCGCCGTCTGGCTGCGGTTGTGCGTCGGTTGACGCGACAGCTTCCCTGCGTCTTCCTCGATCAGCATCGTGCTGAAGAAGGTCAGCGCGGTGCGCAGCAGCGCGCCTTCCACCAGTTGGCCCCGTCCGGTGGTCCGGCGGGCGGCGAGCGCGGCGCCGACGCCCAGCGCCAGCAGGGATGCGGTTCCGAAGTCCACCCAGGGCGCCGCCGAGCGCACCGGTTTGCCGTCTTCGCCGGAGAACCAGGCCACGCCCGACATTGCCTGCGCCACCCCGTCGAAGCCGATGCGGCCGGCGTAAGGCCCGTCCAGCCCGAACGTCGTGGCGACCGCCAGGACGGCGCGCGGATTGATGCGGCTTACGGTTTCGTAATCGAGGCCCATTGCCGTCAGCGTTTCGCCCGGCAGGTTGGCGACGACCACGTCGGCCGAGGCGATCAGCCTGCGGACGACCTCGCGTCCGGCGTCGCACATGGGATCCAGCGTGAGGCTTCTCTTGTTCCGGTTCATCTGCAGGAACATCGCGCCTTCTTTGGCGTTGCCGCCGAGCGGAACGATGGTGCGGTCCTCGCGGCCGTCGCGCTTTTCGACGCGAATGACCTCCGCACCCAGATCGCCCAGCAGCGCGGCACAGAACGGTCCTGCGATATAACGCCCAAAATCGACCACACGGATGCCATCATAAGGTCCGGCCATAAGCGCATTCCCTTCGTGGATTCTTGCGGTGGTGGGCGCACGAGAATATACCATCGGTACGCCGGAGATTTGCATGAAGCCTCAGGCTGCGTTCGAGTACCTCAACAGGATTGCAGGCATTGCACCTCTGGGCGCGCCTGCGTTCGAAGGCGCGGAAGCGATCATCCCAACTCCGTTTCGGGCAGCTACCGCGGCGGCAGCTTCGCTGGGGTTTGGCGCTGCGGTGGCGGGCGAGATTTGGCGATTTCGCGGCGGCGACCGGCAGACCGTGGCGATCGACATGAAAGCCGCCGCCGCTTCGCTGGTCTCCGCGTCGCTCCTGCGCCGCGACGGCGAAAAGCTGCCCGATCCCGAAGCGGGCAACCCCACGATCGGTTTCTATCAAAGCGCCGACGGCCGCTGGCTGCATCTGCATGGCGGCTTCATCCATCTGGCGCGGCGCACGCTCGATCTGCTGAACGCCGAGAACGATGCCGCGTCGGTGCTGGAAGGAGTCGCCAAATGGAGCGGCCTGGCGCTGGAAGACGCGATGGCTTTCATGCAGCTCTGCGGCGCCGTCGTGCGCCCGGAGGAAGAGTGGCGGATGAGCGTGCAGGGCCGCGTCACCGCTCCGCCCATCGTGCTCAGGAAGATCGGCGAGGCGCCGCCGCTGCGCCTGCCGGCGAGCCGCACGCCCCTCGACGGGATTCGGGTGCTCGATCTGACGCGCGTCCTGGCGGGTCCCGCCGCTTCGCGCCTTTTGGCGTCGCATGGCGCTGAGGTCCTCAATATCCGCGCCGAGCGCATGCCAACCATCGCCGCCTACGATCTGGACACCGGCGCCGGCAAGCGTGCCGCGTTTCTCGATCTGGCCAAGCCGTCGGATGCGGAGACTTTGCGCCGCTTGGTGCGCGGCGCGCATATCTTCGTGGATTCCTATCGGCCCGGCGCGCTGGCCAAGCTCGGCTTTTCGCCGGCCGCGCTGGCGCATATCGCGCCGGGCATGACCTATGTGACGGTGTCGGCCTACGGGGCCGAAGGCCCTTGGGCAGGGCGGCGCGGCTGGGAGCAGCTGGTCCAGTCGGCCACCGGGCTGGCGGTGGAGCAGGGCGCCTTCATGGCGGTGCGCCGCAAGAGCCGCCGCGAGACGCTCCCCGAACTGATCCCCGCCGCCGTGCTGGATTACACGACGGGCTACCTCGCCGCGGCCGGCACGATGGCGGCGCTGCTTCGGCGCATCCGCGAGGGTGGCAGCTGGCTGGTGCAGGTTTCGCTGGCCTCCACCGCCGTGTGGCTGCAATCGTTGGGCAAGATTGACGCGGCTTCGGTGCCGGCCGGCTGGGAGCCTCGCGACGGACTCGACCAATATCTCACTTCGTGCGAAACGAAGGACGGTTGGCTCGAATTGCTCGGGCCGGTCGTCCGGATGTCGAAGACGCCGCCGCTGATGGCGCCGCCTCCGCCGCCGGGTTTTGGGGAAGCGCCCGTCTGGGGCTCCGCGCACGGGGATACGAATGCCGTTGAAGTCCAATCCGCTCAAGCTTAATCCGCTGCAACTGCGCACGCTGACCTTGCTGCAGGGCCTGGCGAGCCTGCCGGACGCCGGCGTCCGGCAGCCCAACGGCGAGGTCACCGTGACCCGGTTCCCGCAGGCGCATGGCGATCACTTCCACCTCGGCAACGCGGTCGTCGCCGCCAAGGATGCGACCGGCCTGTACAACGAGGCGGTGTGGAACGCGCTGGCCCGGAAAAACCTGGCGCGGGCCGAGTGGCCGCACCGGATCACGTTGACGCTCGACGGTCTGGCCTACGACACCGGCTTGGCCAGGGAGATATTCCACGCTTCGAGCCATTGAATTGGCGAAGAGCGCTTCGGCCCTCACTCGACCTTTTTCAGCACGATGAAGGCCTTGAACAGCTTGGCGGCGTCGGGCGTCGCCATGAACGCATCGAGTGCGCCCGCGTTGGCGGTGATCTTCACGTCGCCGAAATTGCCGGCTTCGATCGTTCCCGCGATCTTGCCCGCTTTGATCGCCTCTTTTGCCTTGTCCTCGTCGAGCAGATAAAGCGTCAGCTTGCGGCCGTTGTTGATGGTGTAGAGCAGCGGAATATTGGCGCCCTTCATGGCATCCTCGGGCGGCTTCCCGTTGTCGGTGGCCTCGACGGCATTCATGATGCGGTTGGCGCCAAGCGTTGCGGTGCGGAGCGCGAAGGTCATCCAGCCCGCGTCCTCCTTGCCGCCTTGCGCCGAAACCAGCACGGCCGTGATGCCGCCGTTCTTGTCCGGAAGGAAATGGAAATAGGTCTCGGTCTTCTCGTCCTCCATCCGCCCTTTCCAGGTGCCGTAAAGGGCGTTGTCGTTACGGAAACCCGTTGTCGTCCCGACCGGCGTCTCGCTGGTGACCGGCAGGCATCCGGCGAGCAGAAGGGCGGCGGAGATCGCCGCCGCGGCATATAAGCGTTTCATCGTATTTCCCCGGGAACGCCCTACGGCCAGAATGGGCTAAACCGTCGCGCTGTACGCGCCCGACTGGCCCATTATAGTCCTTGCGAGGATACGACCGTCATGAATGCAAGAAAACGCCGCCGTTTGGCTTTCGCGCTCGCACTTTTGGCGGGCGGTGCGGGTGCGGCCGGGCTCGTCATCGCGGCGCTGAAGGATAATGTCCTTTATTTCTACAGCCCTAGCGATGTGTTCGCCAAACACGTCGAACCCGGCGTGTCGTTCCGCATCGGCGGACTGGTCGCGAAGCACAGTGTCCGCAAGGGTCAAGGCACGGAAATCCGCTTCACGGTCACCGACGGGAGCAAGCAGGTGCCCGTCGAGTACAATGGCGTGCTGCCCGCGCTGTTCCGGGAAGGTCAAGGCGTCGTGGCGTCGGGCAGTCTGACACCCTCCGGCACCTTCGATGCGAGCGAGGTGCTCGCCAAGCATGACGCGAAGTATATGCCGCCCGAAGTGGTCGATGCGTTGAAACGCAGCGGTCATTGGAAGAGCTGACGCGGATTCGCTTGACTCTCCGGGCCGACATTGTCATGTGCGAGTAGAGCGCACAAAGCGCCGAAAAATCGCAAAAAACCGCCAGTCATCAACTGTCGAGTAGGCGCTGATCGCCTTTGCGGCGAAGTATTTCAAGTAATTAATGTTACGGAGAGAATTAGGCAATGATATGGGCGTATGGAGAGGCCCTGGGTTTAAGGTGACACTCCTGGCCAACGGAGAAGCAGCGCGATGCAGACGGAGAAAATCGTGAATTTCATCAAGCGGAATAGCCGGACGGTTGCCGTGGGAACGGCCGCCGCGGTGATCCTTGTAAGCTTTGGCGCATTCGCTTTGCTGCCGCATCGCGCGTCGCAGCAACCTGAAACCGAACAGGTACGTTACGCCTCGGTGCAGGCTGATCCGGTCAGCGACAAGGCGCCGGCGCCGCGCATGCTCGAAAGCGGCACGCCGTTCAGCTTCGCCGATCTGGTCGAACGCGTCAGTCCCGCGGTCGTCAGCGTCACCGCCGACGAGACGCAGACCGTCAGCGATCAGGTGAACATGCCCGACAATCTGCCTGATCCGTTCAAGCAGTTCTTCCGGCAATTCAACCAGGGTCGTCCGCTCGTGCAAAGGGCCGTGTCGATGGGCTCCGGGTTCATCATCGACAAGTCGGGCCTGATCGTGACCAACAATCACGTCATCGCCAATGCAAAGAAGATCAAGGTGAAGTTGCCCGATGGGCGGACATTCGATGCCAAACTGATCGGCACCGATCCCGCGACCGATGTGGCGCTGCTCAAGATCAAATCCGACAAACCGCTGCCGACCGTGGAGTTCGGCAACGACCGCAAACTGCGCGTCGGCGATTGGGTGATCGCTGTCGGCAATCCGTTCGGTCTGTCGAACACCGTGACCGCCGGCATCGTCTCTTCGATCGGGCGCGATCTCGGCGGCACCGAACAGCCCTACACCGATTTCATCCAGATCGACGCGCCGATCAACCGCGGTAATTCCGGCGGCCCGCCCTTTGATCTGAGCGGCCAGGTCGTCGGCATGAACTCAATGATCTATTCGCCGTCGGGCGGCAGTGTCGGCATCGGCTTTGCCATTCCGGCCTCGACGATCAAACAAGTGGTCGCGCAGCTTCAGGCCCATGGCCATGTGTCGCGCGGCTGGCTCGGCGTGCAGATCCAGAGCGTGACGCCGGACATGGCCGCTTCGCTCGGCATGGCGCAGCCCAAGGGTGCCATCGTGGCCAGCATTGTGCCCAACAGCCCGGCCGCGCAGGCGGGCTTCCAGCAGGGCGACGTGATCACCGCGATCAACGGCCAACAGGTCGAAGACTCGCAAGACCTGACGCGCCGCGTGGCGGGGCTTGCCGCGGGCAAGAAGGCGGGCTTCACCGTCCTTCGCAACGGCGCGAACAAGACACTCGATGTCACGATCGGACAGCGCAAGGAAGACCAGGTGGCGTCCAACGAAGGATCGACGCCGGGGGCCACGCCGGCCGCGACCGGTCAGGCCATGGGTCTCGGCCTGACCGCCGTGACGCCGGACATCCAGCGGACCTATAATCTCGACGACGGTGTCCAGGGCGTGCTTGTCACCAAGGTGGACCCCAACAGCGACGCGGCCGACAAGGGCCTGCAGCCGGGCGATGTTCTGCTCAAGGTGGGCAACAAGACCGTGCACACGCCCCAGGAAGTCGAGAAGAGCGTCGCTGAAGCGCATTCTGCGGGACGCAAGAGCGTGCTCTTGTTGGTGTCCACGGACGGTACCTCTCACTTTGTAGCGGTAGACATAGGCAAGACCTGAGTTTTCTAAGTACCGGGCGTCGTCCTAGCGTGAGCGGGACGGCGCCCGGCCCCCGC
>DAIDUA010000122.1 GCA_027456965.1 Alphaproteobacteria bacterium | reverse complement strand
TCCTGGTGAAGCGCTGCACCGGCTCGAACTTCTCCATGCCGATCACGGAATCGTAGTCGGCGCAGGCGCCCGCATCGGTCTGACAGGCGGTGCCGCCCGGGAAAATCTGCGCGTCGGCGGTGGGAACGTGCGAATGCGTGCCGACCACCAGGCTGGCGCGGCCGTCGCAGAAATGGCCCATCGCCATCTTCTCGCTGGTGGCTTCGGCGTGCATGTCGACGACGACGGCGTCGGCACCCTCGCCCAACGGACAAGCCGTGAGTTCGGCCGCGACGGCGGCGAAGGGATCGTCGAGCGCATCCATGAAGACGCGACCCATCACATTCATCACCAGCACGCGCGCGCCGGCGCGCGTCTCATAGAGGCACGCGCCCTTGCCCGGCGTGCCAGGCGGATAATTGCGCGGACGCAGAACGCGGTCCTCATGGTCGATGAAGGCGAGAATTTCCTTCTGGTCGGCCCAGTGATTGCCCGTGGTGATACAGTCGACGCCCATGGAGAACAGATAGTCGGCGATGGCGCGCGTCAGGCCGAAGCCTCCGGCGGCGTTCTCGCCGTTGGCGATCACAAAATCGAGCTTAAGGGCGTCCTTGAGCCGCGGCAGCTCGGCCGCGACGACGTCACGCCCGGGCCGTCCGACAATATCCCCGATGAAAAGAATGTGCATACTGATCTCTTAGCATATCGGGACGCCTTGACCACCGGGACGGAGGCAGAACGTGGCGTGGATGATCATCAAGGCCGTCGTCTGGATAGGGTTCATCGCGGTTCTACTGTTCTGGCCGGCCGGCACCCTCGACTGGCCCGGCGCCTGGATATTCATGGCGGAGTTCGTCGTCATCGGCCTCGCCGTAACCCTGTGGCTCGCGCGCTACAATCCCGGCCTGCTCAGGGAGCGCCTGGGCGGCGCGTTCCAGAAGGGTCAGGTCTTTTGGGACAAGGTTTTCATGACAATCATGATCGTCGTCTGGTACGGCTGGCTCGTCTTGATGGCGCTCGACGCCAAGCGCTGGGGCCTCTCGCATATGCCTGAAGCACTGAACATCGTCGGCGCCGTACTGATCCCGATCGGGTTTTTCATCGTCTGGCGGACATTCCGCGAGAATTCCTTCGCCGCGCCCGTGATCCGGATTCAGGAAGAGCGGGGCCAGACCGTCATCAGCACCGGACTTTATCGCTTCGTGCGCCATCCGATGTATGCGGGCGCGAGCGTGTACATGCTCGGAATGCCGTTGCTGCTCGGGTCGTGGCTAGGACTGGCGGTACTTCCATTCATTATCGCCTTCCTCGCAGCCCGCATCTTTATCGAGGAACGCGAGTTGCGCAAAGGCCTGCCGGGATATTCCGAATACGCTGACCGCGTGCGATACCGTCTGCTTCCCGGAGTCTGGTGACACAAGCATGAAAACCATCGTCTTCGATTTCTTCGGCGTGGTCTGTTCGGAAATCGCCCCGTTCGTGCTGCCGAAGTACATGGCGCCGGATGCCGCGGTCGAATTCAAGCGCACCATCGTGCTCGACGCCGACCTCGGCAAGGTTTCCCAGGAGGAGATGTTCGAGAAGCTGGCGAAGGTCGCGCGCGTGCCAGCGAAGCAGCTGGAGGAGGAATTCTATGCGCTGGTGCGGATCGATGGCGAAGTGGTGAAGCTGATCGAGGACCTGAAGCAATCCTATCGCATCGGGCTGCTCACCAATGCGGTCGTCCCTTTCGTCCGCGACGTCATGGCCGAGCACGACATCGAACGGCTGTTTCACGACATCCTGGTTTCGGCGGAGGAAGGCATGGCCAAGCCTGACCCGGCCTATTATGCGCGCCTGCTGGAGCGGATGGGCGCCAAGCCGCAGGATTCCTTGATGATCGACGACAACCCGGACAACCTGGTCGGTGCGCGTGCCGCAGGCATGGACGGATTGCTGTTCGAATCCGCTGCCAAGCTGACGCAGGACCTCGCGGACCGCTACACCATCACGGCGTGAAGCGGCGCAGACCATTTTCCGTCACGATCGCGTCCAGGCGCTGATCGTGATCGTGGTGGGGAACCGCGCCAATCTCCTGGCCCGCATAGGCGACGCCGACGGCGACGATATCGCCTTCCGCCCGCAGCCCGGCCAGGGTGCGGTCGTAATAGCCGCCGCCGTAACCCAGCCGGTATCCCGCCGCATCGAAGGCGAGCAGCGGCACCAGCAACACCGACGGCGCAGCCAAATCCGCGCTCGCCAGCGGTTCGGTGAGGCCGAACATGTCGATGAGCGTCGCATCGCCCGGCGTCCAGCGATGGAAGGCGAGCGGCGCCGCGCGCTCGGCGACACGCGGCAAGGCCAGCGGATGACCTCTCGCGGCCAATGACGCCATCAAGGCGCGCGGATCGGCTTCATCGCGGATGGGCCAATAGCCGGAAACCACCGCGCCACCCGGCAGATCGAGATCGGTTGCCAGCGCCGCGATGCGCCGGGCGAAATCGGGCAGCGCCAGCGCCAAGTCCGCGCGCCGCGCACCGGCATCCTTGCGTAGGGTGGATTTGCTCATCGAAGTAGACAGGACCGCCTCCGCCGTTGGAACCGGATCCTCACGGGCCTGCATGTGCAGGTGGGCGCCATATGTCCGGAACCACGGTTCCGGTCAGGGACAGCTCCCGGTGAGTACCATTAAGGCCCCTGGGCATCGCTCTCCTGACGCACGGGGCAGTACCTGTCCAAGGATCACTCTAGGCGTGCGCCAGCCTCACGGCAATGTTCTCGATGCGTTTTGCGGCCGCTTCGAGCGTATCGGCAGCGAATCCCTCGGATTTGTTGAGCCGTTTGTCCAATTCGTCCCGGGCGGCGGCCGAGACCGACATCTCCTGCTTCAGCGCCGCCAGCTGGGTTTCCATGGCGTGGTGTTCATCGGCGAGCAACAAGGCCGCCATCAGGAGCAGGCGCTGATCGCCGACCTGCCCCACGGATTCGAGCAGCTCGCGCACCTTGCCGTCGACCCGCGCGCCAAGCTCCTTCAGATGCTCTTCCTCGCCCTCGTCGCAGGCCACCGTATAGGCGCGGCTGTTCACCATGATATTCACGAGGGGCATCTCATTCTCCTTGCTGCGGGCGAAGAGTAACCGGTGTCATTACCCTATCGTCCCAAGGCTGCGCGGATTTCCGCGATGGCGCCGTCGAGGCGGCCTTCAACTTCTTCCGTCAAACCCGACAGCGACCGCGTTTCTTCCTCGAGCTCGGCGATCCGCGTCAGAAGTTTCTCGCGTTCTTCGTTGAGATGCACGACCTTCTGCCCGGCTTGCGAGGCGGAATCCCGCACATTCGCAAGCGGAGTCAGCGATGTTTCGAGCGCATCGAGGGCTTTGGCGAGGCGTTCTGCCGCGAGTTCCAACCTGCTCATAATCGCGCCTTCTTCCGCGTGTCCCGGCAAGACCTTAGGCGCATGACGGAAACACGGTCAACGCACGAAACGAGAAGTTCCTGGGGGAATAACTTGACGGCCAAGGCCCGGGCTCGTTAAGGCCAGAGCCCTATCTGGAAGGTGAAAAAGCCCATGAACAGCAGCGACACGCCGTCCCAATCCGGAACCGACGAGCAGACAAAAACCCGCCGGCTGGCGAACGCGATCAGAGCGCTCACGATGGACGCCGTGGAGGCCGCAAAATCCGGCCATCCGGGCTTGCCCATGGGCATGGCCGACGCGGCCACCGTGCTGTTCTCAAAATTCCTGAAATTCGACCCGCAGGCGCCTCACTGGCCCGACCGCGACCGCTTCGTTCTCTCGGGTGGCCACGGCTCGATGCTATTGTATTCACTGCTTTATTTGACCGGCTATCCGGGCATCGCGATGGACGACATCAAGCATTTCCGGAAGGTCGACAGCCCCTGCGCCGGCCATCCCGAATACGGCCACGTCCCGGGCATCGAGGTCACCACCGGCCCGCTGGGACAAGGCATCGCGCACGCCGTCGGCATGGCGCTGGCCGAGCGCATCCTCAACGCGCGCTACGGCGACGCCCTGGTCGACCACCGGACCTATGTCATCGCCAGTGACGGCGATCTGATGGAAGGCGTCAGCCACGAGGCGATCTCGCTCGCCGGGCACCTAAAATTGTCACGGCTGATCGTGCTCTATGACGACAACGGCATCTCGATCGACGGCCATACCTCGATCTCCGATTCGACGGACGCGATCGAACGCTTCCAGGCGGCGGGATGGAACACCGTCCGCGTGGACGGCCATGACGCCGCCGACGTGGCGCGGGCTCTGACCTGGGCGCAGTCGAGCGACGCGCCCGTGCTGCTGGCCTGCAGGACGATCATCGGCTTCGGCTTCCCGACGCGCGCCGGCACGCAGAAGGCCCATAGCGATGCACCGGGCGCCGAAGAAATCGCCGGCGCGCGGAAAATCCTCAATTGGCCCTGGGAACCGTTCGTCATTCCCGACGACATCGCCGCGGACTGGCGCGCCATCGGCGCACGCGGTAAGAGCGCTTATGACGCCTGGATGAAGCGCAAGG
>DAIDUA010000121.1 GCA_027456965.1 Alphaproteobacteria bacterium | reverse complement strand
GGGACCGCGGTCACCGACTCGGCAACGTTCCAAGCACCCAGCCAGACGCCCCTGAGCGCCATCGAGCCGTCCTCGATCGTGTCCCAGCACTTCATCGAGAACAACATCCCGCTCAGCAGCAACTACGAAGACATCGTCAATGTGACGCCCAGCGTCTACACGGTGTCGCCCAACGGTCCGGGCCTTGCGGAGAATCTGGGCGTCAGCATCCGCGGCTTCCAGGACGGCCAGTTCAACATGACCTTCGACGGCATTCCGTGGGGCGATTCCAACGACTTCACCCACCACAGCACCTCCTATTTCATGTCGCACGACATCGGCCAGGTCTCGGTCAACCGCGGTCCGGGCACGGCGGCGACGCTGGGCACCTCGACCTTCGGCGGCACGGTGGCGCTGCTCTCCAAGGATCCGTCCAGCACCGAGAGCATCGATCCCTATGCCAGCTTCGGCAGCTACAACACGCGGGTACTCGGCGTCCAACTCGACAGCGGCGAGATCTCGGGCCTTCACGATGCGTCGGCCTTCCTCGACGTCGAGAACCTGAACAGCTCGGGCCGTCTTACCTACAGCGGACAGCGCCGTTCGAACGCCTTCGCGAAGATCGTGACGCCGATCTCGAACAACACCGTCGTCACCTTCGCGGCGATGTACAACCAGATCCACCAATACGTCCCGCAGGTCGGCCAGACGCTGGCGGAGATCAACACCAACTACAATTATTCGCTCAGCAACAACCCCAACAGCCAGGACTATTACGGCTACAACTACGACCGCATCAGCACCGACTTCGAATATATCGACGTGCAGTAGCGCTTCGGCGACGGCTGGGCGCTCGACAACAAGGTCTACACCTACGCCTATTTCCATCACGGCTTTAACGGCGAGGATGCGACCGGCGGCACGCCCAACGGCACTTATTACAGCCCGACCGACGTCCCCGGCCAGAAGATGCGGATGGTCTATCGCTCGTTCGGCGATTTCGCCCGCTTCGCCAAGGACGTGCCCTTCGGCCAGCTCGAAGCCGGCTTCTGGTACGACCACCAGCTCAACAAGCGCTTCCTGTACGAGATCGACGCCACGCTGGGCCCGGATTATCTCAATCCGCCGACCCTGCCGGCCAGCGCACTCTACGGCGGTGCCACCGACCGTCTGATGACGGACACGCTCGACAACTTCCAGCCCTATTTCGAAGTGCACTGGAAGCCGCTGCCGGGCCTCACCCTCACCCCGGGCGTCAAATACGCCTTCTTCCGCCGCACGCTGAACGCGGTGGTGAACGACGGCACAAGCATGCCGCTCAACTTCTCGCACAACTACACGTCGCTGCTGCCGTCCTTCGACGCCCATTACGCCATCTCGTCGCACTGGACGGCCTACGCGCAGGTGGCCAAGGGCTTCCTGGCGCCGAAGCTGCAGCTCCTGAAGACGGCGACGCCCCAGGACAACACCTTCCGTCCGGAGCAGACCTGGAACTACCAGATCGGCACGTCCTATCAGGCCGACCGGTTGTCGCTGTCGGGCGACCTCTACTACATCGACTTCAACAACCTGATCGGCAAGAAGAAGGTCGGCAACAACACCTTCTTCGTCAACAACGGCGGCGCCAAGTACCAGGGCGTCGAGCTTGAAGGGACCTACTATGTGGGCGAGGGCTTCAGCCTCTTCGCCAACGGCAGCCTCAACCAGGCCAAGTACAACGACCACTTCTGGGTCGGCGGAACGCCGAAGCAGACGGCGTCCTTCGGCGTGATCTTCAACAAGGACGACATCTACGCCTCGCTGCTGACCAAGTACAACGGCAGCCAGTACGGCGACGACGACAACAACCATATCCCGCTGGGCGGCTTCGCCGTCACCGATCTCGCGGTCAGCTACACCTTCAAGCCCGTCCTGGAGCAGAGCAAGGGCTTCAAGCTGTCGGTGAAGGTCGGCAACCTCTTCGACCGTCATGCGCTCAGCCAGTTTGCAGGCTATGCGGCGGACGGCGTGACGCCGCTGTTCTGGACCGTCACGGGTCGCAACTTCTTTGTCAGCTTGTCCGCTCCCTTCTAGCGGCAAGACCCTCGTCCGGCGGGCCGAAAGGCCTGCCGGACGTTTTTCTTTTCATGCGGCGCCGTTTCGGGCGGTCTCACCGGCGGTGCCGCGCTTTTGTCATGTCGGGTGGGGCCTATCCATGGATGCGGCAGCCTTCGTGCGTATCGCCAACCGCGCCGGTTCCTCGCATTCCAGGTTTGCGCCGCCTGTCACAAAGCACTGTCACAGTTCTGTGCATATCGTCCTTTGGGCCTGTTTCAACGAAATCTCCAGTCACGGACACATCGCAGGGGGAAGGGCATGAAGCGCCTGATCATCGCAGTCTTGGTGCTGGTGGTGTTGTTCGGCGCAGGCCTGTTTTTGCTTTGGCCGCGCGAGCAGCGCGGTCTGGTGCTCTACAGCGCGGTCGACTACGGCCCTGCGGTGGCGGCGGCCTTCACGAAAAAGACCGGCATTCCCGTGACGCTGGTCGATCTTTCGACCGGCGCCTTGCTTGCCAAGGTGTCGGCGGAGGGCCAGCGGCCGGCGTGGTCGCTGGTCTGGTTCGACGGCGATCTGGCCGCGGCGGCGCTCGACAAGGCGGGCCTGCTGGCAAGGCAGACGACGCCGGATCTTCCCTGGAACGCCATGGGCCGCCGGCTGATCCCCGCGGACGGCAGCTATACGCCCACCGGGCTGACCCTCGCCGGCGTCTTCAGTTACCGGAAGGACGCGATCGCATCTGCGCCGTCGCATTGGAGCGATCTGCTCGCCGCGTCCTACCGCGGCGCGGTCGGCATGAACAACCCGGCGATCTCCGGTCCGATGTATCCGTTGCTGGCGGGCATGCTGCACCAGGCGGGCGGCTGGCCCAAGGGGCAATCCTATGTGACGGCGCTGGGCGCCAACGGACTGCACGTCTACACCAAGAATGCCAACACGCTTGCCGCCCTGCGGCAGGGCCAGATCAAGATCGCCGTCACCCAGTCATCGGCGGCACTCTATGTCGCCGCCAGTCATCACGCCTTTGGCGTGGCCATCCCCGATCCCGCCTTCGCGCTCCCCAGCGTGATCGCTCGTTCGCCCGATATGCCGTCGGACGTCCAAAACGAAGCCGAGCAGTTTGTGCGCTTTGCCATGTCCCCTGAAGTCCAGAAGCTGCGCATGGCGAAAGGCGAGGAGGACGGCATCTTCTGGCCGTTGACCACGGATACGAAGAGCCCCGCCGGTCTGCCGCCGCTGCAATCGCTCGCCATCACCGTGCTGGATGCCCGGAAATGGGGACCGCGCGAAGAGGCCGTCAACGCCTGGTTCAGCAAGGCGGTGATGCAACAGTGATCGCCGCGCTCAGGCAATTCTCCCGTCAGACTCCGGGCTTCCTGCTGATCCTGCTCTTCGTCTTTCTGACGCTTTACCCGGTCGCACGCTTTCTGCTGTTGCCGCTCTTCCCTTCGCTCGGACCGGCAGGCCGGATGTCGCTCGCCGTGTCGATTCCGGTGGATGCGCTGGTCAACAGCGTTTGCCTCGGCCTCGCCGGCACCTTGCTGGTGCTTCCCTTCGGCGTCGCCATCGCCTGGTTGTTCGAACGCAGACTGTGGAGCGGCAACAGCGTGCTGATGGCGGTCTTGTGGCTCATCTTCGTCACGCCAAGCTATCTGATGACGACCGGATGGCAGATCGTCTTCGCGCAGCCGCAATTCTCGCGCGGCGCGCTGGCGCAGCTGTTCTTCAGCAGAGCCGGTGTCGTCTTTCTGCTGGCGATCAAGGGCCTGCCGTTCGCCGCGCTGGCGGCGCGCACGAGCTGGCGCGCGCTCGGCGCCGAGATCGGCGATGCGGCGCGCCTGCTCATCAAGGACGGCTGGACGCGCCGCCGTGCCATGCTGCAACTCCTTTTGCCCTCCGCTGGCGCGGCCTTTGCCGTCGTCTTCATCGAGAGCATCCAGGAATTCGGCATTCCGGCGACGCTGGGCGCGCAGATTCATCTGCCGATCATCACCTACGCGATTTACGAGCGTCTGGCGACGACGCCGGTGGATTTCGGCGGCGCCGCGACGTTGAGCTGGCTGCTGGTCGGTTTGGCGGCGATCGCCGCATCGATCCACCAGTTCTTCAGCGCGCGTTATTCCGGCGCGCTCGTTCATGGCCGCCGCCGCGCCGTCCATCTTGTGCCGTCCAGCGTTTCCGGAAGCCTGTTGGCGTGGCTGGGGCTGGCCGCCCTCGCCATGCTCGGCATCATTGTGCCCGGCGCGGCAATCGTCGCGGCGGCGACGAGCCCGGTGGGTTACCTCTTCCCCATTCCCTGGGACAGCTTGTTCTATTCGTCGATCTACGGCGTGCTGGCGGCGTTGGCGGCGGTCATGGTCGCGGTGCCGATGCTGGTGCACGGACGCTCCGGCCGGAACTGGTTTGCGACCGCCATGGGCGCGATTTCCCTGGGCAACATGGCGGTGCCCGGGCTTGTGCTCGGCGCGGCCTATACCATCGCCTTCAATTCGGCCTGGCTGCCTCTGTACGGCACGCCCCTGCTGCTGATCATCGCTTATGTCGCGATGCAGGTGCCGATGCTGATCCGTTTTCTGCAGGCACCGATCGAACATCTACACCACAACCTTTCGGATGCGGCGCGCCTTCACGGTCTGCCCTGGGCGATGCGCGTGTTCGACATCGACGGCCCGCTGCTTGCGCCCGCCTTCACCTGGGGCTGGATGATGGCCTTCGGCCAGATTTTCTTCGAACTGCCGATCTCCGAGCTGCTCTATCCCGCCGGTCGCGCGCCGGTCGCGGTGGCCCTGGTCTGGCTCAATCAGAATCTGCACTACACGGAAGAAGCGCGGCTGGCGCTGGCGGGGATAGCGATCACGTTCCTGATCGCGGGTATCGCGACGACGGCCCTTTCTCTGACCCTGCGTTCCGAGCGCGCCGGAGCGTTCGCATGACCCCCGTCGTCAGCCTCGAAATGGTGAGCAAGCGCTACGGCAAAACGTCGGTGCTTCACGACGTGACCTTGGATGTGAAGCCGGGCGAGTTCGTGGTGCTGATCGGCGGTTCCGGCTCGGGCAAGACCACGCTGCTGCGACTTGTCGGGGGGCTGGAGCGCGCCAATCGCGGCGTCGTCCGCATCCGCGGCAAGGTGGTGGACGAACCGGCCAAAGGGCGTTTCGTCCCGCCCGAGCGGCGCGGCCTCGGCATGGTCTTCCAGGATTACGCCTTGTGGCCGCATTTCACATGCCTGCAGAACATCGAGGCTGCGGCGCGCGGCGCGCCGGCGGCCAAACGAACGGCCGCCATGGAACTTCTCGAACGGGTCGGCATGGCGCGATACGCCGACGTCCGCCCGCATCAGCTTTCCGGCGGCCAGCAGCAGCGCATCGGCGTGGCGCGCGCGCTGGCGGCGCGTCCCGATCTGCTTCTGTTCGACGAGGCCTTGTCGAGCGTCGACGTGGATATGCGCGAAAGGCTGCGGATGGAGATTCGCGAACTGGCGCAAAAAACCGGAACCGCGGCGCTGTTCGTCAGCCATGATCCTCTGGACGCGTGGCGGCTGGCGGACCGGATCGCGGTGCTCGAGGATGGCGCGCTCAGCCATGAGGCGACGCCGGAAGAATTCTATGCCTGCCCCAAGACGCCGCGGGCCGCGCGAGTCATAGGAGCCGTCGGCGGCTTCGGCGCGGACCTCGTCGAGGAAGAGGGACAGCTTGGCGTTCGCATTGCGAACCGGTTTTGCGCGGTCACGGCGGTCGGGGTAAAGGCCGGCGCACGCAGTATCGTCTATGCCCGCCCCGAAGGCGTCGCTCGCGCGGCGGACGGCGTCCCCGCCACGCTGGTCTATTGCGTTTTTGAGGCTGGATCGCATCGTGCCTATTGGCAGCTCGTCGGCCTGGATGTTCTCTTGTGCAGTTTGGAATCAGCCGTGCCCGCCGCTGGCGCCGCGAAGCTCAAGATCGAGGCGCATCACATTTTTGCCTACCCGGAGACTGGAGACACTGCGAATGACTGACTGGACGATCTTCGTACCCACCTTCCTCGCCGCCACCGTCGAATGGGTGGAAGCGTTCACGATCGTTCTGGCCGTCAGCCTGAGCATCGGCTGGCTGCGGGCCAGCGGCGCGGCGGCGGCGGCGCTGGGCGTGCTCGCCGTGATGACGATCGCCACGGGCGGCGTGCTGCAACTGGGCGTCAGCATGGCGGCGCTTGAATTCGTCATCGGCGTGCTGCTACTGCTGTTCGGCGTGCGCTGGCTCGCCAAGGCGATGGCGCGGCATGCCGGCTTCAAGGCGTTCCACGACGAGGACAAGGAGTTTGCCGAAACCCGCGAGGCGCTCGAGAAAGGCGACCGCGCCGCCGCCTGGGTCATCGCCTTCAAGGGCGTGCTGCTCGAGGGTCTTGAAGTGTGGCTGATCGTCGTGGCGCTGGGCGCCAGGAGCGCGCATCCCTTCGTGGCGACGGAAGCGGCGCTGGCCGCGCTTTTGCTGGTCGTTCTGCTGGGAGCCGCCATTCGGGCGCCGCTGCGTCACGTGCCGGAAAACGCGATCAAGTTTCTCGTCGGCACGATGATCGTTTCCTTCGGTACCTACTGGACGCTGGAAGCCCTCGGCGGCGAAGGCGTCTGGCCGTTCGGCGATTGGACGCTGCTGATCCTCTTCAGCTTCTATCTGATCGGGGGCTTGGCGGTCGCTACGGCGATGGGCGCCGGACGCCGCAAGGAGGCCGTGCCATGAATGCCTTTTTCAAGACTCTATTCGGCGATCTCTACAACCTCCTCTTCGTGGGCTGTGTCGTCGGAATCGCCGCGCTGATGGTTCATTTCGGTCAGATGCACCAAGCCGTCTATGCGGTGCCTGTCCTGCTTCTCGCCGGCGCGGCGTGGTTCGCAAGGCGCTAGCCTGCCGATCAAGATGTGATTTGACGGGGCGGCCTGACGTCCGCGCGACGCTCGGCCGCCCTGCGCTCTTCCGGCGCCTATGGCATCTTGCCGCAATCGGCCGCGAGCCAGCGGGCGTCGATCTTCGTGGCGTTGCCGATCGGCTGGCCATTTGCCGTACCGCTCATGGTGGAGGTGCCGAAATAATGCAGCGGCGATTCGAAGGTGATCTGGATGTGCCCGCGCGCATTCATCTCGCCGGGTTTCTCGCCGGTGCACACCATGTCGGCGTCGTAGGATCGCCCGGTGATCTTGACGTGCTCCACGTGGCAGCCCTCGCCCTGGCCCATGGCGGGCGTGTCGTTGGCGGCCTCGGCCGGGGTGATGCAATGGCGCGCCGTCAGGCCGCCGGCATTCATCTGCACGCCGCGCGCCTTCATCTGCGCCTGCACCTGCGGCGGTAATTTGGACAGGTCGGGCATGGCATAGGCCTGGCCCGCGTTGGTCCGAACCTTGACCTCCCACAGGCCGGGCTTGACGTGAGACGCCGCGGACGCCGGCAGGGAAACGGCCGCCGCGAACGCGGCGACGGCAAACGCATAAGCGAGCTTCATGGGCGCATCTCCTCGCAAAT
>DAIDUA010000120.1 GCA_027456965.1 Alphaproteobacteria bacterium | reverse complement strand
GTCGCCCACAACGGGAGCTACGCCTCGCTGGAGTCGCCCGAGGACGTCTGCAACATCGGCCTCAATCACGCGGTCACGGTGCTGGCGGAGACGAAGGCGCGCGGCTTTGTGCGGCGCGGCCCCGAGCCGCTGAAGGAACTGGGCGCCAATCCGAACGGCGGCGCCGCGATCAAATTGATGAAGGGACGCTTCGGTCCTTATGTGACCGATGGTTCGGTCAATGCAACGGTGCCCAAAGGCAGCGATCCGATGACGATCACCCTTGAGGAAGCCGTCGCGTTGATCGCGGAGCGCGCGGCCAAGGGTGGCGGCAAAGCCAAAAAGCCCAAGAAGGCGGCAAAAGCGGCGCCCGAAAAGAAGGCGGACAAGAAGAAGACCGCGCCTGCGAAAAAGAAGAAGGCACCGGCGAAGAAAGCTGCAGCCAAGGCTGCGCCAGCCGGCGAATAGACGTGACCCGAAAAGCAAAAGGCAAGCCCGCGCCGCCCATCGACAGGGCGCGCGTGCTTGAAGCGCTGGCGTCGAAGCCCGGCGCCACCAAGCGCGACCTGACGCGCATGCTGGGCATCAAGGGCTCCGACCGCATCGCGCTCAAGCGCATCCTGAAGGAGCTGGACGCGGAAGGTCTGCTCGAGGGTAACCGCAAGCGCGGCTATACCCAGCCGGGCACTCTGCCCGACGTCGCCATGCTGGAAATCACCGGGCAGGACATGGATGGTGAACTGCTCGCCCGTCCGCAGAACTGGGACTCGAACGAAGAACCGCCGCAGATCATCGTCGTGCTCGATGAAGCGGGACCGGCGCTGGGCCGCGGCGAGCGCATACTCGCGCGGCTGTCGAAATCCGGCGACGGCTACGAGGCGCGGATCATCAAACGCCTCGGCGCCAGCGCCCATCGTGTGCTGGGCGTCGTGCGCGTCACCGGCCAGGGCGTGCGCATCGCACCGATCGACCGCAAGACCAGGACCGAATTTTCGATCGATGCGCGCGACCGCAACGGGGCGCAGAACAACGAGCTGGTGCTGGTCGAACCGCTCGCCGGGCGCGCTGCCGGATTTCCCCGCGCGCGCATCCTGGAGCGCATCGGCAGCATGGACACGCCGAAAACGGTCAGTCTGATCGCCATTCACGCTCACGGCATCCCGACGGAGTTTCCCAAGGAGTCGCTCGACGAGGCGACGCGCGCCGCACCCGCCGATCCGCGCGGGCGCACCGACCTGCGGAACATTCCGCTGGTCACCATCGATCCCGAAGATGCGCGCGATCACGACGACGCGGTGTGGGCCGGCCCCGATCCTGATCCGGCAAACAAGGGCGGGCATATCTGTCTGGTCGCCATCGCCGACGTCGCCCATTACGTCACGCCGGGCTCGCAGTTGGATCGCGAGGCCTACAAGCGCGGCAACTCCGTCTATTTCCCCGATCGCGTCGTCCCGATGCTGCCCGAAAGGCTGTCCGCCGATCTGTGCTCGCTGAAGGAAGGCGTCGATCGACCTTGCCTCGCCGTTCGTATGGTGTTCGACGCTCATGGCCGCAAGCGGCACCACGAATTCCTGCGCGGTATGATGCGCTCGGCGGCGCGGCTGACCTACGCCCAGGCGCAACACGCCTTCGACGGCAAGCCGGACGCGGCGTTGTCCGAAACCGCCAAGGAAGCTCTGGCGGCGCTGTGGAAGGCTTACGGCACGCTCACAAAGGAACGCGAGACCCGCAATCCGCTCGATCTCGATCTGCCGGAGCGGCGCATCCAGATCGGCGCCGACGGCAAGATCGCCTCCATCGCCTTCCGCGAACGGCTTGAATCCATGCGCCTGATCGAAGAATTCATGGTGCTGGCGAATGTCGCGGCGGCGGAGACGCTGGAAAAGGCCCGCATGCCGCTGATCTATCGCGTGCATGAGGAACCGTCCAAGGAGAAACTGTTCGCCTTCTCCGACTATCTGCGTACCATCGGCGTGACCTTCGCCAAGGGCCAGGTGATGAAGCCGTCCGTCTTTAACCGCATTCTCGAGAACGCCAAGGACGGCCCGCACGAACATGTGATGAACGACGTCGTCCTGCGCACCCCGGCGCAGGCGATCTACGATCCCCACAATCTTGGTCATTTTGGTCTGAACTTGGCGAAGTATGCGCATTTCACCTCGCCCATCCGTCGTTATGCCGATTTGATTGTGCATCGCGCCTTGATCCGCGCCCTGAAACTGGGCGACGGCGGGCTGACGGATCGCGAAGTCGGACGGCTTGGCGAAATCGCGGAGCACATCTCGACCACCGAGCGCCGCACCATGGCCGCCGAACGCGATTCCAACGACCGCTACGTCGCCGCGTTCATGGAAGATCGCGTCGGCGCCCGCTTCGACGCGCGCATCACCGGCGTCACGCGTTTCGGATTGTTCGTGCGGTTGGCCGAGAGCGGCGCAGAAGGGCTGCTGCCGGCGCGTGTCCTGGGCGCCGAGTATTTCCGCCACGACGAGCGCCGACACGCGATGATCGGCGAACGCTCGGGCACGGTCTACAGCCTCGGTGACACCGTCGCCGTCCGGCTCGCCGAAGCGGCGCCGCTCACCGGCGGGCTGCGCTTCGACCTCGCGGAGGCGGCAGAAACGTCAAAAGCGGCGCGTCGTCCCGCACCGATACGCCCGCGGAGCAAAAGGCGCCGATGAGCGACGTCGCTTTCGATCCCGACGACAAGATCGTCCATGGCGCGTTGCGCCCGAAAGATGCCGCAACGCTGATCCTGGTGAAGCACGACGGCGAGCCGCGCGTGCTGATGGGACAGCGCCATTCCGGCATGGCGTTCATGGCCGGCAAATTCGTATTCCCGGGCGGGCGTGTCGATCCCTGCGACCAGCGCGTCGCTGCCGCGAATGATCTGCGACCCGAAGTTCTGGAAAAGCTGACTTTTGGCATAACGCCGCCGCGCGCGCGCGGCCTCGCTCTCGCGGCCATCCGAGAGACCTTCGAGGAGACCGGTGTTCTGGTCGGCGTGCGCAGTGATCATTGTCCGCATACGCGCTCCTCCGCCTGGGCGCGGTTCTTTGCACACGGGGTCGTGCCCAAGCTCGACACACTGGATTTCGTCGCCCGCGCGATCACACCGCCGAACCGTTCACGCCGTTTTGACGCCCGGTTCTTCATGGCGGACGCAAGCTCCATCGCCCATGTGCTGGAGGATGCCGAGAATGACGAGCTGCTTAAACCCTGCTGGCTGACGCTACCGGAAGCCCGCGCGCTCGACCTTCCGTCCATCACCCGCCGTGTCCTGGCCGAAGTTGAGACTCGCCTCGCCTCCGGCCCAGGCCCGGTCCCGTTTTTCAGGTTTAACAGGGGGAAAGCGAGCCTGACCTATCTGTAGAGCCGCCGCCTTGACATCCCGGTGGCCGTGGCTAGGTTACGGCCCCTTTGATGCGCCTATCTCAGGAGTACCCCCATGGCGAAGCCGACAACGGCCAAAATCCGGCTCAACAGCGAGGGCGGTACCGGCTATTTCTACGTCACCAAGAAGAACACGCGCACCATGACGGAGAAGTTCTCGGTCAAGAAGTACGACCATGTCCTGCGCAAGCATGTAGAGTTCAAGGAAGGCAAGATTAAGTAGTCTGCCCGCCCTTACTCCCGCGCCGCTTCAACCTTTTCGACGAATGGCAGCATGAACCCGTGCAAGATCGGGATCACGCCCGCCGGCAGGTCGTGCCCCCAGCCTTCGATCTCGTGAAATTCCGCGCCGGGGATGCAGGCCGCGAGCTGCCGCCCATGTTCCGGCGGCAGCAACGTATCGGCCGAACCGTGCAGCACCAGCGCCGGCAGTTTCAGCGATTTCAGTCGCTCGCCGCGCGAGGGACCAGCCAGAATCGCCGACCAATGGCGCAGCATTCCCTCGGGGTAGTAGCAGCGGGCATAGGCGCGGCCGATCTGTGCGGCGGCGCGCGCATCGTCGAGTGCGAATGCGGTGGAGGAATAGGCGCCGCGCGATTTCAGCACATGGTCGATCACTGAAGCACGATCTTGGGCCGCCGACCGCGTCGTCAGTGCCAGATGCGCCTCGGGTGTAGACGGAGGCAATCCCATGTCATTGGTTGTGGAGTAGATGGCGATCAGCGAGCGCGCTTTCTCGGGCCTGTCCAGCGCCACCAGTTGGGCGATCATCCCGCCCATGGAGGCGCCGCAGATATGCGCGCTGTCGATACGAAGGGCATCGAGCAGCCCGGCCGCATCCGCCGCCATGTCGCTCAGGAAATACGGTATGTCTGGTTTGCGCCCGTCGCGTAGCGCCACCGCGATGGCGCGGACGTCGGGGATCATGCCGTCCCATTTTTGCGTCAGGCCGACGTCGCGATTGTCGAAGCAGATGACACGCAGTCCCGCATTGACCAAACCGTCGCGGAATTCCTCCGGCCAGGCGGTCAGCTGTTGTCCGAATCCGTGGATCAGGAGAATGGGCACCCCGTCCGTCGGACCGTATGCCTCGTAGGCCATGTCGATGCCATTCGCGCGAATCCTGGCCATGAAGCCCCCGTATCCTTTTGACTGCTCTTATCGGACTGCACCGCTTCCTTGACAAGATGTCAGCCTCGCCGGAGCCTATGCTCACCTTACTGCAACCGGGACGCCGCATGACCGCTTTTGTCGTCGTCAATCCGCGTTCCGGCAACGGCAGCACCGGCCGCCGTTGGCGCGCATTGGAGAAGTCCCTGTCGGCGATCTATCCCTATATGACGGTCGCATTTACACGGAGGCGCGGTGACGCAGCCGAGCTGGTGGCCGCGGCATTGCGCGAAGGCCATCACGAAATCGTCGCGGTGGGCGGCGACGGCACGATCAACGAGGTCGTGAACGGGTTCTTCGACGTCAACGGAGCCGTGTCGCCCGATGCGGTGCTGGCCTTCGTTTCCAGCGGTACCGGCGGCGACTTCAGGAAGGCATTCCGCATGACCGAGAACGGACCGGCCGCGGCGGAACGTCTGAGGCACGCGAGCGTGCGGCCGATCGACGTGGGGCGGGTATCATTCCTCTCGAAAGACGGTACGGCGCGCATCCGCTATTTCGCGAATATCGGCTCGTTCGGTCTTTCCGGAAAAATCGTCGACGCCGTCAACCGCTCGACCTTCGCCAAACTGTTCGGCGGCTCCTTTGCCTTCGCGTTCCACAGCGCACTCGGCCTGATGACCTACCGTGGCCGATCGGTTCGCTTGATCGTCGACGACGCGTTCGACGCCATCGTTCCGATTTCGACGGTTGCCGTCGCCAACGGCACGACATTCGGCGGCGGCATGATGGTCGCGCCCGGCGCCAAGCCGGACGATGGCGTGTTCGATGTCGTTATCATCGGCAACGCCCCCAGAAGGCAGATGCTGGCGGACATGAAACTCATCTATACTGGCGAGCATCTCGGCAATCCGAATGTCTATGTGATTCGCGGGCACAAGGTGGTCGCCGCACCCGTCGCCGAGACACACGGCCGTTCCGTTCTGATTGAAGCCGACGGCGAAGGGATTGGCCGGCTGCCCGCGACATTCGAGATTCTGCCACACGCCCTGAATGTGCTATGCTGACGGACGGAGGAGCGTGATGGGCATCGATCGCACGAAAATCCGCTGGAATGGCTGGGGCTGGGCCGCACACAAGGACGACCTCGCGGACCGTGAGGACCTCTGGGCATGGCTGGCCGCGGAGCTCGGCATGCCGGCCTTGCTGGCCACACCCGGGCGTGCGTTTGAGGAATTGTCGCTTCCGCCTTGCGCGCTTTCGCTCGAGGACCGCCATGGCCTGAACGGCATCGTCGGCGTCGAGCACGTTCGCGACGACGCTTACGAGCGCGCCTTTCACGCCCTGGGCCGGAGCTATTACGACTTGCTGCGTCTGCGCGCCGGCGATCTTTCGCTGGCACCGGACGCCGTCATTTATCCCCGTGGAACCGAGGAAGTGCTGACCATCCTCGCCTTCGCGGCAGCGCGCGACATCGCAGTCATTCCGTATGGCGGCGGGACCAGTGTGGTCGGCGGCGTCAGCGGAAGCCGTGGAGGGTTCAAGAAGGCAATCACCATGGACTTGTCGGCGATGGACAGAGTGATCGACGTCGATACTGTTTCCGGCACGGCCACGGCGGAAGCGGGCATCGCCGGTCCCGCGTTGGAGAAAGCGCTGGAGGCCAAAGGCTTCACGCTCGGCCATACGCCGCAGTCCTTCGAATTCTCGACGCTCGGCGGCTGGATCGGTCATCGCGGCGCGGGTCAGGGATCGAACCGTTACGGACGCGCAGAGGACTGGTTGGTCGGCGCCAAGCTCGCGACGCCGCGCGGCTTGCTGGCGACCGGCGACGTTCCCGCGTCCGCAGCGGGACCACAATTGAAGGATCTTGTGCTCGGCTCCGAAGGTATTTTCGGCATCGTCACCGAAGCAACGATCCGCGTCCATTCACGGCCCGAGGTCAGCGACTATCGCGGCTATCTGTTCCATGATTTCGAAAGCGGAATGGCGGCGATCCGCGCCGCGATGCAGGAAGACGTCTCGGCGACGATGCTGCGCCTGTCGGATGCCGGCGAAACGCGCTTCTACCGCGCCTATGGCCGGATCGGGAAAAAACGGACCATCTCCCATCGGCTGTCCGATCTCTATCTGGAAATGCGCCGGTTCGACGACAAGGCGTGCGCCCTGATTGCCGGTTTCGAAGGACGCGGGAAGGCGGCCTCATCGGCGCGCAGACAATTCGACGCCATCGCGCGCCGGTTCGGCGCGCTGGCGCTGGGTCACCGGATGGGCGAGCGCTGGCAGCAAGGTCGCTTTCAGGCGCCGTATCTGCGGGATCCGATGATGGATCGCGGCGTCGGGCTCGACACGCTGGAGACAGCGGCGAGTTGGTCGAAGCTCGGCGCGCTTTATGCCGCCACCCGTGCGGCGTTGAAAACCGCCATCCTGCAAACCGTTCCGCGTGAAGGCGCGAAGGGCATCGTGATGTGCCACGTCAGTCACTCCTACCCGGACGGCGCCAGCCTCTATTTCACGTACATCTTCCCGCGCGCGCTCGACAGCGATATCGCGCAATGGAAGGCGATCAAGAAGGCCGCGACCGATGCGATCGTGGCGAATGGCGGCACCGTCAGCCATCATCACGGCGTCGGCGAAGATCACGCACCTTGGATTGCCCAGGAAAAAGGAATGCTGGGCATCGAGGCGCTGCGGGCCGTCAAAACCGCGCTCGATCCCAGCGGCATCCTCAATCCGGGAAAACTGCTGCCCCGCTAGACAGCATCGAACCTCTGGCGCAGCGCTTTCGCGGCGTCGGTCAGCGCCACATAGGCCTGAGGCACGATCGCCTGCAGATAGATGAAGCAATGGATCATGCCGGGGTAATCCGCGACCGTCACCGGGACACCGGCGGCGCGCAATTTCCCGGCATAGGCCAGGCCCTCGTCGTGCAACGGATCGCAGCCGCCCAGCATCACGTAGGCGGGCGGCAACCCGCCGACGTCCTCTGCGAGGAGCGGCGACAGGCGCGGATCGGCGAAGTTGGAACCCGGTGGTACGTAATTATGGTAGAACCATTCCATCACCTCCTTGTCGAGGAAATAGCCGACGGCGAATTCGCGCAGAGAGGCAAACTTTCCGCCCAGTTGCACCATGGGAAACATCAGCAGCTGGGCGGCGATGCTCGGGCCATCCAGCGTCTTCGCGAGTTGGCAGACCACCGCCGACAACGTCGCCCCGGCGGAGTCGCCGGCGACGGCAATCCGGTTCGCATCGACGTTGATATCTGCCGCGTTTGCCTGGATCCAATTCACGGCGGCAAACGCATCGTCCACCGCGGCGGGGAATTTGTGTTCCGGCGCCAAACGGTAATCGACGGCGATGACGCGTGCGCCGCTCTGCCGCGCCAGCAGCCGGCAGATACCGTCGTGACTGTCGAGATCGCCAATCGTGAAGCCACCGCCGTGAAAGTACACGATCGCCGGCCACGCCTCGCCGCCTGCCGCCACCGGCGTATAGAGGCGCAGCGCGATATCCCCGCCGGGGCCGGGCATCGTGCGGCTTTCCACCCTGCCGATCGGCACGTCTTTCGGACCGGCCAGCCCCATCATCATGGCGAAGGCCAGCCGCGCATTCGTGGGCGACAGCTCCCAAAGCTTGGGTGTGGGCGCCGCACCCAGCTGGTCGAGGAATGCTTTGGTGAGCGGATCGAGGGGCATTCAGTCCCCGGGGAGAGCTTCGCGGCTTCAGTGTGGACGGATCGATGAACGCCGCGCAAGACGGATTCTCGTGCCGGAAATCTCAGTGGATTGTCGGCTCGCGGCGGGGATCGAGACCGTACAGCGCGATGTCATCGAGCAGAATCGAGAGCGTGAACCAGAAGCGGGCGCGCTCTGGCTCGCCGTCCGCCTCGAACGAAGCCGAGGCACGCCGTGCATAATCGCGCGCGAGGAGACCGTGCTCGGCGGCCAGTTCGCCTGCCAATATGCAAAAGTCGCCGGCGGACATCCGCATGGCGTCGCACCCTGAACTGCGATGCCATCCAAGCAGGTCCGGGTGACCGCGAGGTTAAGACCCCTCTGGGCCGAAGATTTAGCTGGAACTACATAATATTTCCGTTATTCTGCGTAAACTCCGTTTTGAAACGGGTATTTCCCGATCGGGAGGTCGGCATGCGTGGTAACAGCGTCCTGCTCGTCATTGGCGGTGGCATCGCCGCCTATAAGTCGCTTGAGTTGATACGCCGCCTCAAAGAGCGTGGCGTCGCCGTCCGCGCGATTGTGACCAAGGCCGGCGGCGAATTCGTTACACCGCTGTCGGTCTCGGCGTTGAGCGGCGAAAGGGTCTTCCAGGACTTGTTCAGCCTGACCGACGAAGCGGAAATGGGGCATATCCAACTTTCGCGCAGCGCCGATCTTGTTGTCGTAGCGCCGGCGACGGCTGATCTGATGGCGAAGCTTGCGAACGGACTTGCGAACGATTTGGCCTCCACCGCGCTGCTCGCAACCGACAAACCCGTCGTGATGGCGCCGGCGATGAACGTGCGGATGTGGAACCATCCCGCGACCCAGCGAAATCTCAAGACGCTGAAGAACGACGGCGTAACGTTCGTTGGCCCGAACGACGGTGAGATGGCGTGTGGCGAATACGGCCCAGGGCGCATGGCCGAAACGGAACAGATACTTGCGGCGATCGAAGGCGCGCTGGCGGTGCAGTCGGGCGGGCCATTGGTCGGTTTCAGGGCTTTGGTGACCGCCGGGCCGACGCGCGAGCCGCTTGATCCCGTGCGGTTTATAGCCAACCGATCGTCGGGCAAGCAGGGCTATGCGATCGCGGATGCTTTGGCGCGCGCGGGTGCCAACACCGTCCTTGTTTCCGGGCCGGTGGAGATATCACCGCCGCCGCATGTCAAGCTTATGCGCGTCGAGACGGCCCGCGAAATGCTGGCCGCATGTGAGTCGGTGCTGCCGGTCGACGTGGCGGTCTGTACCGCGGCGGTCGCCGATTGGCGTCCCGAAGTCCAAGCCAACAACAAGATCAAGAAAGCGGATGCCGCGCCGGTGCTTAAGTTGAGCGCCAACCCGGACATTCTTTCGACACTGGCCCATGGCCCGCGACGCCCCGCCCTGTTGGTCGGCTTCGCCGCGGAGACCGAGAACGTGGTCGCCCACGCCGTAGAAAAGCGCTCAAAGAAAGGCTGTGATTGGATTGTCGCCAACGACGTTAGCGGTGGCGTCATGGGCGGTGACCGCAACAAGGTCCATCTCATCACCGCGGACCGTGTGGAGGATTGGCCGGATATGAAAAAGAGTGAAGTCGGCGCCAGGCTCGCTGTACGCATTGTGGACGCACTGAAAGGCAAAGCGGCATGACGAAGCTTGAAGTAAGGCGCCTGCCGCACGCAAGCGACCTGCCCCTGCCCTCGTACGCGACCGAAGGCTCCGCGGGGCTCGACCTGCTTGCTGCCATCGACACGGAGATCAAGCTGAGACCCGGCGCGCGCATTTGCGTGCCGTGCGGTATCGCAATCGCACTCCCTCCCGGCTTCGAGGCGCAGGTGCGTCCGCGCTCCGGATTGGCGCTGCACCACGGCGTCACTCTGCTGAACGCGCCGGGCACGATCGACAGTGATTACCGCGGCGAAGTCAAAGCGACGCTCATCAACCATGGCGAAACGGATTTTTGCATCACGCGCGGCATGAAGATCGCGCAAATGATAGTCGCACGTTACGAATCCGTCGTACCGCAAGAAGTCGGCGAATTGCCTGCAAGCGAACGCGGCGCCGGCGGATTCGGCTCGACCGGCTTACATATCGCAACCAAGAAGATGGCCTGATCCATGCTCAAGCTCTCCCGAAAGACGTTGCTGGCCCTTGAAGCGGTGATCGACATCGCCTTCAACGCACGCCCCGAGCCGGTCCAGGCCAAGGAGATCACCGCGCGCCAGGGGGTTCCGCAGCGCTATCTGGAGCAGGTGATGCAACAATTGGTGCGCGCCGGCATCCTCAGGGGCGTACGCGGACCACGCGGTGGTTATCGCCTCGCCAAGGAACGCAGACGAATTTCAGTGGGTGACATTGTGCGCGCGGCGGAAAGTATCGACCAGGAAGATGGCGAGGACGCCGCGCCGCGCTCCGAACTTGGTGTCCACATCGTGACGCCGTTCATCCAATCCCTGCAGGGTGACGTGATGGCGAAGCTGGACTCCATCACCATTGAGGATCTGTGCCAACGCGCCCGCGCCGTCGGCGTCGATGCTGGCGACAAAATCACGGCCGATTTCATAATTTAGGAGGATCACAATGTCCGAACACAAGCCAGGTCGAGGCCGCATCTATAATTCCATCACGGAAACCATAGGCGACACCCCGCTGGTGCGGATGACGCGTCTGCCGAAGCAAGCAGGCGTCAAGGCGGACATCCTGCTCAAGCTCGAATTCTTCAATCCGATCTCCAGTGTGAAAGATCGCATCGGCGTATCGATGATCGAAGCGATGGAGCGCCAAGGCCTGATCACACCGGGGAAAACCACGCTCGTGGAGCCGACCAGCGGCAACACCGGCATTGCACTCGCCTTCGTCGCCGCAGCCAAGGGCTACAAGCTCATCTTGGTGATGCCGGAGACCATGTCGATCGAACGCCGCAAGATGCTGGCGCTGCTCGGCGCGCAGGTCGTGCTGACCGAGGGCCCCAAAGGCATGAAAGGCGCGATCGCCAAGGCGCAAGAGATCGTGGCCGCGACGCCGGGCGCCATCATCCCGCAGCAATTCGAAAATCCAGCCAATCCGGATATCCACCGCCGCACGACCGCCGAGGAAATCTGGAACGACACGGACGGCAAGGTCGACGTTGTGATCTCCGGTGTTGGGACAGGCGGAACGATCACCGGCGTCGGCCAAGTCCTGAAGGCGCGCAAGCCCAGTGTGAAGATGATAGCGCTTGAACCCGAAGATTCGCCGGTGCTGTCCGGCGGCCAGCCCGGACCACACAAAATCCAAGGCCTCGGCGCGGGCTTCGTACCGGCGATCCTCGACCGGAAAGTGATTGATGAGGTCATCACCATTTCCAACGAGACCGCGTTCGAAATGGCGCGCCGGATGGCACGCGAAGAGGGGATTCCCGTCGGCATCTCCTCGGGTGCGGCGGTGGCCGCGGCTCTCGAAGTCGGCGCACGCCCTGAGATGGCGGGCAAGACGATCGTGACGATCATCCCGTCTTTCGCAGAACGGTACCTTTCGACGGCGTTATTCGAAGGGCTGTGACCTGCGAGGCCCGCCACGGCGAATGAACATCCACTCGCCGTGGTCTATCGGCCGATCGCTTCCAGAATATCGGGGCGGTCGGTGCAGATCGCATCCAATCCGCGCGCAGCAAGCATGCGCATCTGCCCCGGGGCGTTGACTGTCCATGCCCCGATCTTAAGGCCGAAGCCGCGCGCCTCACGAACCGCCTCATCAGTTGCATCGGCCCACATGGGAAACCACCCATCGCCGCCTGCCGCGTGGACCGCCGCGATGAGCGAGCCGCCATACTTGATCGCGTCATAGCCACCGGCCCAGGGAGAAATCCCCTCCCGGGCCCAATAGCGTAATACCTGTAGTGCGGCAGTGCCTGGCGGATCGTCTTCAGGCGGCGGCTCACCGTCCCGAAACCAGCTTTGCGGCATCGTCGTGAACCAACACTGCGCGTCCGGCGCGATCTTCTTGGCGTGGATGAGGCCCGGCCAGTCGAAGCTGACAAAAATAGTCCGATCCAGATAGCCGCACGCTGTCAACACTGCAACGGTGCGTTCGGCAAGATCTTCCGGCAATGCCGAGGCATCGCGATCAGAGAAGCTCGTCTTCAACTCGACGAACAGCCGAAACGGCGTGCTTGCTGTTTTCGCGACTGCCACCACCTCCTCCAGCAGTGGAATGCACTCACCGTCCTGCCAGACAACGACTCGGTGTTCACCCGCGTAATCGCTCTGCGGATTGGCGCGCCCGACTTCAAATTGCCGCAACTCGGCGAGCGACAGGTCCTTGACCCGTGGCGTGGGCGCGACCAGCCATTGCCCACTCGCCTCGCGGCAGATTTCCGGTTTCAAGCATTGATCATGGAACACCACCACTTCGCCGTCGCGCGACAGCTGTACGTCCAGCTCCGCGCCGTCGCAGCCACCCGCGACGGCATTGGCGAAAGCCGCCAACGTGTTCTCGGGGCGCAGTTTGGCGCCGCCGCGATGGGCGATGTTCCATGGCCGCATGGACGCTCTCCCGCATTCGCCCGGAGACTAGCTGAAGTAGAAGAGACCTACGAGCACCTATTTGCTGACGCGATCCGGCGCGAGAACCGGCAGAATGACGACTTCGAGATGCATCTTCTCGACCGGCCAGTTGCTGAGACGCGAGTCGATGACGGTTGCCATTCCGGCTTCGATGTTCGCGAAAGCATCGTCAAGATGGCCACGAAAATCGTTCGGAGGAAACAATTCTGACATCAGCATGCCGGTGATGCCGCGACCGAAGCGCCGCTTGATCGACTCGCCCGCCAGACGCACGCGACAGTCCAGTCCGCCGTTGACCGGTTCGTCGATTGTGACGTTGCTCAGAATATTGGCGATCGACCGTGATGGCACGTCACGGCCGATGATGATTCCGTCTGATGGTCGTGCATTCCAGAAGACAAGCAGTTTTTGGGCCTGAGGGTGGGCAGGCGGCGCGATGATTCGGTATTCGTCCTGGAGTGCGTCGGCCCCGGCATGGACACCATGCAAAATGTTACAGCCGCGCAGCAAGGGCAGACTCCTTTGGCTACGCCTATGGTCCGCACCATCGCAACTTCCCAGCACGACAGCGGAACCCTCTTAGGCCGCCGTTAATTCAACCCTTCGACTTTTACAGAGCGATTGTCACAACGTAGCTCGTGTGTCGTCCCGGCCACTTCCTTCGCGAATAGCCGGCATGCGCGACGCATAAGTTGACTTCGCGCCGAGCCAAGTCTACCCAGTGGTTGAGTGTGGAATTTATCTGCGATCCGAACGAGTTATTGGCATGTTGAACGATGATTTCCTCAACATCGTGGTTATAACACTCACCCCGTCCGGGGGCAGCCAAACCGCCTCGGCTCGCGAGGAGCATGCCGCGTAGATTTTCAGATATGCTTGCGAATGTTCGCCCTCCCGAGCTCCGCTTCGGAGGGTTTTTTGTTGCTACTTTCCCCAGCGGATTTTCGGATCAACCAAACAAGTTGCCGTCATGACTGAAATCGCCAAGGTCGACACAGCCGATGCCGGACCACGCATCGAGGGCACTGGCGCCACAGCCTGGATCGCCGAGATTCGCGAGTTGTTGAGGCTTGCCTGGCCGCTCGTAATCACGCAGCTCGCGCAGATGGCGATCATGACGACTGATGTTGTCATGTTGGGCCGGCTCGGCGAGGCCGCGCTGGCCGGCGCCGCCTTGGGCAATACGGTCTTCTTCTTTGCATGGCTGATCGGCCTCGGGCCAACCGCAGCCATTTCGCCGATGATCGCTCATATTCTTGGCGGCCGTCCGAATGACCGCGCCGGCGTACGCGCCGTGACACGCATGGGCTTCTGGGCCGTACTGGTTCTTTCGCTGCCGCTTGCGATATTCCTGTTGTTCACCAAAGAGATGCTGCTCGTCCTCGGGCAACAGCCAGCACTGGCCGACGCCGCCGGTCGCTTCGTCATGCCGCTGTGCTTGGGCCTGCCGTTCTCGCTTGGGTTCCAGGTGCTTCGGAATTATGCCACCGCGCTCGGCAAGCCGAACACATCGCTGTTGGTTATGGTGCTGACGATAGCCTTCAACGCGCTGGGCGACTACGCATTGATCTTCGGCCATCTCGGAATGCCGAGACTGGAATTGCTCGGTTCGGGCATTTCGAGTGCCTGCTCGTACACGTTCAGTTGCCTGGCGATGATCGCCGTGGTGTTCGTGGCACCCGTCCTGCGGAGGTATCGGATATTCCACCGCTTTATGCGGCCGGATTGGAGGAGGTTCTCAGAACTGTTCCGGCTAGGCATGCCGATCGGCCTGACAATGATCTTCGAAGCGATGCTGTTCAACGCCGCGACGCTTCTGATGGGTACGTTCGGCACAGAGTCCGTGGCGGCGCACCAGATCGCGATCAATGTCGCATCAATCACGTTCATGGTGCCGCTGGGTATCGCTTTGGCGTCCACCGTGCGCGTCGGCCTTTCAGCCGGAGCGGGGGACCGCGTGGGGGTGCGGCGCGCTGGCACCGCAGCCATCCTGGTGTCAGCGGCATTCATGAGTATGTCCGGTACCATGATTGCCCTTTTCCCGTATCAGATCGCCCGGCTCTATTTCTCGGCGGACGCCGGGGCCGTGGCATTGACCGTGGTTTTCCTGCGGGTGGCGGCGGCGTTCCAGATTTTCGACGGCATCCAGGTTACAGCGGCCCTGACCCTGCGCGGCCTTAAGGACGCGCACATGCCCATGTGGATTGCCGGGGCATGTTACTGGCTGCTGGGTTTTCCAATGTGCATCGGGCTGGGAATCGGCCTCGGCCTCAGGGGGCTGGGGGTGTGGCTGGGCCTTGCTTTTGCCTTATTTATGGCAGCCATTTGTATGTGTTGGCGCTTCTATCACCTATCGCGCGAACAATAATGGCTTGGCTGGGCGGCAGACCGCGATAGACTGGACTGGTTGGAGGGGAGTCCATCCATGCGACTTTCGTTCGTCGAATGTCTTGCAGGCATAACGGTGATCGGCGCGGTGGCCGTCGCGTCGCCGGCGATGTCTCACGAGCTGATGTTGCCGCTCTCAGGCAAGATCACGACATATGCCACACCAAATGAGACCGGCGGCCATCTTCCGACCGTTGCACGTGGTCAGCCGCTCGGGGTCGCATGTGCCGACGTCAACGAGGTCGGCGCCGTCGTGCAGGTGGTGCTGCAGGTGACCCATGCCATCGGAGAATCGGAGACTGGATATGACGCGGTCCTCGCAACAGAACAAAAGATCACGGACGACGAGGTGCATGTGCGTGTACCCAGTGTGCCAGGCCTGTCGCAGCATACGGTGAACGTGAAAGTCTTCGTGACCGACTCAAAAGGCACGCATAGCTGCGACGGCGGCCGAGTGCGGATTGTCTAGGCTATCCAAACCATCGCGATGACGCCCAGCGCGCCAGCGGCAAGCCATATGGCAATGCGGGTATAGCGCGCGCCCTTCAGTTGTGCCTCGGCGATCTGTTGGACCGTGTCGGGATGAAGCCGCAGGCCTCCGTCGGCAAGCATCGCCGAAACGACCTCTGCGTTGCGCAGCAATTGCGGCAGGTGTTGCGCCACACGCCCCAAAGCGCCCATGCCTTCCGCGGCCTCGCGCAGGCGGGCCTCGGGCCCGAGCCGGTCGAGCATCCAGCGTTCGACGACGGGGCGTGACGCCTCCCAAATGTCGAATTCGGGATCGAGGCTGCGCGCCACGCCTTCCACAACGACCATAGTCTTCTGCAGCAACAGCAATTGCGGCTGCGCTTGCATGTCGAAGCGCCGCGTGGTGTCGAACAGTTGCTGCAACAGCTTGGCCATCGAGACGTCTTTTGCCGAGCGACCAAAGATCGGCTCGCCGATGGCGCGCAATGCCTGTGCAAAAGTCTCCACCGGATGCCGACCCGGAACGAAATTGGCTCCGTAATGAGCCTGCGCCACCCGCACATAATCGCGCGCCAGAAACCCGGCCAGAGTCTCAGCCATGAAGCTGCGCATCAGCGGATCGAGCCGCCCCATAATACCGAAATCGACAGCGACGAGATGTCCCCTCCCGTCGACGAAAAGATTTCCGGGATGCAAATCGGCGTGAAAAAACCCTTCGCGCAGCGCTTGCGTGAGGAAGCTACGCATCAGTGTCAGCGCGATTTTCTTGGGGTCATGGCCTGCCGCCCGAAGCACCTCGACATCACGAACAGAAATGCCGTCGATCCATTCCGTCGTCAGCACGCGCTCTGCCGTACGGCTCCAATCGATCGCAGGTACGCGGAAATCTGCTTCGTTTCGAGTGCGCTCGGCGAGTTCGGAGGCGGCGGCCGCCTCCATCCGCAGGTCAAGCTCCAGCGCCACCGACGTGGCCAGCGTTTCCACCAGCGCTGTCACGCGCAGCCGACGCGCCTCGGCGGACAGACGCTCCGATATGCGCGCGGCAAAGGCCAGAGCGGACAGATCACGTGCGAATTCCGCCTCCACACAGGGCCGCAAGACCTTGACCGCCACACGCCGCGGCGACTCCTCGGCTGTCGTTGCCTCGTGCACCTGTGCGATGGACGCCGCGGCGACCGGTTCGCCAAAGGTGGCGAACAAGGTTTCCACTGCGCGTCCGAATGACGCTGCGACGACCGCGCGGGCCTCTTCGGTCGAGAACGATGGCAAGCGGTCCTGCAAACCTTCCAGGGCGGTTGCGATGTTGCTGCCGACGAGGTCCGGGCGCGTCGCAAGAATCTGGCCGAGCTTGATATGCGCCGGCCCCAGGCTTTCCAGCGCCCGCGCCAGTCGCAGGCCCGGCGCCAAGGCACCGCCCTTACCGCGACGGCCGCCGAAGAACCAGCGCGCCAGCTTCAATGACATTGGCATCGACGCAAGGTATTCACTCGGAATCAGTGCGTCGTTGTGACCGAGCGTGCAGGCGATCGTCCAGAGACGCGAAAGGTTCGACAACGTACCGGCCATGTCAGATATTCCATGCCGAATGCATGGCCGCGATGCCGCCCGTCAGGTTGCGGTATTGCACACGCGATAATCCGGCCTGTTCGATCATCTTGGCGAATTTCGCCTGCGGCGGAAACCGCCGGATGCTTTCCACCAAGTACCGATAGGCTTCGCCGTCTCCAGCCACGATGTGTCCAAGTGCGGGCAGTACGTTGAACGAGAATTTATCGTAGAGAAAGTCCAGCCCCGGCACCTGCACCTGCGAAAATTCCAGGCAAAGAAACCGCCCGCCGGGTTTCAGCACGCGCCGTGCCTCGGCCAACGCCTTGTCGATATGGGTAACGTTGCGAATTCCGAACGCGATCGTGTAGGCGTCGAAGGTCGCGTCAGGAACCGGCAGCGCCTCGGCGTCGCCGTTGATCCAGCGAAGGGCGCTCTCGGCTTTCGCTTCGGCGCGGCGAACGCCCTCCCCCAGCATATCCGCATTGATGTCACAAACCGCGATGTCCGCCTGGCCGCCACGCTCCCGGACGGCATGGGCGATCCTGAAGGCGATATCGCCCGTCCCGCCGGCCACGTCGAGCACCCGCCAGCCGGGCTGCGGATTCAGCCATTCTACCATGGCATCCTTCCACAGCCGATGGACGCCAGCGCTCATCAGGTCATTCATCAGGTCGTAATTGCGCGCGACCGAGGAAAACACCTCGCGCACGAGACCCTCCTTCTGGCCGGCCGGAACATTGCGAAAACCGAAAGAAGCGGTTTGATGGGGATCGTTTGTCATGGCGTAAACATACAGTATGTCATCCTGGACGCGTAGCGAAGCGGTGAGACCCAGGGTGCACCGTGACGCTTCGCCATGGGACCCGGCTCAGCGCTGCTACTGCGGTATTGGCCGGGATGACAAGGATTAATATATGCCTGAACTGCCCGAAGTCGAAACTGTCCGCATGGGCCTGGTGCCTGCCCTGGAAGGGCACAGGTTCGTCCACGTCGAGACACGGCGCGGCGACCTGCGCGTTCCGTTCCCGCAGGACTTCGCCAAGCGGCTAATCGGGCGTCATGTCCGGCGGCTGCTGCGGCGGGCGAAGTACCTGCTTGCGGAGTTGGATCATGGCGAGACGTTGGTCATCCATCTGGGCATGAGCGGCCGAATGACGGTTTATGCGGAGGGAAAGGAACGTAAACTGGGCCAATATGTCTACAAAGAATCCCCGCCGGAAGCTGGTCACGGCAAGCACGATCACGTGGTCATGGAAACCGACGCGCCCGCGCGTATCGTTTTCACCGATCATCGTCGCTTCGGACTGATGACTTTGATTGATACAAATACAATCGACAACGACAAGTTGTTCAGAGGGTTGGGCGTAGAGCCATTGTCGGACGCGTTCGACGCGCCCTATCTCTTTGACGCCCTGAAAGGCAAGAAGACGCCAATCAAAGGCGCCCTGCTCGATCAGCGTGTGATCGCCGGCATGGGCAACATCTATGCTTGCGAGGCGCTGTTCCGAGCGGGCATCTCGCCGAAGCGGCTTGCTTCAAAGGTTCAGAAGGCCTCGATCGAGCTGCTCGTCCATGCGATCAGGAGGGTGCTGACGCAGGCAATCAAGGCCGGCGGTTCGTCTCTGCGCGACTACAGAAAGTCCGACGGCGATCTGGGCAATTTCCAGCATCATTTCGCGGTCTACGACCGCGAAGGCGAACCGTGCCCCAGGAAGGACTGCGGTGGGACGGTGAAACGCATCGTGCAGGCAGGTCGCTCAACCTTCTATTGCCCGATATGCCAACGATAGGTCATATAAACGGAGCTATTCACTTTAGTTCGTTTGGTGGCATGGGTGTCGGGATATTCAATCCTCGGCCGGTTTCCAGCAGCGATTTGAGCCCGGACAAGATCATCGGCCAGCCGAGCCGGCCACCTTCCAGAATATCGTCCGGGACCGGCGTCGGATGCGCCTCTGTCATTGTCAACCGCACGACGTCGTCGCTCACCACCTCGATGACATAGCTGACGACACACTCTGGCAGTTTTGGATCAGCCCACTCGACGTTCCACGACACAACCAGCTTTCTCGGAGGATCGCATTCAAGCACCAAGCCTCTGACATCCGCCCCCCCGTCAGGCTTGCGCAGGATCCATGGCGCTCCCCTCTGCCAGCTGGACTCGACGGTTCGGCCAAAAAAGAACTGGCCGATGAATTTCGATTGTGTGAGCGCACTCCAACACCGCTCCGGCGTCGTCGCGATGTAGATGATATAGACCGTCTCCTGCTGCGTCTTCTTAGTCATCTGATTTCTCTGCCAGGTTATTCTTGACATCCGCGAGTGCCTTCACCCGATGTCCCTCGTATTTGCCGATCCACCTGTCGGCGATCTCGTTGATGGGTACGCGGTTCAGATAGTGCAGCTTCTCGCGCCCTCGCCTTTGCACGACAACCAAGTTTGCTGCCTCCAGCAGTGCCAGATGCTTTGTCACCGCTTGACGCGTTATCTCCATCTCATTGCAAAGCTCCGTTAGCGTCCGTCCGTTCCTAGCATGGAGCCGATCAAGCAGTAGCCGCCGGGTGGAATCCGCAAGCGCCTTGAAAACCGCATCCATGCTCATAGGCGAAATATGCAACCAATTGGTTGCGCGTCAAGGTGCGTCGTAAAATACCGCCGCTATGAGCAAGATTCGCATTACCGCCCACATCGCGATTGATGAAACCGAACTTGAAGAAACATTCGTGCTGGCTTCAGGCCCCGGCGGCCAGAATGTCAACAAGGTCTCGAGCGCCGTGCAATTGCGCTTCAACGCGGCATTTTGCCGTTCACTGCCCGAACCGGTGCGCTTCCGGCTGATGACACTCGCCGGCAACAAGCTGACCAAAGATGGGGTCATCGTGCTGACCGGCCGACAGTATCGCGACCAGGCCCGTAACCGCGCCGACGTGCGCGAAAAGCTGTTGGAGCTGATCCGCGCGGCAGCGGTCGAGCCAAAGAAGCGGCGCGCCACGAAGCCTTCCCGCACTGCAAAAGAAAAACGATTGCAGCGCAAAAAGAAACATGCGGAACTGAAGCGTGCACGCAGCAAGCCGCGCGGCGACTAATTTGAGAGAACCTTGATGGAACCGCAGAACATCCTTGTGAAAACGATAGGTGCCGTCGGCATCGTCACCCTCAACCGGCCCAAGGCGCTGAACGCCCTCAATTCCGAATTGCTTGGCGAATTGGCAGACGCACTGGAAGGTTTTGATGCCGACGACGCCGTCCGCGCCGTCGTCATCACCGGCTCCGACCGTGCCTTCGCAGCTGGCGCGGACATCAAGGAGATGGCGACCAAGTCCTACATGGACATGTTCAAGACGAATTTCTTTGTGACCGCTTCCGAGCGGATCACCGCCATTCGCAAGCCGGTTATTGCGGCGGTCGCCGGCTATGCCCTTGGCGGCGGCTGCGAACTGGCCATGATGTGCGATTTCATTATTGCCGCCGATACGGCCAAATTCGGCCAGCCCGAGATTACACTCGGAGTGATGCCGGGTATGGGCGGAAGCCAGCGCCTCACCCGGTTTGTCGGCAAGTCCAAAGCGATGGATATGTGCCTGACCGGACGAATGATGGACGCGGCAGAAGCAGAGCGCTCGGGCTTGGTCAGTCGCGTCGTGGCGGCCAGCGACCTTATGGCCGAGGCCATGAAAACCGCTGGAAAGATTGCCGAGCAATCCCTGCCCATCCTTATGATGACCAAGGAAACCGTGAACCGCGCCTATGAGACGACGTTGGCTGAGGGACTCCGGTTCGAGCGGCGGCTGTTCCACGCCACATTCGCAACCGAGGATCAGAAGGAAGGCATGGCGGCCTTCAGCGAGAAGCGGAAACCGGCCTTTAAGGACAAATAGTCCGGGATTTGACCCCGACGCGGGCGCGGGCTATACGCCCCGCCTCTTTAGGACCGACAGGACGACCTATGCCCAATATCGCCTCCGCCAAGAAACGCGTGCGCACAGCCGCCAAGAAGACCGCCATCAACCATTCGCGCAAGACCCGCATCCGCGGTTTCGTGCGCAAGGTCGAGGAAGCCATCGCTGCCGGCGACCAGAAAGCGGCGCTGGCTGCACTAAAGGCGGCGGAGCCGGAAATCATGCGTGGCGTCGCGAAAGGTACGGTCCACAAGAATACCGGGTCGCGGAAGGTTTCCCGCTTGACCAAGCGCGTCGCCAAACTGAACAAATAGACTAGTTCTCTGGATTCTTTGTGGAATCTGGCTCAAGATGGGCTCGACAAGACTTCGAGCCCATTTTTATTTGTCCGTGGGCTGACAAACCTGCCGCATGACAGTTTTATGGCGCGACATAAAAGCCCTGCCATGTAAGTGCCTGATTCGTTAAGATTAAGTCGCTAGATCGATTTTCCGTATAGAGAACATATACTTAGGACGGATACGGATGAATAATTTTGTCGTCAAATCGTCACTGTTCCAATTTCGTTCCCTTGAAGTCGAATCAGGCTTGAGCATATGGTTACCACGTGGCGACGGCACGAGACAGAGATGCCAAAGAAAAGTAAAAATAAAGCTCTAGTACTCGCCAGTTCTCGGTGCTTTTATCAGACGAGTACCAAGTCTTACTCTTAGTGAACTCTTGAAAATATAGGACTTGGCCGCGGGCGGATGCCTGCGACCGTGATCTTTGTCGCAAGGTTGACGCGTATGGCTTCTGACGACCTCTCTTCTGGATATGCCGGAGACCTGAGTGCGCCCGAGGCCTGGGAGCTGCTGTACAGCGACAAGGCGGCCCAGCTGGTGGATGTGCGCACCCAGGCCGAGTGGAGTTTCGTGGGGGTACCAGACCTTTCGGAGGTCGGCCGCCGTGTCCACTGTGTGGAGTGGCAGGGGTTTCCCTCCATGGCGCAGAATCCGGCCTTTGTGGGCCAAGTGGCCGCGGCCTTGGGCGCCGCCAGCAGGAATAAGGCGTTGCTGTTCCTGTGCCGCTCGGGGGGCCGCTCGCGGGCGGCGGCGATGGCGATGACGGCGGCGGGATACGAGCGGGCGTACAACATTGCGGGCGGTTTCGAGGGGGACCTCGATCAGAACGGCCACCGCGGACAACAAAATGGATGGAAGGCCAGCGGCCTTCCGTGGAAACAAACATAGGAGGAACCGATGCGACGAGGGGGAGCGCCGTGGGGACGGCGCACAGGAGGCGACTAGACCGGGCGCTGAGAAGAGTTCGGACGGAATAACCAAAAATAAGGGCCTGCCGTACCTTCGGGGCGGACGGGCAGCGGGTATGGCAATGGGACAATTTACGAATAAGCAGACGGCTGTGGACTGGTATGCGGCGTGGGCGCGTGTGCGCGAAAGGCTGCGCCGCGAACTGGGCGATCCGGTGTTCGACGCCTGGATCCGGCCCCTCACCCTGGACAGCGCGGAGAAGGACGAGTTGCGCATCGGCGCGGCCAAGCCCTTTGTGCGCAACTGGGTCTCCAACCACTACGTGACCCGCATCGAGCGCGCCTTCCAGGCCGAGAGCGCCGAACCCGCCTCCCTGTCGATCGTCGTCTCGAACACGCCGCCGACGGTCGCCGCCGGTGTCTCCAAGGAACCAGTGCGCCTCGAGCAGCAGCCTGCCGCGCCAGTGTCCTACCTGCCGCGTACCGACGGCGTCGAGGAAGCCGGAGCGCCCAAGGGCCTGTGGACGCGGGTGCTGCATACGCAGCAGACCTTCGACAGCTTCATCGCCGGCACCGCCACCGAGTTCGGCCATGGCGCCGCGCGGGCCTTCGCCGAAGGCAAAGGCAGCGACATCCCGCTGCTCTACATCCATGGCGGTTTCGGCTACGGCAAGACGCATCTGCTCAACGCCGCCGCGCTCGAATTCCGCAAGCGCGGCAAGCGCGTGCTGTTCCTGCGCGCCGAGGACTTCATGCGCCACTTCCTGGGCGCCCTCTACCGCAAGGACACGCTGGCCTTCAAAGAGGAGCTGCGCAGCGCCGACGTGCTGATCATCGACGATCTGCAGCACATCTGCCGCTCCACCGCGACGGCCTCGGAGTTCCTCTACACCGTCAACGCCTTCGCCGATCTGCGACGCCGCGTGGTGATCGCCGCCGATCGCGCCCCAGCCGCGATGGAAGGCCTGGGCGCCGACATCAAGTCGCGCATGACCGGCGGGCTGATGATCCAGCTGGAAAAGCCGGATCGCGACACCCGCCTCGCCATCCTGAAATCGCGCGCCACGGAGTTCACACGCCTCAGGCCCGAAGTGGTGCTGCCGGACTGCGTTCTCGAGCGCATCGCCGACATCGACGACGCCAGCCCGCGCGAGATGATCGCCGTGCTCACCAAGCTCGCCACCTATGCCGACATCACCAAGAAGCCGGTGACGCCGGAGATGGCCGAGGAAGCCGTAGGCCTGCGCAGCGCGCCGGGCGCCAAGACCTCGATCGAGGACATCCAGCGCAAGACCGCCGAGTTCTACAAACTCGACGTCAAGGACTTCTACTCGCCGCAACGCGCCCGCCGCGTGGCGCGGCCGCGCCAGGTGGCGATGTATCTCGCCCGCAAACTGACGACGCGCTCCCTGCCCGAGATCGGGCGGCGCTTCGGCGGACGCGACCACACCACCGTGCTGCACGCCTGCCGGCGGATCGAAGCCCTGTGCTCGGAAGATCCGCTGTTCAAGCAGGAGGTCGACTTCCTCAGCCAGATGCTTTCGAAGCGGATGTAGAAGCTGCGTGACGAAGAGGGCGGCTTCGGCCGCCATTTTTTTGTCCGCGCCGTCTGCCCCGCGTTATCCGCGCCGTCGCCGGTTTGCGCCTCGGTCTCTCATGCGGGCACCAGCCCGGCTTGCACCTCTTGCCGACGGTCGTTTTCAAAAATCTTCGCCCCCTCCCCTCATTGCCTCACTCGAATTCGAATGCCGAAATTTCGCTGCAACCACCTGATTCAACGAATTTTTCGTCCGGCTAAAGTGTTCGATATTTCGTACCGTGAAAGCCTCTTTTCCCGAGCGTTATGACTCGCAATCTCATTCGCGCGCCATTCGTTTTCGAGTTTCCGAAAACGGGTCCCCCGTCAGGGCGCCCATTCGTTTTCAAAAACGCACAGGGGGTATCCCCTCACCTCCAATTCCATCCGGCCGCACCGCGCGGCCTACCAATGAGACGTGGGAATTAAGGCCGGAGCTGCCAAGGGGGTGCGACGAAAAGCGCTTTATCATTAAGAATGGCGGGCGCGATAATTTCCAGGAACGCCTCGGAGGCGCTTATCCCCGCATATAATTCGAGAAATTATTTCCATATTTATATTGAAATACGGAAAATATTTCTGTATATAATCCCTCGAACGAGGCTGACATGCCGGTTCTCCAACGCTTCGGCGGATTTGTGATCAGGATGTATTTTGAAGATCACAACCCGCCGCATGTGCACGTGGTTGGACCCGACTTCGAGGCACGCGTTGCAGTCGGCGATTTGGCAATCCTGGAGGGCGAGATACCTTCCAAATTCAGCCGGGAGGCGCTCGATTGGATTGCGGCGAACAAAGCGCCTCTTCTTGTCGAGTGGGAAGAGATGCGGTGAGGATGGAGAATAAGAACGATGGGCGCACTACCACGCGTAAAAGCGGTTTCGGCGGGCCGGGCGCCGCTGACCCTGAATGTGGAATGGGCCGACGGCGCGAAATCGAAGGTCGATCTGACGGGGCTGGTTTACAGTTCGCGGCACTTCAAGGTATTCGCCGACGATGCCGACGCTTTTCGGCAAGTGAAGCCCGACGAGTTCGGCACCGGCATCGAATGGGCGAACGGCCTCGATTACAGCGCGCGCACGCTCAAGATACTGGCGGACGAACAGAAGCCCATGCCGGGCCGCCTCCTGCATGCCTTTGAAAGCAAGTTCCGCCTGAACACCGAAGAGACGGCGCTACTTCTGAAGGTGACGCCGCGAACGATCAAGAACTGGCGAGAGGCCGCGGAATTGCGCGTGACCGTGGGCATCGTGCTTCGCCGGTTTGAGCACGATCCGACGGCCTTCGCGGCACATTATCGACCGGTGCAGGTCAAGCCGCGAGGACGGCCGAAAGCGGCGGACCACCAAATGCCCAAGCCGACACGCGATGCCTCAGCATAATAGGACTTTTCACCCGGAGTAAGCCTACCTGTTTAAAATTATTTAGCGGTTTTCTTGTCTCAATCACTCGGTGCATCCGGCTGAAAGACAATTGGGGACTCCATCAATCTCAGTTCAATTCGCTCTCTTGTGCTGAGAACGGCTTCGGCGCTGATCGAAACTGTGTCGTCGGCGTAGGCGGAAAAACCGATAACGTAGCCATCGTTCTTGAGTAATGGGATGGAGCCGCCAATCGACGAACCGAGATTAAATGGGGTGACAGAAACAAATTCAGCCATTTTCTCCAACTCAGGCTGTTGTCGAATAATTATCCCAGCTCCGTCTTCCGCGTCGTAGCCTTCCCCAAAGAAGAATAACTCCGTACTCTTCGGTTGGATATCGATCACGGATTGCCCGGTTCTCTTTGCTCTGCATTGAATGTCGATTGGATGCGGCGGAATCGAAACAGACTCCAGCACCAAACGGACGTTCCGCAGAGTTCTGTCGGTGAGGTTCTCGACGCCAACATAGTAGATATGACTTGTAATCGGTGTCTTTATCGCTTCGCCATCCGGCACCCACATATAGGATTCATGATAAAGTGTTGATTTCGATGCCAGATTAGCCGCGCGGTTGGGATAGACAAAGCGCATAGAGCTAAGAGTCCGTTTTGAAAATCATGGATGTGCGTTTCGGCGGATGAGATTACCGCCCATGGCGACGAGGATCATGGCGTGTGAGACGTCGATGCGCTGCTCGTAGTCACGCACGAGGCGGCGCCATCGGGTCATCCATCCGAAGGTTCGCTCGACCACCCAGCGGCGGGGCAAGACCTCGAAGCCCTTCTGATCGTTGGATCGGCGGATGATCTTGATGATGAAATCGAGGTAGGCGGCCTTGTCCATCAGTTTCAACCGGTCATAGGCGCCATCGGCGAACAAGTGCTTCACCCAGGGCCAGCGTTTTCGGATGCCGTCAAGGATCGCTTGGGCACCGGCGCTGTCGGAGATGTCGGCGGTAGTGAGGTTGACCATCAAGAGCCGACCGTCCGTATCCACGGCGATGTGGCGCTTGCGCCCGACGATCTTTTTGCCGGCGTCATAACCCCTTGTTTTAGCGTGGGGAGCCTTAACCGACTGGCTGTCGATCACGCCTGCCGAAGGGCTGGCCTCACGACCGGTCCGCTCACGGTCCAACATCAAAGCCACGTCGTGGATGGTCTGAAACAGAAAGCGCCGGGCCAACTCCCGAAACCAGCCGTAGACCGTCTGCCAAGGGCCAAAGTGGATCGGCAGCATCCGCCAGCCGCACCCGGAGCGGACCAGATAGCGCACCGCGTTGATCACCTCGCGGAAATCAACCTCGCGCGGACGGCCGCGCCGACCGGGCTTGGGCATCAGCGGCGCAATCTGCTCCCACTCCTCGTCCGTCAAGTCCGACGGATACCGCTTCGTCTTCTTGGCGATCTGGGCCATCCGGCCACGGCTCTGTTCTGTCCACATCCAGAGCTTGAATCACAACCCGGCCTCAGGCGGTATCCCCTATCAGGCGATTTTCAAAACGGTCTCT
>DAIDUA010000119.1 GCA_027456965.1 Alphaproteobacteria bacterium | reverse complement strand
TTCCAGATAGACCGCATAGCGATAGGGCTGCGTGTGCTCGTAGACCTTCTCGGCGGCCTGCTGAAGCAATGCGTCGAAATCGCCTTCCTTGCCTGTCACCGTTGCGCCGCTGTCGCCGCCGGCGCGCGCGGTGATCGCCAGCCCGGCGGCAGTGCGATAGACCTCGCCGGTGATGTGCGTCTCATGGCCCAGCCACGATACCAACAGCTTGTGCATTTCACCGATGGAGACGCCGGTATCGGGAATTTCGACCTTGATGTCGTCGCCCCAATTGTTGGCATAGGAATCCGCCGGCCGCTCAGATTTGGTGACGTCCTGCATCGCCTGGAGCTTGTCGAGCAACTGCGCTGCCACCGCTTGCCCGTTAAGGCCGCGCTGCGCCAGATCGGGAGGCACCGAGAAGGCCTCGACGACGAGCGAGTGGTCGTGAGCAGCATCCCAGATCGCCGAACCGACCGCGACGGCAATGGCCAGGAAGATAAAGGCAAGCGACAACTCGAACGCCAACCGCATCACGTCGCTGACATGGCGCACGCGCAGCGACCAGTGACGCAGACGCTTCTCTTCGCGGAGTTCCTCGGCCTGGATTTCGGCGCGCTTCGCCTGTTCCTGCAGATAGTGGCGCACCACCTTGGCCATGGCCGGATCGTGCACGGCGCCGCCGAGTGCGAATGCCGCCGCCCCCGGATCGCCGTGTCGGCGCGCGGCTTCCTCGTGTTCTTTGCCCGTCATTGTCCGTGTGCCCCTCGACCCGCTGCAACTTTGGCTAATTAATTCTTGGTCGCAAGAATGGCGGTCGGCCGGCGTGCGGCGCGCCCTGGCCGCGACCGATGCTCGCTCACTCGGCGGGAAGTAATTTTTGCACGTTGATTCAATAACTTAAAGAAATTTCGAGGGTGGGCAAATCCGGCCCGTGTGCAGGTTGGTCGAAAATATACGTCGGCGCCCTCACTTATGAGCGCGGGCTGACGAGATAGCAGCGGCGCTCGAGCGGACGACAGGCGCCGGCGATTGTTCCCGTGTCGACCAAGTCTTGCGGAAAATACATGCGTCTTTACGAGCCGCTTTCTCCCCCACGACCGGGGGGAGAAAACCGGCGATCCGTTCTATTTCGTGAAGTCGACCGGCACGTAGATGTCGTCGCCGACAAAGCTGCGGTACTTGTCGAACCCGGCGACGGCGGCGTCGCTTTTGGTCTTGGGAATGGACGCTTCCATCTCCTTTTCCATCGCCTGGTCGCGCGCCTTGTCGGGGTCCATGCTGGCGAAGCTCATGTGATGCTCGCAGAGGATCACATTGGCGCCGCCGCTCAGCGGCGTGGCGCTGACCATCACCTGATAGTCGTCGATCAATCCCTTCTTCTTGGCGAGTTCTTCGCCGGGCACCCAGACCGATTTCAGGCCGGTGAGATAGTCGTCGATCTTGTTGGGATCGACCTTCACATAGGTGATTTCCCAGTAGCCCTTCTGCGGCGCGTAGTCGGTCCACATCTTGGCCGATGCCGGAACCGCGGAAACAAGTACCGCCGCGCAAACGCCGGCGAACAGAAACGATTTCATGCGCCCCTCCATAAGGCTGGTGAATCCAAACTTATGAATGAGACTAGTGTGCAGATAACGGCCACAGACAAGCACGCTTCGGCCGAGATCAAAAATGTTCCGTTGTCAGGCCCGCCGATTGCTCTCATTCTGACGCCGATGGCGCCGTGAAATCACGTTCGGCGGACGTGGGGTTGTGTGCTTGGGGACCGCGGCGCAGGAATCCGATTGGAACCCTGGATTCCTGCGTCTGCTGTCAGTCATTGCGCGGCAAGGGTGATCGAAAGCCGCCCGCGCGTTTCCGCTATCGTCTCGGCGATGACTGCAAGCAGCACGGCAAACTGGCCCGCATAGAGAAAGCGGATCGCCTCGCGCGCACGTTCTTCCAGAACGATGGTTCCGTCTTCGCAGACGCGCAGCAGCCCTTCGTCTTGCGCCGCGTCCAGCAGACGCCTGACGTGGACAGGCGAGACGTTGAAACGGCGCGCCGTTGCGTTGACCGAGAACGGCAGAGGCTTCCCCGGCGGGAAAGTCTCCTCATCCGCGATCATCAGCGACCAGACGATCTGCGATCCGGCATGACGGTGCAGGAAGACGCGCGTATAGGCCGCAAACCCCTCCGCCCCCCGCGCCGTATGCGTCGAAGCCAGCAGATTTTCGCCGTGGATGCGGGCAAGCGCTTCGAAGACGTCGTCGCGATGCAGGGCGCCGAGCAGCGCCACGGCATCCGGTTCGAGAATGCGCGCCGCTTCGAGCGCCGCACGCAAATGGAGGCGCCAGCTCTGGCGAAAGCGCGCCGTGGGCAGATAGCGCGCGGTCTCGCCGCGGCCGACAGGCAGCACTTCGACATACCCCAGATAGCGCAGATAGATCAGCAGAGCGCGGGCGCGTCCCGGACTGACAAGGCCGGTCGACGCACACACGTCCTTGAGGCGCGGCAGCGTCAGCCCGCCGGCGACGTGCAGATAGATCGCCCACAGCGCGACGACGTAACGGCCGGCATCCTTGAAGATACCGTCGAGCGCCTTGTCGTTTTCGCCGACGATCAGAAAATTCGCCGCCAGAGCGCGCGACGCATCACCAAAACGCGGATCGGCGGCGACCTGGGC
>DAIDUA010000118.1 GCA_027456965.1 Alphaproteobacteria bacterium | reverse complement strand
GTGTAGAATTCGTCGTCGATGTCGCCCGTTTGCGGAACGATCTCGACCGTACGGCTGCCCGGCGACGGATTGGCCTCCACGCGCAGGACCTCGCCTTCTCCCTCGAAGTCCACGTCTTCGTTGGTGGGAATCCTATCGATGGCGGCGGGCGCGCCGGCGCCGTAGGGACGGCCCATCACGGTCCAGACGGACGGGTCCTCGCTACCCAACCGCCACAGGGCATAGCCGGCCGGTTGATAGATGTCGGCGGCGTGTATCTGGTTGTAGGCGGTCACACCGTCCAGGAACCAGACGTCATGCTTCACATTATTGTTTTCGATATAGGAGAAGTGCGGGTTGTTGGTGTCCGGATCGAAATCGACGCGCGCGTTGGAATCGCGCGCCGCGATGGCCGCGTCCTGGAAGCTGAGATCGTCGGCAGAGTCGCCGCCATGCCAGTCATAGGCGTAGTTACCGATCGCGATGATCGTACGGTTCGGCGAAAGCTCCTTCATCCGCTTGTCAAGCGTCGTTTCGAACCAGGGCTCGCCGGCGATGGCGCCTGGCTGATCGAACTCATCGTGCTCGTCATAGGCCATCAGCATCGTGTAATCGATGGACTTGGCGAAGGTCGTGTAAGGCCAGCGGTTGTCGTCGTAAGGCGCCGCTTGGACGATGACCCAACCATGCGGCGCGAAATCCGCTGCAAGCTCTTTGAGGAACGCGTCCATATCCTTGTAGGCGGCCGGGGGAACCTCCTCGAAATCGACGACGACGCCCTGCAATTTCTTTTGCGCCAGAAAGGACACGATGCCGTTTTCGAGATTCACGCGGCGCACGGGATCGGCGAGAAGGCTTTGCAGGCCGCTGCCGTCCCACGTGCCCTGCGACGCATTCTGGATCACCGGCAGGATGGGAACGCCTGGGCGCGTTTCGCGCACCAGCTTGAGCGCCTTGCCATCCATGGTGATCTTGAGATTCATGTCCGGGCCCTCGACGGAGAGCCAGCTCGGCAGAACCCAATCGAGCTTGGGAAGCGCGCGCTTCAGGGCGGGATAACTGGTGTCGTCCCAGTTCACATAGAAGCCGAGCGCCGGCGGACGGTTCGGCAGGGGACGAAGGGCCGCCGCCAGCATGCGTGGCGGCGCGTCGTGGGCGTTCTTGTAGCGCCAGCTGCGGATAAGTTTGGCGCGGGTGCGCGCCTCGGCCGCGAGCCGCGCCGCGGATTTTAGCAGCGCAGGGTCCACCGCCTTGCGCACCAACTGGTTGTCGGCGGTCATTTTGACGGGAAGCTGGGGGCTCGGGACGCGCTGCGTCGCCAGGATGCTCGCCACGAAGGCGACGCCCAATACCGTGCTCAGAATCGCGCTCGCCCAGCCCAGTTTGGAAAGCCGCGCGGCACGCCGGCCGGTCGCATCGAAGAAGATGGGTTTCTCGGACATGTCTCGGAAAATCACGCCGCCAACGTTCAGTATACGCAAGCGTTTCGTGGCTGTTTATTGATACTAATTAATGTGTCGAATCAGGCTGTCCCTTCAGAGCCTCCCACGACCTCCGGTGCAGTGATGACTTAGG
>DAIDUA010000117.1 GCA_027456965.1 Alphaproteobacteria bacterium | reverse complement strand
GGAGACGGTGGTTGTCACCGGCATCCTCGAGTCCTTGCAGAAGTCTTTGAACATCAAACGCGACTCGGTCGGTATTGTGGATGCGATCACCGCCGAGGACATCGGCAAGTTCCCCGACGTGAATCTTGCGGACGCAATGATGCGTATCCCGGGCGTCACCGTCACCCGCGGACGAGGCACCGCCTCGGGCGGTACGGGCGGCACCTCGACGAATGGCGAGGCGACCGAGATCACGGTCCGCGGTTTCGGCCCGACTTTCAACGAAACCCTGTTTGACGGCCGCCAGGTGGCGACCGGCACCGGCGACCGGGCCTTCGACTTCTCATCGGTCACGTCTGACTTCGTCAGCCAGATCGACGTGCTGAAGACGCCCGATGCCTCGGTGTCGGCGGGTGCGATCGGTGCGACGATCAACATCAAGTTCCCCAAGCCCTTCGACCATCCGGGCCTGGTGGTCGCCGGCTCGCTCTCGGGCATGGTTTCGCCTGAGGCTGGCCAGTTCGCGCCGAACGGCGACCTTCTGTTCAGCGACACCTTCGCCCATGACACCTTCGGTATCCTGGTCGCCGCCTCGTATTCCGATACCAAAACGAGGCAGAACCACATCAACGTCCAGGGCTGGGAAGGCAAGACGGTTGTGGATCCGGCCATTGACGCTAACCATTCGCAATTCTGGCAATCTCAGTTCGCGGGCACCCCTCCGGCGCTTGGCACTCCGATGTGGTTCATCCAGGACTACGGCATTTATCACGAGCTGGAGAATGTCGAGCGCGAACAGGCCCGCGTGGTCCTGCAGTGGCGCCCGACCGACAGCATCGAAATCACGCTGAACGATAACTTCTCGCGCGACAACGATCACCAGGCGCAGTACGGCTATAGCGTGTGGTTCAACAACGGCTCGATGCAGAACATCCAGCTCGACAAGAACGGCTCGGTCGTCAACTTCGTGCAGCACAATACGCCGACCGACTTCCAGGGCCAATTCAATCCCCAGGGCCTGCAGTTCAACGACTATGGCGCCAACGTGAAATGGCAGGTGAACGACAATCTCGGCATGGTGTTCGACTTCGACCATTCGGACGGCGGGTCGAACCCGTCCCATCAGATCGGGACGGACGTCGATGTGGGTTACGGCAACGCCTTGGACAACGCGGACGTCGGTATCGCCGTTCCCAATGGTCATCAATTGCTCTATCCGACGAGCTACGGCCCGAATAACAACAAAGCCCAGTTCATCAACAACGGGATCATCGGCTCGCACGTGCTGCCGATGACAATGGGCTACAACCTGGATACGTTGAACCAGGCGAAGGTCGAAGGCGATTGGAACGAGGACAATCTCGACCTGAAGTTCGGCTTCCAGTATGTCGGCGAGCACAAGAACGAGACGCAATACGACAGCTTCGAGAACAACAACTGGCAGGCCTATTCCGGCTACGGTCCGGCGTCGGGCAACACGCAGGGCGTCGCCCTGCCGCAGGGCTTCTTCTCCAAGTCCTTCAGCACCGCGGGCTTCATCAACGGCTGGACCGGTTCGTCCAACCTGCCGGCGGCCATCCTGCAATACGATCCGTGGCAGACGTTGAACTACCTGAACGGCCTGAACGGCGTCGGCGCGAACAATTGCTGCGCTCCGAACGGATCGGGCGACGCGGGCCGTCCCTTCAGCGGCACCTATCAGGTCGCGTTCAATCCGGGTTCCTATCACGTCCTGGAGGAGAAGACGTATTCGGCCTTCCTGCAGGCAACGATAAAGACCGACGTGGCCCACATGCCGCTGCGGATCAATGTCGGAACGCGGTATGACATCACACAAGAAAACTTGGCCGGCCTCGGCCGCGTGGTGTCAGGGTTCACCCAGCAGACCGGCGATGCGACGGCCTGGAATGTCGTCTACGGAAATGGCGGCGCCATCACTCCCATCTCGGCAAAGAACAGCTATCAGTATCTGCTGCCGAACCTCGACATGACCCTGTCGGTGACGGACAATCTTGATCTGCGGTTCGATGCGTCGCGTACCCTGACTCGTCCGCCCATCAGCCAGTTGAATCCGGTGCTCAACATCGGTGCATCGCGTGTCGGGGACGTCACGGAAGCCGGCGGCAACCCGAATCTGTTGCCGTTCTTGTCCGACAACGTCGACCTCGGCGCGCAGTGGTACTACGCCGCGAATTCGTACTTGTCGGTCGACACCTTCGTGAAGTCGGTGAGCAACTTCATCATCACGCAGTCGAATGGTGCGGACTTCGGAAATGTCGGTACGGAATGCACGAATCCTACCACCAAAGTTGTCCTCCCAGCGTGTATAACAGTCGATGTTCCTTACACGATCTCGCAGCCGGTGAACGGTCCGGCGGCCAACGTGTACGGCATCGAGCTCGCCTGGCAGCATGTGTTCGGCGAGTCGGGCTTCGGCTACTCCGTCAACGGGACCGTCGTCGGTACGAACAAGCCGTATGATCCGCTCAATCTCAGTGTCAGCGGGTTCTCGGTTACCGGCTTGGCGGATTCCGCGAACGCGGTGGTATTCTACGACAAGGACGGGTTCCAGGCTCGTCTCGCGGCGAACTGGCAAGACAGCTACCTCGATCACTTCGGTCAGATACAGAACGGTTCGTCCTTCGGTACCGAGCCGACCTTCGTAAACACCAGCTGGAACTTGGACTTCAGCACCAGCTACGACATCACGCAGCAGGTTTCGGTGTACTTCGAAGCGATGAACCTGACCGATGCGACCTACTCGACGCATGGTCGGTACTCGAATCAGCTTCTCGACGTGGTGGATTACGGCCGCAAGTTCCTAGCTGGCGTTCACTTCAAACTTTAGTTCCCCCTCAACTGCGACGGGCCGCCAAGAAAACTTGGCGGCCCTCTTTTTTTCGGCGATACTACAAGGCACTTGTCCCCCAACTGTGGAAAAGTGCTGATCATGGTCCAGCCGATACAAAACATTGTCATCGTTGGTGGAGGAACCGCAGGCTGGCTGACGGCTGGCGTCATCGCCGCACGGCACCAGGAGCGCATGAAGGCGGGCTTTTCGGTCACACTGATCGAGTCGCCGAACATCAAGATCATCGGGGTCGGCGAGGGCACCTGGCCCACTATCCGTACGACACTGCAAAAAATGGGTGTTTCGGAGACGGACTTCTTCCGGCATTGCGATGGAGCCTTCAAACAGGGAGGCAAGTTTGTAGGCTGGACGACGGGCACGCCGGATGATTCCTACTATCACCCGCTGATGCTTCCGCAAGGCTTCACAGAGGTGAATCTGGCGCCACACTGGCTGAGCAACAGCCATGGCCGGACCTTCTGTGACGCGGTTTGCCCGCAGGGGCTGCTCTGTGATGACGGCTTGGCGCCGAAACTGATCACGACGCCCGAGTATCAAGCGGTGGCCAATTACTCCTATCATCTCGACGCTGGAAAATTTGCGCCCTTCCTGCAAAGGCACTGCACGGAAAAGCTTGGAGTGCGACATGTGCTCGCCGACGTGCTGACCGTCAATCAGGCGGAGAACGGCGACATCAGGAGTGTCGTCACCAGAGAGGCGGGCGAGATCGCCGGTGATCTCTGGGTCGACTGCACGGGCTTCGCGTCGCTTCTGCTGGGCAAAACGCTGGGCGTGGAGTTCAAGAGCTGCAGTGACGTTTTGTTCTGCGATACCGCGCTGACTGTCCAGGTCCCGTTTGACAGGCCGGATGCGCCCATGGAATCTCAGACCGTCGCAACGGCGCAGACCGCCGGCTGGATTTGGGATATTGCGCTACCAACTCGGCGCGGCATCGGACATGTGTATTCCAGCCGCCACATCAGCGACGACGCGGCGATGGACGTGTTGGCGCAGTATGTCGGCCCGCGGATCAAGGACCTGAACGTCCGGAAGATTCCCATCCGCGGCGGCCATCGCAAGACGTTCTGGAAGAACAACTGCGTCGCCGTGGGGCTCGCGGCGGGTTTCCTCGAGCCGCTGGAATCGTCGGCCATCGTGCTTGGCGAGTTGTCGGCGAAATTGATCGCTGAGCAAATGCCGGCGAATCGCGGGGTCATGGATCTCATTGCAGCCCGCTTCAACGACGTAACGCACTACCGCTGGGGCCGCATCATAGATTTTCTCAAATTGCACTATTGTCTGACCAAACGGACCGACTCGCAGTTCTGGATCGACAACATGGATCCAGCCACCATCCCCGACCGCCTGAAGGACCTGTTGCACCTCTGGAAGTATCACACTCCCTGGTTCTTCGACGAGTTCGACCGTCTGGAAGAAGTGTTTCCCGCCGCCAGCTATCAATATGTCCTGTACGGCATGGGGTTCCGCACGGAGATAGGGCCTATGGATAACATCGGCACGGAAAAAATGGCGACGCGATTCATGAACGAGAACATCGCCATCACCAACCGGCTGCGGTCGCAGCTGCCCAAGAACCGCGAGCTGATCCAAAAAATCTACGACTACGGCCTGCAGCCCATCTGAAACAAGGGACGTTCGTGACCAATATCGCTATTTTGAACAATCAAATTCATCGCACGCTGCGCGTCCAGGCCGCGGTCTCGGCGCGTTACGGCGACAATCAGCGCTTCGTGCCGGTGATCGTCAAGGAATTTCCCTTTCTCGCCGTCCATTATCCCATTCTCTTTTCGAAAGACGCCAATACCGGCGCCTTCTATTGCGGTGCCATGCTCGGTTTCGACGACGGCGAGAATCTGTTCCTGGATGAGGGTGGTCCCCAAGATGCCTATCGCCCCCTGAATCTGCGGCGCGGTCCGTTCTATACCGCGGGTAGCGAGCTGGCGATTGACCTCGACAGTCCGCGCGTGGATGCCGACAAGGGGTTGCCGCTGTTTACCGAGAACGGCGAGGCCACTTCTTATCTCGAGAGCATCATCTCGGTCTTCCGCGAACTGCAGCCCGGCCTCGAAATGACGAAGGTCTTCATTGAGACCCTGATGAAGCTGAAGCTCGTGGAGGCCATCAATATCAATGTCGGTTTTGACGACGGCACGAAACGTGACCTGGTGGGGCTGTACACCGTCAACCAGGAGACACTCCGGGCCCTGCCGGACGCAGCGGCCCTCGATCTGTTTCGCCGTGGCTATCTTCATCTGATTTACCTGATGATCGCATCGTTGCGGCAAGTGCCGGTCTTGGCTCAGAAAAAGAACAGACGGCTTCTTCAAGCCAGTGACGCACTGTCGGGAAATCTTGACTGAGGGCTGGGGTAACCCATTTCGCGCGATGACCGAGAGCCCGACAGAAATCGCCGGCACGGAGCTCGCCAGTTCCGGGCAATTCTTGCGCGAGGTGGTCGAGCCGTGCCGCCCTGTTGTCATACGTGGACTCGTCGGCCACTGGCCGGCGGTTCAGGCGGCGGCGCGGTCCCCCGCGGTGTTCCGGGATTACGTGTCGCAATTCGATGCCGGCGGCCAGACGGAGGCTTTCTTCGGGGAGCCGAACATCGCCGGAAAATATTACTACAGCGACGATCTGAAGGGTTTCAATTTCGAGCGCAGAAAGATGCGCTTTTCCGAGGCGCTCGACACCATCCTGTCCCATCTGGACCGGCCGGGTTCGCCGTCGGTCTATATCGGCTCCGTTCCTGTCAACGACTACCTGCCGGGGTTCTCGGCGCAGAACGCGATGCCGCTCCTCGCCCCGACGGTCCGTCCGCGCATCTGGCTGGGGCATGCCTCGAACGTGTCGTGCCATTACGACGCCTTCGAAAATATCGCTTGCGTGGTGGCAGGGACACGCCGGTTCACCCTGTATCCTCCCGAACTGATCGGCAGTCTCTATGTCGGCCCGATCGACAACACGATGGCGGGCCAGCCGGTGAGCCTTGCGGCGTCGTCTCCGCCGAACGATGAGAAATTTCCGCTGTTCCGGCAGGTGAAGGACCAGGCGCTCCGCGTCGATCTCCATCCGGGCGACGCGCTGTATCTGCCGAAACTTTGGTGGCACCAAATCGAGGCGACCGCGCCGTTCAATGGTCTCGTCAATTACTGGTGGGACGCTTTCAGCGCCGGACCGGACGCACCCTATACCAGCCTACTCCTGGCGATGATCGCAATCGGCGAGCGTCCGCCAATGGAACGTCAGGCCTGGAAGGCGTTTTTCGACCATTACGTCTTCCGCAGCAACGGCCATCCGCTGGCGCATCTTCCCGCCGACCGGCATGGCCTGCTGGGTCCGCTCAAGCCGGACAATTACGGAAAAATCCGCGCACGTGTCATGCATCTGCTGCGTGGTGGTTGACGGTGCTAAAACGCCGAACAATTTCGGTCAATGAAATCCTGATGCATCGGCATAGCGTCGGCGCATCTCCTGATGACCAAGCGGATGTCGTCCAGGTTCGCTTGAATTTTCTGCGTATCCAGAATGTCGGCCATTGGATCGTATCCGCGCGGCAGGATGTTCTGCCCGGTGAAAATATAAAGCCAGCTCTGGATAGGAAAGAGTTCGGTGTCCTCGCGCAGGATGCGGCCATAGCCGCGGAACAGATCGATCTTTTCTTGGAGGCTGTCGGGCATCGCGATAGTGCGGCAATGGCGCCAGAACGCGGTATCCTGGCGTTCGTTCTGGGTGTAGTGCAGAAGCAGGAAGTCACGAATCCGCTCGTACTCGAAGACAAACATCTTGTTGTAGCGGTCGATATCGGCAGGCTCAAAATTGCGATCCGGGAAGAACTTCAGGAGGACGGCGAGGCCGCGCTGAATCAGATGGATGCTCGTCGATTCCAGCGGTTCCAGAAATCCGGCCGAAAGGCCCAGGGCGACACAATTCTTGTTCCAGAACTTCCTGCGCCGTCCCGTCGTGAATCGCAGGAGCAGCGGATCGGCCAGCGCCTTGCCTTCAAGATTTGTCAGAAGCGCCTCCTGCGCCTCGGCATCGCCGGCGAAGTCGCTGCAATAGACATAGCCATTGCCGACGCGATGCTGCAGGGGAATGCGCCATTGCCAGCCCGCATCCAAGGCGGTTGCCAGCGTATGGGATGGCGGCGCGCCGGTTCTTTCACTGGGGACGGCTGCCGCCCGGTTGCAGGGTAGCCAACGGCTCCAGTCTTCATAGCCGGTTTTCATGGCCTCTTCGATCAGAAGCCCGCGAAACCCGGTGCAGTCGATGTAGAGATCCGCCTCGATCCGCTCACCGCTTTCGAGCGTCAGCGATTCGATGAAGCCGTCTTCTGGCCGCAGCAAAACATGTTTCACCTTCCCCTCGGTCCGGATGACGCCACGCGCCTCGGCATAGCTCCGCAGATACCGGGCGAAGAGTCCCGCATCAAAATGCAGGGCGTAGGTGATTTTTTCCAGAGGTGTGTTCGGCGCCTTGACCGGACGCATGAACTTGCCCTTTTCCGCGGCCGCGGCCTGTAAAGAATAGTCCTCAAGCCTTGAGGCCTTGCCCAGTTGGAGCATCTTCAGCCAGTAGGCGGAGAAGGGAATTCCTTCCATCTCGAAGCCGGTCTGGCCGAACGGATGAAAGTACGAATGGCCGATGCGGGTCCAATCCTTGAATTGAATGCCGAGCTTGAATGTCGCCATGGTCCGACGGACAAGGTCGTTCTCGTCGATGCCGAGCACCTTGATGAAATCCATGATCGGCGGAATCGTTGCTTCGCCGACGCCGATCGTTCCGATCTGTTCGGACTCGATCAATTGAATCTGGCAATCCATTTTCTTGAGAAATTTGGCCAAACTCGCGGCGGCCATCCAACCGGCGGTCCCGCCACCGACGATGGCGACACTGCGAATCCGGGTGTCCGTCATGGCGTCTTCTTCCTCGCGCAGACGTGGCTTCGTCTGTTCGGACAAATTGACGGCTCTTAAGCGTAATTCCGCTTCAAGATCGCGCCGCCGTCAGGCGCGTGCCAAACGGGCCATTTTGGTATCGTTGCTGGTGTCAAAGGTGATGGCAAGCAGAAAGTACGAGTAGTTATAGCGTCTTAAGAGGACTAAGCGCCGCCTTCTGGTGCGCAACTCGAACCCTCGATCGCCTCGGCCCTGCATGGCGCCACGACGCCGCTTTCGGCAATTCCGGCAATCTAGGCTGGGAAGGCCCCAGCCTAGAACCGTACGTTGAGATCGCCCGTCCAGGCTCCGGAGAACAAGTCAGAACGCCCAGCCGTCGCATCGTAGCGAATGCTGACGCTGGCGTTATCACTGACCTTTGCTTGGGCACCGACCCCCAGCTCTACCCAGTTCGTGCTCTTATTCGCCAGGCCGAAGGTCATCAACGCGCCAGGCGCCTGTGCGAAGGCTGCCGTGACCGCCCCGGTGTTCGAGATGAAGTCATGCACCAGGTAGGCGCGAACAAGTGGCCTTATCGTGACGTTGCTGAGCGTGTAATTGCCCACGGCATCGAAGCCGAGCCGGCCCGTGAACGAAGTCCGCGAGAAGCTATGGTACGTCATAGCCGCAACGCCGCCAGTTTCCGTATACCCGTCGATCGAGGCATCTTCCCACTGCAGTCCTGCGGCCGGGGTGATGACGAAGTCGGACTCGACAAACGGCATGCCCGCAGAGACGCCGACGGTCGGGCTCGAACCACTGGTGCGGCCTTGCAGATTGGACGTCGTGCCGCCGATCACCACGGTCCGGCCAGCCGTGATGTGTTGCGCCGACGATCCTGCAAAGCCCTCTGCAAACCAGCCGTTACCGGTGTAGCGCCCGTAAGCGAGGACCTGAAATGCGCTCGACTTCGTGTTCGCAGGCGTCGCCGACAACTTCGCGGTGCTGTCGGCATAAGAGATCGCCGCACCTAACACAAAGTTGTTGTCGATGTGCAGATCGGCACCGGTTGCAATCAGGTAGCCGTTTACACGGGCCTTTCCGCCCGCTCCGCCGGTCGCCACGGAACCGTCCAGGGAAGAACCCAGAAGGAATACGCTTACGCCCTTGCCCAGATCGAGCTGCGCCGGCGTCGGCGATGCTGGGGTTTGCGGCTGAGCGGCTTGGGCAGCGCCAGCATCCTGCGCGAAGGCGAGCATATTGTTCGCTTCCGTGAAGGGGCTCATGTCGCGCTGCGCCAGGTTGAGCGCTCCGGTATCGATTTGGGAGTGCGCTGTTCCCGTTCCCGAAGAGCCGTCGGCCAGATCGGCCAGATGGTTCCCGATCAGGTTGGTGAAACCGCCCATCTGGAGCATCGAGATTTGCGACAGACTACGCGTGGCGTATGGCGCGAGATTGTCGAATGTCGTCTTCAACGCATTACCCGACTGCGTGTCCAACGTGTCGTAGATCGACTTGAGGTCCGCGTAATGGCTCCCGCGCGCGCTGTCGAGCGCGTCTGCGATCGTGGTCTCATCCGGACTCGCTCCGTTGAGTTGGGTGAGGAAGCTCGCCGCATCCATGGTCACGACGAGTTCCTGACCAGAGCCAGTATTCGCGACGGTGACAACGGGATAGAGAACCCCTGTGATTGTATCGGGTACGCTGCCGAAGGTGCCGTTGATAGCGCTCGCTGTTGCGAACACCGCCGTGTCGCCATAATGCAGCGCGGACGTCGCGTTGAAGGTCGCCGTACCCGTCACATTGATCGTGCCTGTCGCGCTGAGGAGGTCGGTGCTCGCCTCGCCGGTGTCGATCGCGAGATTTGAACCTGCGCCGAGCGTCACATTGCCGGAGACGGCGAGATGTCCGACGCTTCCCGCGCCGGACCCGGGTGCCAGCGTGGCGCCATTGCCCACAGTGAGCGGCCCGACGATCACGCCGCTACCCTGCACAGTGCCTCCCGAGTTCACGACGACGCCACTGGTGCCTCCGATCGATCCGTCGACCTGCAACGCACCGGCCGACACCTGGGTCGCTCCGGTATACGTGTTGTCCGCTGTGAGGATGGTCGTGCCGGTTCCGGCTTGCGTGAAACTGCCGGTCCCGGAAATGATGCCGCCGAATGTCACGGCATCCGAGCGGTCGATCACGAATTGGGCATTGTCGACCACATTCCCCGCGATCGAACCGTTTGTTCCGCCATTGCCGATCTGCAACGTGCCGGCGGTAATGGTCGTGCCGCCGGAATAGGTGTTGGCGCCGGTCAGGGTCAGGGTGCCGGTTCCACTCTTGTTGAGCCATCCGCCGTTACCGGAAATCACCCCGCTGACGGTCGTGTTCGTATTGAGCCCTTCCGCGTTGAGCGTTTTCGCACCCAATACGAAAGAGCCAGACCCCGATATAGAGCCCGCATTCATACCGGTTCCGGCAAGGCCGGAAATGTCCACCGTACCGCCGCTGCCGGTCACGAGATTCGCCGAGCTGGCGTCGCTCACCCCCGTAAATACCGCAGTGCCATAGGCGTTGGCCGTGATGGTCGAATCGCCTGGTGTGGCGCCATTGTCGAATTCGAGCGTTCCGGTATTGCCGGAAATACCGCTGACCACGAAGTTCGGCACGTTGCTGGACTGATTGACAATGCCGGCGCCGCCGATGACGAGCGACGAAGCGCCTGCGGCGGTGCCGGTAATATTGAATGTGTAAGCCGGGGCACCCGCTGCGAACTGCAGCTCCGCGATTTTAGTGTTCGCCTTCTGGATATTGACGGTGGATTGCGTTGTCGCGCCGAACATCGCCGTGTCGACGGCGGCTGGCACGAAGCCACCCGTCCAATTGCTGCCCGTATTCCAGTCCGGCGTACCGGGATTGGCACTCCAGGCGACCAACGCATTTGCGTTTAGGGTCACGAACACACTGTTGGCATCGTAGCTGGTGGTCGGAACGACATTCCCAAAGTTGCCGTTGAAGACGATATTCGAGAACACGCCGGTAAGCGCGCCAGCTGAATTGATCAGCGTGTACGTGGTACCTGCCACATAGCTCGCGGACTGGGATGAAAGTATAAGCTGGCCCGCGACCGTGACGGTGCCGGAGGCAAGCACCTCGTCCGCGCCGGAGGCCGAAACCCCGGCCATATAGGTCGAACCCGCCGCTAGAGACAGATTGCCGGTCACGTGCAGGGTGCCAATGGAATTGCCTGGCGCCAGCGTGCCGCCGTTCGCGACCGTGGTGCCGGACACCGTACCGGTGCCTCCCAGAGTACCGCCGCTGCCGACGGAGACGCCGCTCGACGACGTGATCGATCCGTTCACCGAAAGCGTGCCGGCATTGACGCTGGTCGCACCTGTATAGCTGTTCGTTCCAGAAAGGATCGTGTCGCCGGACCCGGCCTGGATGAACCCACCGGTGCCGGAGATCGTGCCGGCGTAATTGTAGGTGTCAGAACGGTTCACCTCGAACAGGCCGTTGTCGACGATATTGCTGGTCAACGAGCCAGAAGTGCCGCCATTGCCGAGAT
>DAIDUA010000116.1 GCA_027456965.1 Alphaproteobacteria bacterium | reverse complement strand
AAATCGATAGCACGCCTCACATTGCCTTCGAGGCTGGCGTTGAAGAGGCTTGAAGGGTCCGCCAACGCGGCGCCCTTGGCGAAGGTCATCTTCACGACGGCCTTGTAGGTCTCGCCGGTGCAGATGATTCCGCCGTGCTCCCACACCGGAACCCCTCGCCACTTCCACGCCTCAACCACGTCGGGATCGGCTTCCTGGATCAAGGCGCGGAGCCGGCCGAGCATCTTGCCCCGCCAGTCGTCCAGCTCCTCGATCCGCGCGTCTATCCGCTGAGACGGAGACTTGCTGCTCTGCGCTCCGCTCTTCTTCATGCTCGTCTCTCCTCTCGTGGCTTTGACTGGCGAGTGCGGTGACGCTGACGACGGTTCCCATCACAAGTTTGATCGCCGCGCGCGCCTATCACGCAATTCTCGTCCTACCAGCGGGCCAGCTGGGTGATCTGAATGAGGTTGCCGCAGGTGTCGTTCAGCTGGGCGATGGTCGAGCCGGTGACCTCGGTCGGCGGCATCTTGAATTCGGCGCCGCGCGCTTTGATGCGCTCGTAGTCGCCCTTGACGTCATCGGTGAAGAACATGACCGCGGGCTGGCCCTGCTTGAACAATGCCTGCTGGTAGGTCTTGGCCGCGGGATTGTCGTTGAGCGCGAGCTGCAGCTCGGTTCCGTCCGCCTCGTCGGGTGAGACCACGGTCAACCAGCGATACGGCCCGTTGCTGAAATCGGCCTTTTTGGTAAAGCCCAGCACGTCGCTGTAGAAGCGCAGAGCCTTTTCCTGGTCATCCACATACACGCTGGTCAGCTTGATCTTCATCGGTGTGCCCTCCGTTTGTTACGTGCGCGGCCCCGGCTTTGAATTGTGCCGGTAGATTCAGTCCATCCGCGCCAAGACCTGCTCCAGATTTGCGAGAAACCGCGGCCAGCCCGCCTTGGCGCCGCCGTAGTACCGCGGCTGGTCCGGCGGGAAACCAGACTGCTCCATGCGCAGCTTGGTCCCGGCGCCCGTTGGCGTGAGAGTCCAGGTGACGACACTTTTGAGAACGTCGTCACCCCAGGTGTAAGACAGCGTCTTGTTCGGCTCGACGGCGAGGACCTGACAGGCGACAGAACCCCATTCCGCGCTGAGATTGAATCGGTGGCCCACGACAGGCTTGAATTCGTTCTTCATCAGCCATTCCTCGATCAGGTGCGGTTCCGTGAGCGCGCGCCAGATCTTCTCCGGCGGGTGAGGGATCTCCCGTTCGACAACGACGGAGAGCGTTTCGGGTTTGCTCATTGGTCCATCCTTTTCAGCAGGTCTTCGAGTTTGTCGAACCGGTTTTGCCAGAAGCCGGTCATGTGGCTTGTCCAGTCGATCAGTGGGGCCAAGGCGCCAAGCCGCGCGCTGTAGTGCGTTTGGCGGCCTTCGTGGCGGTCGCGCACCAAGCCGGCCTGCTTCAGAACGCCAAGATGCTTCGAAACGGCCGGCTGCGAGACTCCGGACCGAGCGGTCAGGGCCCCGACCGTCTTCTCTCCTTCGCGGCACAGCCGTTCGAAGAGAGCCCGCCGCGTCGGATCGGCGAGCGTTCTGAAGAGCACATCGTGAGCGTTTGCCATTTGTAATCGATAACTTTGTAGTTATTGATTGACGTATAATCTATGGGATATGTGTGCGTCAAGCGGGAGCCCGGCGCGCGTGCGTTTCTACCGGTCGTAATCGTGGCGGCTGGAATAGAAGACGAGAAACATCAGCCCGGCGCCAAATGCGACCGTGAAGACGATGCCCATGGCCAGGAAGAACCATCCCAGGCCGCTCATCGGCACGCCGGACAACGCCATCCAGGCATGAATCGCATACAGGATCGCCGCGCCGAGAAATCCGGCCAGCACGATCAGCGCGATCCAGCCGGCCACTCCCAGGGCCGTACCCGTCGCCGCCGCGCGCTTTGCGGGTTCGTTCATGGATGGGACCTTACCCGCTCGCAATCCTTGCGCAAAGCATCACCGGCGAAATCCTCGATGCCCGCCAGATTCGGGCCCGCGCCGATTTTCGACACATCCCTGCCACAGAAAACGCACAGGACACGTATCTCCTGTGCCGCCGCGGCGCCGAAAACACCGCCGGGCAAAAGGGAAAGGATGCTGCCATCTCGCGCGCGTGGAGATTTTGGGCGATGCTGCGCGGCGTAGGGGTTGCGTGATTCGAGAGGAGTTCCGATTGATGAAAAGGCGCACTTTGATTGCAGGCGCGGCCGCCACGGCCTTCGGTTTCGCCGCGGCCCCCGCCTTCGCCGCCGGCGACGATGCCACGTACACCGAACAGGAAATCACCAAGGCCGCATCCGACTTCTTCGGCGTCACGACCGAAGCGGTCGCCAAGGCGGTGCAGCACGTCTTCAAGGACCTGGGGCAGCCCGACGCCTACATCAAGGGCGACGAGGGCTCGGGCGCCTTCGTCGTCGGCCTGCGCTACGGTTCCGGCTGGCTGATCCGCAAGAACTTCGCGCCGAAGAAGGTCTACTGGCGCGGCCCGTCGGTCGGCTTCGACATCGGCGGCAACGCCTCGAAATGTTTCACGCTGGTCTACAATCTCAGGGACGAGCGCCGGATGTGGCAGCGTTTCCCGGGCATCGAAGGCACCATCTATTACATCGCCGGCATCAGCGTGATGTATCAGCGCTCGGGCGGCGTGACGCTGGCGCCGATGCGCACCGGCGTCGGCCTGCGCGCGGGCGTCAACGTGCAATACGACGAATACACCGACAAGCGCGACTGGTTCCCGCTGTAGAAAAAAGCGATTAGCGAAGTCGCGCGTAGCGAATAGGGAACTCCCTATTCGCTATTTCGCTGTTCGCCGGCCTAGGCGCTCGCCGCCGGCGCGGGCGTGTCGATGGCGCCGGCCGGCGCGGGCAGATAGATCAGCAGCGCCGACGCGACATAGACCGACGAGAACGTGCCGACCACGATGCCGAACAGGATCGCGGCGGTGAAGTCGAACAGCGACGGCCCGCCGAACAGCAGCAGCGGCAGGATCGACATCGCGGTCGCCACCGAGGTCAGGATCGTCCGCGACAGCATCTGGTTGGTCGACAGGTTGATCAGATCCGCCAGCGGCATGCGCTTGTACTTTCGCCGGTTCTCGCGAATCCGGTCGAACACCACCACCGTGTCGTTGATCGAATAGCCGGCCAGCGTCAGCAGCGCGGCGATGCTGGTCAGCGTGAAATCCAGATGGAGGAGCGAAAACAGGCCCGCGGTCACCAGCACGTCGTGGCCCGTGGCGATGGCGGCGCTGATGCCGTACTGCCACTCGAAGCGGAGCGCCACCCACAGGGCGATGGCCACGATGGCGAGGATCGTCGCATAGACGCCGCCGCGGAACAGCTCGGCGCTGACCTTCGGCCCGATCACCTGGGCGGCGCGGAATTCATAGCCTTTGCCGAGAACGCGCCTGATCTGGGCTTCGGCGTTTTCGCCGCTCTGCCCGGTCTTGGGCTGCACGCGGATCAGGACGCAGGAATTCACCGGGGCGTCGCACGCCCCGCCGAAGAAATACTGGATCTGCTCGTCGTTGAAATGCAGGCCTTCCACCTGCCCGCGCACATGGCCGATGTTGATGGTCTGCGCGGATTTCACCTGCAGCGACACGCCCCCGGTGAAGTCGATGCCCAGGTTGAAGCCGTGGATGGCGATCGACAGGATCGTGACCAGCAGCAGCAGGCCGTCCACCGCGAAGGCGTAGTAGCGGGCCCCGACGAAGTCGATGTTCGGCACGTTCGGCAGAAAGCGCAGCAGAGGCATGGGTTTGCGGGTCCGTAAGGCGGGCGGCACACATAAACGCATTGGCTGCGGGGAACAAGCTTGGGGCGCCGCGGTCCTGCGACAATACAGACGAATTGACGGCCGGCCGCCGACCGCTCATATTATGCGTTGTTGCGCATAAGCGGATTTTCGCATGACTCAAATCTCCCTGGTGATGGCCGCCCTGTCCGATCCGACGCGTCTCGGCGCCGTGCGGCTGCTGTGGGACGGCCAGGAACATTGCGTGTGCGAGTTGATGCGGCAGCTCGGCGCCACGCAGTCGCGCATGTCCCGCCACATGGGCGTACTCAAACAGGCCGGCCTCGCGGCCGACCGGCGCGACGCCCAGTGGGTGCGCTATCGCCGCAATCCCGCGCTCAGCCCCCAGATCGCCGCCGTCGTCGATGCCGTCATCGCGGCGCTGGGCGAGGACAGGAAGAAGGCGGCATGAGCACCGAAACGATCATCCGCCCCTCCGACGACACGAGACTATGGATCGCGGGAACGGCCGCGTCCGTCGTCCTGTGGTTCGCCGTCTACAGCCAGCTCGCGCCGCTTTCAGAATGGATCGTCTCGCACCTGCCCCTGACGCGCGCCAGCCGGCCCGGCGACGCCGCCGCCTTCTTCATCTTCGAGACGCCGAAGGTGCTGATGCTGCTGACGCTGGTGGTGTTCGCCATGGGCCTGGTGCGCAGCTTCTTCTCGCCGGAGCGCACCAGCGCCTTCCTCGCGGGAAACCACGAGGGCGCCGGCAACATCGCCGCCGCGGGCCTGGGCATCGTCACACCGTTCTGTTCCTGCTCGGCGGTGCCGATGTTCCTCGGTTTCGTTTCGGCGGGCGTGCCGCTGGGCGTGACCTTCTCCTTCCTGATCGCCGCCCCGATGGTCAACGAAGTGGCCCTCGGGCTTCTGTTCGTCCTGATCGGCTGGCAGGTGGCGCTGACCTATCTCTTCTTCGGTCTCGCCATCGCCATCGCCGCAGGCTGGGTGATCGGGCGGCTGCATCTGGAAGGCTGGCTGGAGGAA
>DAIDUA010000115.1 GCA_027456965.1 Alphaproteobacteria bacterium | reverse complement strand
GCGCCATTTCGATGGGCGGTCGATGCGACGGTTCGGCGGCGTAAAACCCGATCGGAGTAATGGGAAGCAAAGGTGCTCATTGGTTTGCCGCCTGACGTGCGGATTCCTAGGGCTTGCCGTAGTTTCCAGCGAAAAAGCGGGCTTTCCGCGCGCACCACACATCTTGATGGATCATGGGTGCCGACGTGGCACCCGTTTTTTTGTATGTCGTGCCGCCATATGAGCGGCGATCAGCTCACCCAGGTCGAGATGAACAGCGCCGCCGCGATAAGCGCGCCGGTCTCGCGGTTGGCGCGGAAGAGTTTCAGGCAGCGCTCGGAATCGTCGACATCCAGCGTATGCACCTGCCACAGCATATGCGCGCCGGCCAAAAGCATCAGCAGGACATACGGCCAGCCTTCGTGCTCGGTGAAGCCTGCCGCCAGGATCAGCGTGAAGGCGACGGCGTAGAATCCCAGGATCCATTGCCGCGATTTTTCGCCCAGCAGCCGCGCGGTGGATTTCACGCCGATCAGCGCGTCGTCGTCCTTGTCCTGATGCGCGTAAATGGTGTCGTAGCCCAGCGTCCAGAAGAACAGCCCGGCGTAAAGCATGACGTCCGCGGTATCGATGCTTCCGGTCTGCGCGGCGAAGCCCAGGATGGCGCCCCAGTTGAAGGTCAGTCCCAGCCAGGCCTGCGGCCACCAGGTGATGCGCTTCATGAACGGATAGCCGGCGATCAGCAGCAGCGAGCCGGCACCCAGCGCCACCGAGAACCAGTTGAGCTGCAGCAGGATCAGCAATCCGATCAGGCACAGGCCGGCGGCGAAGAGCCAGGCCTGCTTCACGCTGACCGCGCCCGACGGAATCGGCCGGCCCCGTGTGCGCGCCACCTGGGCGTCGAAGTCGCGGTCCACGATGTCGTTATAGGTGCAGCCGGCCCCGCGCATGACGATGGCGCCGACCCCGAACAGGGCGATCAGGTACCAGTCGTACCAGTTGCCGAACGGGCGGCTGTCGGCGACCGCGCCCAGCGCCAGCCCGAACACGCAGGGCCAGTAAAGCAGCCAGGTGCAGATCGGCCGGTCCAGCCGCATCAGCCGCAGGTAAGGCTGTATCTTGGGCGGGGCGTGGTCCACCAAGGTCAGGGGCACGGCGTCGCCGGGTTTCAGGGCTTGCGGTTCGCTCATCATCGTTCTCAATTGTGTCATGAGCGAAGAGCTTAAGGAACCCGGCGGCAAGGTCCGTCTTTATGTCGGGGCGGCACTCGGCGAGGGCGCCCGCGTCGTTCCCGACGACGGCCAGGCCCATTATCTTCTGCATGTCATGCGGGCCAAGGTGGGCGATCGCGTCGGCCTGTTCAACGGGCGCGACGGCGAGTGGCTGGCGCGTATCGCGGAAGTAGCCAAGCGCGACTGCACTTTGGAATGTGAACGCTGCACCGCCCCGCAGGCGGAGGTTCCCGATCTCTGGCTTGTCTTTGCGCCGATCAAGAAGACGCCGGCCGATTATCTCACCCAGAAGGCGACGGAACTCGGCGTGCGCGCGCTGCAGCCGGTTTTGACCCGCCGCACGATCGTCTCGCGCGTCAATTTGGATCGCATGCGCGCCAATGCCGTGGAAGCCGCCGAGCAATCGGGACGCTTGAGCGTCCCCGAGGTGCGCGACCTGCAATCCTTCGACAAGTTGCTCGCGGCTTGGCCGGCAGTGCGCCGCATTCTCTTTTGTGACGAAGCCGGGGAGGCGCCGCCCATCGCGGATGCCCTGCGCGCGGCCCCCGCGGGTCCCTGGGCCATTTTCACAGGCCCCGAAGGCGGCTTCGACCCGGCGGAGCGCGCGGCCCTGCGCGCGTTGCCTTTTGTCACGCCGGTGACGCTGGGGCGGCGTATCCTGCGGGCCGATACCGCCGCGCTTTCCGCGCTTTCCGTGTGGCAGGCGGCCAAAGGCGACTGGCGCTGACTTGTCGGCGTCGCATCCCGCGCCTACATAGCTGGCGGGTGAGCGAGCGCACACTTATTTACACAATGGCTCAGGGGCGTTCGCCCGGAAAAGGTTCGTGACGAATGTCTATTCCGCAGTCCGCAGGCGGTCCGATTGAATCGCGCGATGATCTCGTGCGGTTTCTGTCCGATGGGTGCAAGCCCAAATCCGAATGGCGCATCGGCACGGAACACGAAAAATTCGTCTACGACCTCAAGACCCATAAGCCGCTCGCCTATGAAGGCGTGCCGGGCATTCGTACGCTGCTGGAACGCATGCGCCGCTTTGGCTGGGAGCCGATCCTCGAAGGCGAGAACATCATCGGCCTCACCCAGAACAACGCGGCGATCAGCCTCGAACCGGGCGGACAGTTCGAGCTCTCCGGTGCGCCGCTCAAATCGGTGCACGAGACCTGCGCCGAAGTGAACATCCATCAGCAGCAGGTTCGCGAAGTGGCGGCCGAGATCGGCGCCGGCGCGCTCGGCTGCGGCTTTGCGCCGAGCTGGACGCTGGCGGAAACCCATCAGATGCCCAAAGGCCGCTACGCGATCATGCGCCGCTACATGCCGAAAGTCGGCGGCTACGGGCTTGAGATGATGTTCCGCACCTGCACGGTTCAGGTCAATCTGGATTTCTCCTCCGAAGCCGACATGGTCAAGAAATTCCGCGTCGGTCTGGCCTTCCAGCCGGTGGCGACGGCGTTGTTCGCCAATTCGCCGTTCCGCGAAAGCAAGCCCAACGGCTTTCTGTCGTATCGCAGCCACATCTGGACCGATGTCGACAATGATCGCGCGGGCATGCTGCCCTGGGTGTTCGAGGAAGGCATGTCGTTCGAACGCTATGTCGATTACGCGCTCGACGTGCCGATGTATTTCGTCTACCGCGACGGCCGCTACATCGACGTTGCCGGCCGCAGTTTTCGCGATTTTCTCGCGCGCAAAATTCCGGAGCTGAAGGATGTCGAGCATCAGATGTCCGATTGGGCGGACCATCTGACGACGATCTTTCCCGAGGTGCGGTTGAAACGCTTTCTGGAAATGCGCGGAGCGGACGGCGGAAGCTGGCGGCGCATCTGCGGCCTGCCGGCGTTGTGGGTCGGCATCTTTTACGATCAGACGGCGCTCGACGCGGCGTGGGACCTGGTGAAGGACTGGACGGACGAAGAACGCCAGTCGATGCGTGATGCGGTGCCCCGCCTCGCCTTCAAGACGCCGTTCCGCAAGACGGCCGTATGGGAGTTGGCGCACCGCATGATCGACATTTCGGCCGAAGGCCTCAAACGCCGCGCCTCGCAGGATGCCGGCGGCATGAACGAGGAGGGATTCCTCATGCCGCTGCGCGAGCTGGTCAACCGCGGCTACACGCGCGCCGAAGAGTTGCTGCAGGCCTACCGCGTGGATTGGCACGGCGATCTCGACCGGCTGTTCGTCGAATACAATTTCCTTTAAGGCGGCTTCCGCTGGGGGCCGCGTGGCTCCGTCCGCGCGGCGTGACGGCGGCGGACTGCTGAAGGCATGAGGGACGGGAATGACCGGTGGATCGGCTTATTGGGGCGCGCAACTTTCCGATCCGGACGAGACCGTCCGTCTTTGGCCTGGTGCCGCCCCCGGCGCGTCGCAGCCGCAATTGAAGCTCGCAGTCACCGAGCGCAGCACCTCGCCGGATTACAAGGATCGTGCGGTCACGGGAATCTCCGAGCCGCTTTTCACGGTCTTCCGTCCGCGGAAGCCCGACGGTTCCGCGGTGCTGATCGCGACAGGCGGAAATTACATCCGGGTGGTGGTTGACAAGGAGGGCTTCGAGACGGCGCGCCGGTTGAACGAAGCCGGCGTCACCGCCTTCGTGCTGCGCTACCGCCTGCCTTGCGAGGGCTGGACGCCCGACGCGCCGCTGCAGGACGCCCAGCGGGCCATGCGGATCATTCGCGCGCGCGCCGCTCATTTCGGCGTCGATCCCAGCCGCGTCGGCGTTCTCGGATTTTCCGCGGGCGGCCACGTGGCGGCTTCGCTCGCCACCTGCCACGCACAGGAAGTCTACAAACCGGTTGACGCCGACGACGCGCAGAGCGCCCGGCCCGATTTTCAGGGCCTTTTCTATCCGATCATCACGATGCTGCCGCCCCATGCCTTCGCCGGCGCCCGCGACGCGGCGCTGGGCAAGACCCCAAGCCGTGTGCAGATGGAGCGTTATTCGCGCGAACGTTGCGTCGACACGCAAACGCCGCCAGCCTTTCTTCTAACCGCCAAGAACGACGATGTCATTCCCGCCGCCAACACGACGCGGATGTACGATGCCCTTTGTGCTGCCGGGATTCCCGCCGAGTTGCATCTCTTCGAGAGCGGGGGGCACGGGTTCGGCATTCGGCTCGCGGGCACTTCCGCCGTTTCTGTTTGGCCAGATCTGTTGTTGAACTGGGGCAGGGCGCGCGGCTATTTCCGCGCCTGAACACGCCGCGAAACGCGCGTCAGTACACCGTCACCATCGCCTGGCAGAAGACGCCCACCTTCTCGTCGGGCAGGGTCGTGTCTTTTGCGTCGCGGTATTTGAAGTAGATGGTGTTGCGGGAC
>DAIDUA010000114.1 GCA_027456965.1 Alphaproteobacteria bacterium | reverse complement strand
AGCCGAAAGGCTCGCTTGTTCTGCTCGGCCGCCGCACCGTTGAGTTCGATAGCCCTGAGAATGGCGTCCTCGTCGACAGGAACTTCGCCGAGCTGATAGGCGTAGCCTAGGAGCAGCATGTTGGCGAATATCGTGTCACCCAACAATCTCAGCGCCAACTCATCCGCGTCGATGCCGTCGACGCGGCGTGAAGCTCCGGCGACGCGAGCCCGCATTGCGGCAGTGTCGTATTCGATCGCGTTGTCCTTGACGAAGGCGGCGGTGGGAACAAGTCCTTCGTTCACGACGGACACTGTGCGGTCAATGGTCATGTAAGCGAACATGTCCGGCCTGGCCGCCACCACGATGTCGCAACCTAGCAGAAGATCCGCCTGCGCCGTCGGCACGCGCGGACCATTGATGCGTGCGCCCTCTGCGGCCAAGCGCACATGGGAGATGACCGAGCCACCCTTTTGCGCCAGCCCCATCATGTCGAGCACTGTGACGCTTTTCTTTTCCATATGTGCAGCGGTGCCGAGAATCGCCCCTATGGACGTCACACCGGTACCGCCGATACCGCCTATCACGATGTTGAACGGTTCGCGCGAAAGTCTGCGCGGGCGAGGCCGAGGGATAAAGATGTCCATGCCCGTCGGGCCGTTATTCGCCTGTTTGCGCAGCCTCCCACCATGTACTGTGACGAAACTCGGACAAAAGCCCTGAACGCAGGAAAAATCCTTGTTGCAGGAGGACTGGTTGATCTTGCGCTTGCGGCCGAATTCCGTCTCCAACGGCTCGACCGAGAGACAATTCGAGGCAACCGAGCAGTCGCCACATCCCTCGCACACCATTTCATTGATGAAAGTGCGCTTGGGCGGATCGTCCATCAGTCCGCGCTTGCGCCGGCGACGCTTCTCGGCGGCGCAGGTCTGATCATAGATCAACGCACTCACGCCGCGGATTTCGCGCAGTGACTTCTGAACCGTGTCAAGTTCGCTTCGATCCGCGATCTGGACATGGGCCGGAAAGTCTCCCGCCGCGTATTTGTCGGGCTGATCGCTCATGACGACGACGTGCTCTACGCCTTCCGCGAGCACCTGCGCGGCGATGTCCGAGACGCGAAGCGCACCATCGACACGCTGGCCGCCAGTCATCGCCACCGCATCGTTGTAGAGGATTTTGTAGGTCATATTGACGCCGGCCGATACCGCGGCGCGGATAGCCAGAAGGCCGGAATGAAAATATGTGCCATCTCCCAGATTGGCGAACATGTGTTCGCGGGTCGTGAAGGGCTGAGTGCCGATCCACGGAACACCCTCCCCGCCCATCTGGGTGAAGAGATCGGTGTTCCGATCCATCTTGGTGACCATGTAATGGCAACCAATGCCGGCCATCGCGAGAGAGCCGTCTGGCACCTTGGTCGAACTGTTGTGCGGGCAGCCGGAGCAGTAATAGGGTGCGCGCTCATACAACGCGGCCGTGGCATCTACTTCGGCGGATTTGCGCTCCAGTCGTGCGACCAGGGCGCGCATGCGCGGCGTCCACTGTTCTTGGCCGAGAATTTTGGCCATTGCGAGCGCGACGTAGCTCGCATCCAGGTCCAGGATCGAACGGATGAGCGGTTGGCCATCGCGGCCGAGCTTGCCGTACACGCGCGGTCGCCTGCCGGCGTCCATATTGAACAAAATCGATTTGATCTGCCCTTCGATGAGGTCGCGCTTTTCCTCGATCACGAAGACTTCTTCGAGGCCGTGGGCAAAACGCGAGATCTGGGACGGCTCCAGGGGCCAGGTCATGCCGATCTTGAGGACCCGTAGACCAAGCGCAGCCGCTTCCTTGTCGCCGATGCCGAGATCATCCAACGCTTGCCTCAGATCGAGGTAGGACTTGCCCGCACTGACGATGCCAATGCGCGGGGTTTCGCTATCCATCACGATGCGGTTGAGCACATTGGCCTGCGCGAAGGCGATGACGGCCGGAATCTTGTGGTCCCGCAGACGGCGCTCCTGCGCATGGGGCGTATCCCCAAGCCGGATTCCCAGGCCGTCTTTCGGCAGTGGAAGCCCGACCGGCGTCATATTGGGTACGCGGTGAGGATGAACTTCCACCGTCGCGGAGGCGTCCATCGTTTCGGCAAGGGCGATCATCGACACCCAGGTGCCCGCGTAACGCGACAGTGCCCAGCCATAAATGCCGAAATCCAGAACCTCCTGGATGCCCGCCGGATTCAGAACCGGAATCTCGGCATCGACGAAGGCAAACTCGCTTTGGCAGGGAAGCGTCGACGACTTGCAGGCGTGATCGTCGCCGGCGATGGCCAGCACGCCGCCCAGAGGCCAGGTGCCCGCGGCATTGGCATGCCGGAATGCGTCGCCGGAGCGATCGACACCCGGCGCTTTGCCATACCACATGCCGAAAACGCCGTCGTACTTCGCGCCCGGATGGAGATTGGCCTGCTGCGAACCCCATACGGCCGTTGCCGCAAGATCCTCGTTGACGCCGGGTTTGAACACGATGTTGCGCCGGTCGAGGAATTTCTGCGCCCGCCAGAGCTGCTGATCGAGACCGCCCAATGGTGATCCGCGATAGCCGGAGATGAAGCCGGCCGTGTTGAGCCCCGCCCGTTTGTCCAGTTCGTGCTGCATCAAGGGCAGGCGCACCACCGCCTGCAGGCCGGTCAGAAATACGCGACCTTTGTCGACCTCATATTTGTCGTCGAGCGTGAGAGGCATGACGGTCATGGCGCTTCCTGGCCGGCCGGATTCTGTTTGGAATGATGCTAGCTTGCATTTGAGGCAATGGGGTTGCCTTTTCGCTGGCCCGGCAGCAACGGAAGGTGTGCAGCCTGCGCATTACACGCAACAAAGTCATGGCTTTACAGGGGGGTGGGGGCGGCCCTCTAATCGGGGGCATGCCGACCCTGGATGCGCTGCGCCGCCTTCACCCTGATATAGGGAGCGACTACACGATTCCCCAGTGCTGGGGACGTTATGCCGCAGCCGAGCACGCGATCTGGCGCACACTGTTCGAGCGGCAATTGAAAATCCTGCCGGGCCGCGCGTGTCAGGAATTTCTGGACGGTCTGGGGAAACTGAACCTGGTCTCCGATCAAATCCCAGACTTTGAAGAACTCTCGGAGCAATTGCAGGCGCTGACAGGCTGGCGCGTCGTCGCCGTGCCGTCGCTGGTACCCGACGACGTGTTCTTCGAGCATCTGGCAAACCGCCGTTTCCCGGCGGGACAGTTCATCCGCAAACCCGAGCAGCTCGGCTACATCGAGGAACCCGACGTCTTCCACGACGTCTTCGGCCATGTACCGATGCTCGCCCATCCCGTGTTCGCCGATTACATGCAGGCTTACGGCAAAGGCGGGCAGCGCGCGCTGGCAGAATTCGGCGCCCTCAAGAACCTCGCGCGGCTGTACTGGTACACGGTCGAATTCGGGCTGATCGAGCAGAAGGACGGCCTGCGCATCTATGGCTCGGGGATCGTTTCGAGCAGCGCCGAGTCGGTTTACGCGGTCGAGAGCCCCTCGCCCAATCGGATCGGCTTCGAGCTGGAACGGGTGATGCGCACGGACTACCGCATCGACGATTTCCAGGAATCCTACTTCGTCATTTCTTCATTCGAAGAACTGTTCGCAGAAACCTACAAGGATTTCGCGGCGCTCTACGCCAAGCTGGCGGCGGGTGAGACCTACAAACCCGGCGATGTTCTGCCGGAGGACAGCGTGCTGACGCGCGGCACGCACACCTACCGGGCGGGCAGCCACACCGTCATTTGACGCCGAGGGTCTGCAACACCTCGCCTTCGGTCAGGATCTGCGGCAGCACGGCCGCCTGCGAAGCGCCGGGCGCATAGTAGAGATAGAGCGGCACGCCGGATCGTCCGTGCGCCTGCAGCAGCGCCGTGATCTCGGGATTGCGATTGGTCCAGTCGGCGACCAGAAAAGCGATGTGTTTCCCCTCGAAGGCCGCGCGCACCGTCGGTCGCGACAGTGCCACTTCGTCGTTCACCAGACAGGTGATGCACCACGACGCGGTCGCGTCGACGAACACCGGGCGCTTCGCCGCGCGCAATGCCTGGAGACGGGCGGCCGTATAGGGCTGCGACGCGATGCCGGCGTAATTCGAGGCCTCAACCGACATTGTTGCGCGGCTGTGGCCGACAAGGGTCAGCGAATACAGCGCGCCAATGATACCGACCGTGGCCACCAACGCACCGGCAATGCGGACCCCGTGCCGGCTCATGCGCGTGACGCCCCACAGCCACAGCGACACGCCGAGGGCGGCGACGGCGATCAGCGCCGCGAACAGGCCGCTGCGGTCCACCTGCTGCGCCAGCACCCACAACAGCCACGCGGCGGCGGCATACATGGGAACAGCGAGCACCTGTTTCAGGCGCAACATCCAGGGACCGGGCTTGGGCAGGATGCGGTGCATGGCGGGCCAGATGCCGAGCAGCAGGAATGGCAGCGCGAAACCGAGGCCGAGCACCGCAAATACGGCGAGCACGACGGACGTCGTCTGCGTCAGTCCGTAGCCGATGGCCGTCGCCATGAACGGAGCCGTACAGGGCGCGGCCACCGCCACGGCGAGCACACCGGTGAAGAACGCTCCGAAAAGCCCGCCACGCCGCGCCAGATCGCCGCCCGCAGACACCGCCTCGAACTCGAAGACGCCGGAGAGATTGAGTCCCACGGCGAAGATCAGCAACGCCAAGGCAGCGACGACGATGGGCTCCTGCAGCTGGAAGCCCCAGCCGATGGCGTTGCCGCCCGCGCGCAGTATGACGATCAGCAGACCGAAGGCCACGAAGCTGAGAACCGCACCAGCGCAATAGGCGAAGGATTCGGCGCGTGCCTGGCTGCGTTCGGCATTGGCGTGGCCGGCCAGCGCCAAGGCTTTCATCGCCAGAACCGGCAGCACGCACGGCATGATGTTGAGGATCAGTCCGCCGATGAAGGCGAACAGCAGCGCAAGCGCGAGACTCAGGGTGGAACCATCGTCGAAATGCGCCGGCGGAACGATTCCCGGAAGCGCATGGACCTGCAGGGCCTGCACGGATTTGTCGGCGGAGGTCAGCACCAGAATGCCGTCCAGGATTTTGTGGAGCTTGCTTCCGGCTTCCAGACGAAGCACCGGGCCGTCCTTGGCAAAACCCAACGCCTGCGGGGCAATGTCCCGGATCTCACCCGGCTGCGACGGGAAGAATTTGGCGTCGACCGGCCGCGCGGCACCGGCCAAGGCGGGCGCCTTCACATAAAGCATCAGGCTGTTGGCCATCGCGTAGCGTATCGGCCACGGCGATGCGACCGGCAGCTTGGCGCGCGCGGCGGCGAACTGTTCGGCGGAGATGACATCGGGCGGCGGCGCATTCCTGTCGACGAACAGGGTGAGGTTCAGCGTCGTGTCTTCGGGGATGCAGACCTGTTGGCAGACGAGCCAGCTGACGGCGGCCTGAAAATGCTCCTCCGAATTCGGCTTGGCGTCGGCGGGCGCCTGAAGATCGACCAGCAGCCAGACCTCGCCCTCATAGCCGTAGTCCATCAGCGGGCCGACCTGCTCGCGCCGCGGATAGGGCCATTGGATCGGGCCCGCCTTCCAGCCCTTCGGCAGAGTCCATTGGATGGTGGTCGGCTCGCCGGCATCGCCGGGATTGGACCAGTAGGTGTGCCAGCCGGGCCGGATGTTCTCTTCCAGCGCCACGGTGAGCGTGCCGCCGGGCGAAACGGTGTCGCGGTCGGAGATCAGCCGGGCATGCACCTTCGGCTGCTGGTCGATCTGCGCCGAGGCGGGCGTCAGGACCGTCAAAAATACAGCCAGCGAAAGGAGAAAGCTGCGCATCATCTATCGCTCATAGCCTGCCTGCCGCAGCGGCGCCAGCCGCCCGTCTTTGTCCTCGCGTGAAGGTGACCGTCTGGGCTAGTTTCCTTAAGCAAATCAGGGGTTTTGTCATGCGCATCACCGGAGGGATTTACGGCGGCCGCACGCTGGTCGCGCCCGCCGACGCGCGCGTGCGCCCCACCTCCGACCGGGTCCGCCAGGCGGTCTTCAACATCCTCGCGCACAACGATTTCGGCATGGGCTTCACGCTCGCAAGCGCGCGCGCGGCCGACCTGTTCGCGGGCACCGGCGCGCTGGGCATCGAAGCGTTGAGCCATGGTGCAGCATTCTGCCTGTTCGTCGACGATTCCGCCGAGAGCCGCGGCTTGATCCGCGAGAATGTCGAAGCTTTGTCGCTGACGGGCGCGAGCAAGATCTGGCGGCGCGACGCCACCGAGCTCGGGCCGATGGCCACGGGCGCGGGCGGACCGTTCGACCTCGTCTTCCTCGATCCGCCTTATCGCAAGGGCCTGATCGCGCCGGCGCTCGCCAGTTTGCATGACGGCGGCTGGCTGGCCGAACGCGCCGTGCTGATGGCGGAAACCGCCGAGGATGATCCGATACCATCCGTAGACGGATTTTCCATACACGACGAAAGAGTCTACGGCGACACGCGCGTGCTGTTCCTCCTGCACTGACTTTCTGGTGGTTCAAGTCTCCGCTTCGCGGAGCGCCTCACCATGACGATCACGCACGCAAAGACCTTCCGCAGCACATCGGTGCTCGGAGGTTTGCGTCTCCCCTCGCCTTTGGACAAGCGAGGG
>DAIDUA010000113.1 GCA_027456965.1 Alphaproteobacteria bacterium | reverse complement strand
GCCTCGGAGATCAGCAGGCCGGCGCTGGCGCGCTGGCGATAGTAGCGCGCGTTCAGTTCACGAGGCGCATCCGTGCCGTGGGTCGCACGATTGCGGGTCAGCGGCGCCATGACGATGCGGTTGGGCAATTGCAGATCGCCAAGCTTGAAGGGGGCGAACAACGGGGCGGCGTTAGCCCGCATTTCTCACGCGGCTCTGCAATGACGAGTGGTTTTGGCAGGATCTGAATGTCGCGTTCGTCCTGCGCGTCGATGAGGGTGGCGCGGGACGCGCTGCGATTTTCGAAAGTGGACGGGAATCGTTCTCCGGTGGGCCGAGGGTTTTGCCGCATATTCTCGCGCCGCGGGTTGAGCGCGTCAGGCGGGCGAACCGCGGGCGTGGGCGAGCCTGGCGGCGGCCAGGCGCCAGGCGTCGGCATGTGGACATGCTGAAGCAAAAGCGATCTTGACGCGCCGGGCGCTGATTTTTACCAGCGCGCCGAGCTTCAGGAGCTTCAGGCGGATCGTGCCGCAGGTCGCGTTGTCGAAAAGAGTGTGGGCAAGGCCGATGCGCCGCAGCGCGCACAGGAGGACATAAGCAATTGAGGCGAACCACAGCCGCAGTTGATTGGCGCGCATCGTGGCGGTCGAAGTACGATCGGCGAAGAGGTCGCCCTGGCATTCCTTCAGGCGGTTCTCCATCTCGCCGCGTGCGCAATAGAGGTCTTCGTAGAGCGGCCTGGCGCGCCAGGCGTCGGCTTTCAGCGAGGTGACGAGGAAACGCGGATTGGCCTCGCCGCGCGTCCATTCGGCCTTGCCGATCACCCGTCGCCGGCGCGACCAGCTCTCTTTCGTCGACCAGTCGAAGTCGCGAAACACCCGCGCCGGCTGGCCGGCGTTGGACTGCGATAGAAGCCGCGCCTCGTTCAACGCCTCGGCGAGGCGCGCCTCCAACCGCTCGTTGCGCGCCAGGCCGAAGACGTAGTCAACTCCGCTGGCCTCGCACCAGGCCATCAAGGCCTCGCGGGCGAAGCCTGAGTCGGCGCGCAGCACGATCTTCACCAGCGGCCAGCGTACGCGGATTTGCCCGACGATGCGCGCCATCTCGGCTTGCGCTCCGGCGCTGGCGTCGATGTTGGAGCGGCGCAGCCTGGCGGCCAGAAGGTGGCGGCCGCAAAAGACGTAGAGCGGCATGTAGCAATAGCTGTCGTAATAGCCGTGAAAGAACCGTCCTTCCTGGTGGCCGTGCAGCGGATCGTCGGTCGCATCCAGATCGATCACGATCTGGCGCGGCGCTTTTGGGTGCGCGTCCAGAAACAACTCGACGAACAACCGCTCGATCGCCGCGCCGTCGTGGCTGATCTTGTGGTAGCGCGGCGTCTTGCCCGCGCCCGGCGCATGCTCCAATCGGTTCAGCGTGCTCTTGCCGGCCAGAGCCGAAGGCTCGTCGCCATCGCGCTCCAGCTTGCCCAGGAGTACGCCCAGAACCGGATCGCGGCGAAGGTCATCGTGGTCGTTGAGGTCTTCATAGCCAAGCGCCAGCCCGAACACGCGTTGCGCGATCAGCGCCTTCAGCGGATGCACGGTGAATAGCGGACTGCGGCGATCGCCAAAGCAAGCCGCAAACCGATCCGTCAGGCCGATCGCTTCATCCGCTTCGCCCAGCAGCAATGCCCCTGCGTCCGACGAGACCATCCCACCGTCAAAATCCGCCACAACCCGGCGGCCGCCGGCCCTTCCAAACGCCATCTCCGTCAGGCTACACTGCGTCTGCATCGGGGACCTCCCTCGAACCAGTCTAACTCGTTGATCGCAAAACAAGTTTAGCTGATTCTAGGCCCCGATGCGCCTGCCCGCGTGAGAAATTCGGGCTAGTGGAACGACGCGAATCAATTCATCCTTCGACGTTGCGAGACTTGGAATGAACGATGCTTCGACTTCCTCGATCGCACAGGGCAAGCCGATTCCCGGCAATTCCATGGCTGCGATGAAGAAAGTGGACGCCG
>DAIDUA010000112.1 GCA_027456965.1 Alphaproteobacteria bacterium | reverse complement strand
CCACCAGTTCCTTGACGGCGCTGGCCGGACGCTCGACCACCTCGCCCGCGGCGATGCGGTTGATCGTACCTTCGGAAAGACGGCGGATTCTCATGGCCGGAGTGTAGCGGATTCGGATGGCGAGGTGGGCGGGGAAATCCCGACTTTGTCCTTACGGAGACGGCGAAGTCTCAGAGCTGTCGCCGGTTTCCTTCGGCAAAGACCCCGCCACGACGACGGTCATCTGCGAGGGATTGCAGAGACGGCGGGCGGCCCGGCGCACGTCGTCTCTGGTGATCGCATCGATCATGTCGTCGCGTTTGTCGAGATAATCGAGCGGAAGCCCCATGCGCTGGATGCCGTTGAGCCGCGCGGCCAGGCCCTCGTCCGAGGCGAAGGCCAGCGACAGCGAGCCGTTCAGATAGGCCTTGGCATCCGAGACTTCCTGTTTGGTGGGACCGTCGGCGGCGAATTTCTTCATCGCCGCGCGCATGGCGTCGATCGCGTCACGCATGTCGTCGGGCGCCGCCGCGAATTCGCCCAGCAGGATGCCGGCCCGGCGATCCGCGACAAGCCTGGTCGAAATGTCTCCGGTCACGCCTTGCTTGTCGCGCAGGCTCTGCTGCAGGCGTGAGGAAAATCCCGGACCGCCCAAAATCGTATTGGCCAGTTCGTCCGCCAGGAAATCGGGATTGCCGCGCAGCGGTCCCGCCACGGCGAAAAATGCCGTCGGCTGCGGCACCTCCATCGGCAGGACGTGGACCCCCGGCGCGCCGGTGAACACGGGCGCGGGCGGCAGCGGCGGCGCATCCGCCGGCAGCGAGGAGAAAGCCGCCTGCAGCAGCGCGGCCGCGGTGGCGGCATCCGTGTCGCCGACGACGGCGATCTTCAAGCCGCCGCGCACCCAATGCGTGCGGACGAAGGCCAGCAGGTCCTCGCGCGTCACGGATGCCAAGCCGCGCGGATCGCCGTCAACCGGATGACCGTAAGCGTCGGGACCGAAATAGAAGCTGTAAAAGCCATTTTCCGCGACCGAATGGGGATCCCCCCGGTCTTCCTCGATGCGCTGGAGCAGGCCGATGCGCACGCGCGCCATGGTCGCCGGGTCAAAGCGCGGATGCGCCAGCGCCATCCCGAGCAGGCGGAAGGCCTCCGCGGCGTTGGCCGGCGTGGTGACAAGCGAAACGACGAGGTCGTCGCGCCCAGGCACGACCTTGAGCCGAATCTGGCGTTTCGCCAGCGCCGCGCGGAAGGCGTTTGCATCGAGATTGCCCGCGCCCTCGTCCAGCAACGCGGCGCCAAAGGCGGCCTCCCCCGCCTTGGTGGAAGGATCGTAAGCCGAACCGGCGGGCAGCGACGCGACCAGCGCGATCAGGGGGACGGCGTGATCCGCGGCGAACCACACCTGCGCACCCCCGACGGCATCCAGCGCCTTGACGGCGGACGCCGAGGCGGCGCCGGGGAACAGCGCCGCGGCAACGAAAAGCAGCGCCGCAAGCGCGCGACGCGCGTTCATCGGCGCGCCGGCGTCAGATACGCCGTTACGGATTCCTTGTCGACGAAGCTGGCGGCGGCGGCCTTGCGCACGTCGTCGCCCGTCACGGCCTGGATGCGCGACGGCCATTGCTCCACGTCGAAGACGGTCAGCCCGATGGCGAGCGCGCGGCCATAGGCGGAGGCCATGTCCAGCGGGCTGTCGCGGCGGTAGGCGGCACCGGCGACGAGCTGCGCCTTGGCCAGCGCCAGTTCGGCCCTGGTAGGCGGCCGGCGGACATATTGCGCGATGACCTCGTCGATGCTGCGCTCAAGCGTCTCCAGCGACACGCCGGGACGCGGCCGCGCGGTGACGACGAAGGCGCTCGCGTCGCGCGTATCGCCGTCGTAACGCGCATCGATCGACGTGGCGATCTTGCGCTCCACGACCAGCCTCCGATAGAGCACCGAGGTCCGATCACCGCCCAGCATCCTGGCGAGGACATCCAGCGCCTCGGCGCGTCCGGGCGCGGCGTCGGCGTAGCTCTGGACCCGGTAGAGGCGCAGGAACAGCGGCACTTTCGCGAGCCGGCTGGCGATTGCAAGGCGCGTCGCGCCCAGCCGCGGCGGCTGCGCATAGTCGGCGCGCGCGACCAGTTCGCGGGCGGGCAACGGACCGTATTCGGCTTCGGCCGCGTTGCGCACGTCGTCGACGGTCACGTCGCCCACAACGACCAGGATGGCGTTGTTGGGCGCGTAATGGCGCCGGTAGAAATTGTCCGCCTCCATGCGTCCGATGTGGCGGATCTCGTCGGACCAGCCGCTCACGGGCCGGCCGTAGGGATGCGAGAGAAAGAGCGCGGCTTCGGCCTGCTCGCGGGTCTCCGCCTCGGGACTGTTGCCGATGCGCGTGCGGCGATCCGCCAGCATCACGTCGCGTTCGGAGGACACCGCCGAATCCGACATGTCGAGATTGGCCATGCGGTCGGCTTCCAGGTGCATGACGAGTCTGAGCCGGTCCTTCGCGATCTGGTCGTAGAGCACGGTGTAGTCGTGCGTCGTGTAGCCGCCGTCCTCGCCGCCGTTGCGCGCGATCGACTGCGCATAGCCGCCGCCGGGCAGCGACCTGGTGCCGCGGAACATCATGTGTTCGATGAAATTGGCGAGCCCCGAGACGCCGGGCGGATCATCGACCCCGCCGACCTTGAAGCAGAGCAGCTGCGTCACGACCGGCGCGCGGTGGTCGGGGACGACCACCACCTGCAACCCGTTCTGCAGCACGAACTGGGAGACCTTCGGAGGAGCGGCACGGGCGGCGCCGAGCGACGCCGCGGCGAACAGCAGGGCGCAGGCGGCAAACTTCAATAATGTGTTCAATGGTGCGATCCCCACCCCTCGTTTCCCAAGGCCATCGCCCCGCCTCGCCCTTCGAGACGGCCGCTGCCGCGACCTCCTCAGGGTGAGGCGGTTTCGAACATGTCCTCATCCCGAGGAGCGAGCAAGGCGGGCGTCCCGAAGGATGAGGACATCAAACGCAACAGCCCTTTCCCGGCGAGCCAGATGTTATCGCAACCCAGCGCTCGGCCGGAAGACGAGGCTCAAAGCCAGTCAAACCAGCCGTCGAACCAGCCGCTCTTTTCTTCCGGTTTCGGCGCCGGAGGCTGCGATGCCTGCCCGGCCGTGTCGCCGGCCTTCTGCGCCGCGATTTGCGCGGCGGCGCGATCAGCGTCCACGGCCTTGCCGGCGGCGTCCGTCTTCGGCTTGCTCCAGAAGAGCACGTCGTTGGTGAACGTGTCGTCGGCGCCGATCATCCCCTTGTTGTCGGACGCCAGCTCCTGGCGGATGTTCGGGTCGGCGTTGCCGATCCCCGCATAGGCCAGCAGCAGCTTCTCGCCGGGGCTGTAATTGCCGGTGATCTGCGAAGCGACCTTCGCCGGATCTTCGCCGAACAGCGCGCTCTCCGCGGTTTCGGTCGGCTGCGTCTGGTTGGTCGGCGGCGCCCCGGGCCGCGGCGGCATCAGATTGTAATCCGGCGGAATGACCAGCGGCGCCTTCGTCAGCACGGCGAATTCGTCCGGCGAATTCTTATTCAGGCCGGCAGCTTCACGAATGCTCTCGCAACCGCAAAGCGCGATGCCGACACCGATCAGAACGGCGGCCCGCTGCATATGCGACGAACGAATGATCATGGGTTACTCCTTGTCGACGCCGCCTTGCGGCGTCTCGGGCTTCAACAGGGCGTCGTACAGCAAGCCGATGACCCCGAAGGTAATAGCGGCATCCGCCACATTGAACACATACCAGTCGTAGCCAAGGCCGTAAAAGTGGAAAAAGTCAGCAACCTTGCCATAAACCAGCCGGTCGATGAGATTTCCCAGCGCCCCCCCGATCACCAATCCCAGGCTTATGGCTAACGGCCGGCTGCGGACAAACCACAACCACCAGGCCAGGGCGCCGGCGGCCAGCATCTGAAAAGTCGCCAAAAACACGGTTCCTTCCGGCCCGCTGGCCGGAAACAACCCGTAGCTGATACCCGGGTTCCACACCATCACCAGATTAAAAAACGGCAAGACCGACACCGCCTCGCCCGGGCCCATGGTCGCGAAGCCGAACTTGTAGAGCATGGTGAGCTTCGTCGCCTGGTCGAGGATGAGGGTGACCGCGGCGGCGATGATGCCATAGTCGCGCGTGTTCATACGGCCTCCGTGGCGCCAACCGCATCGGCGCAGCGGTTGCAGAGATCGGGATGCGACGGATTCCTGCCCACTTCCGGCAGGATCATCCAGCAGCGGGCGCATTTGTCGCCGTCGGCGTGGTGGAACATGGCGGCGACGCCCGGCACGTCCGGCAGGCTGAAGGCGTCAGGCGGCGCCTCGCGCGCGGCAACATGCGCGCCGGAGGTGATGGCGATCTCGGCGAAATCGATCCCCTTCAGAATGTCGGCATCCGATTGTTCGGTGAGATAGAGGACGGGCGCGGCCTCAAGGCTGGCGCCGATGACCTTGTCGCGGCGCTTGATCTCCAGAGCGCCGGTGACGACGCGGCGCAGGGTGCGGATGCGGTTCCACTTCTCGATCAGCGCGGGCGCATGCCATTCAGCCGGCGTTTCCGGGAAGAGCTGCAGATGCACGCTGTCGTCCGGGAAGCGCAGCGTCCACGCCTCTTCCATGGTGAAGCAGAGGATGGGCGCCAGCCATGTCACGACGCGGCGGAAAACCTCGTCGGTCACCGGGCGGGCGGCGCGGCGGCGGGCGGAATCGACACGATCGCAGTAGAGCGAATCCTTGCGGATGTCGAAATAGAACGCCGACAACTCGTTGGTGCAGAAATTGAACAGCGCGTTGAAGACGCGGTTGAAGTCGTATTCCGCATAGCCGTGGCGCACCAGCGCGTCGAGTTCGGCCAGCTTGGCGAGGATGTAGCGTTCCAGCTCCGGCATCTGCTCGGCGGCGATCCGCTCGGCCTCGTCGAAGCCGGCAAGGTTCGCCAGCATGAAGCGAATGGTGTTGCGCAGCCGGCGGTAGGCATCGACATTGGTCTTGATGATGTCCTGGCCGATGCGCAGGTCTTCGGTGAAATCCGAGGAGGCGGTCCACAGCCGCAGGATGTCGGCGCCGTTCTTCTCGGCGATGGTCTGCGGCAGCACGGTGTTGCCCAGCGACTTGGACATCTTGCGGCCTTGCTCGTCGAGCACGAAGCCATGGGTCAGCACGGCCTCGTAAGGCGCGCGGCCCTGCGTGCCGCAGCTTTCCAAGAGCGAGGACTGGAACCAGCCGCGATGCTGCTCGGAGCCTTCGAGATAGAGGTCGGCGCGATCCTTCCGCGGCCAGGACGGCTCGATGGGCTGCTCCACCGTGAAGACGTGGGTGGAGCCGGAATCGAACCAGACGTCGAGAATGTCGCGCACCTGCTCGTAATCGTCGGGATTGCGGGCGTTGCCGAGGAAGCGCGACGGCGGCGAATTAAACCAGGCATCGGCGCCTTCCTGTTCGAAGGCGGTAGTGATGCGGGCGTTGACCTCGGCATCGTCGAGAATCTTGCCGGTTTTCTTTTCGACGAAGATGGCGAGCGGCACGCCCCAGGCGCGCTGGCGCGACAGCACCCAGTCGGGACGGCCTTCGACCATCGCGCCGATGCGGTTGGCGCCAGCCGCCGGATACCATCTGGTGTCGCGGATGGCCTGCATGGCGATGTCGCGCAGCGTCTTGCCGTTCGAACCCTTGAAAGGCTTGTCCATGGCCGCGAACCATTGCGGCGTGGCACGGAAGATCACCGGCGCCTTGGAGCGCCAGGAATGCGGATAGGAGTGGCGCAGCGAGCCCTTCGCCAGCAGCTTGCCCGCAGCGATGAGTTCCTTGATCACCGCACCGTTGGCGTCGCCGTCCTTGCCTTCCGGCGTCAGGATGCGCTTGCCGGCGAAGAGTGGGACATGCGCGCGGAACGAGCCGTCCTCGGCGACGATGTTGAAGGCGTCCGGATTCTCGGCGGCGTAATTGTGGAAGGTCTTGAGCATCAGCTCGAAGTCGTCTTCGCCGTGGCCGGGCGCGGTATGCACGAAGCCCGTGCCGGTGTCGGCGGTGACGTGATCGCCGGGGAGCAGAGGAACGTCAAAGTCATAGCCCTGTCCGCGGAACGGATGAACACACAGAATATCTTCCGGATTCCTTACTGTGTTGAGCTTCCTTATTGTTATCTTTGAGTGGGTTGCAACCTGCGCGGAGAGTGCATCTGCCAGCACTAAATGTTCGCCGACAGTACCGAACGCTCCATCTTGCACAGCGGAAATCTCATAGACGCTGTAATCCATGAACTTTGAGAAAGCGATGGCTCGATTGCCTGGAATTGTCCAAGGTGTAGTGGTCCAGATAACGACAGCGGCGTCTTCGACGTGATCATCATCGCGCCCACCAACGACCGGGAACTTCACATAGATCGTCGGCGAGGTTTTTTCCTGGTACTCGACCTCGGCTTCGGCGAGCGCGGTCTTCTCCACCGGCGACCACATCACCGGGCGGAAGCCGCGATAGAGCAAGCCGTTGGCGACGAACTTGTGCAGCTCGCCGGCGATCGTGGCCTCGGCGCGGTAGTTCATCGTGGTGTAGGGATGCTCCCACTCGCCCATGCAGCCGAGCCGCTTGAACTGTTCGCGCTGCACGTCGATCCAGCCGGTGGCGAAGTCGCGGCAGTCGCGGCGCAGCCGGTCGATGGGCACGTCGTCCTTCGATTTGCCTTCGGCGCGGTATTTCTCCTCGATCTTCCATTCGATCGGCAGGCCGTGGCAGTCCCAGCCGGGCACATAAGGCGCGTCCTTGCCGAGCATGCCCTGCGAACGGACGACGAAGTCCTTGAGGATCTTGTTGAGGCCGGTGCCGGAATGGATATCGCGATTGGCGTAGGGCGGACCGTCATGGAGGATGAACAGCGGCCGCCCCTTGGCGGCGTCGCGGATGCGGCCGTAGAGGTTCATGGACTCCCAGCGGGCCAGCCATTTCGGCTCGGCCTCGGGCAGCCCCGCCTTCATGGGGAATTCGGTTTGCGGCAGGAACAGGGTGGCGCGGTAATCCTTCGCGCGGTCGTCTTCGGTTTTGCTGGACATTACGGTCAGGCCTTGGGTCGTTCGGTGGGGGCGAAGGGCTAGTCCCGGTCTCCGCGCCCGGCTGGGTCAGCCGCCTGCGAAGCCGGGCGCAAAATTCGCGCAAATCCGCCGAAAACCTGCATAAAACCCGCCCTCAAATCAGGGAAGGTTCTTCTAACAGCCACGGGGGATGCGGTCCAGCGGAGCGATGGTCCGGCGCGCCGGCGTCTTGCCGGACCGGATGGACTGGACTAAGCTTAGTCCGTTTTTTGCGGGACCAACCGATGGAGACGATCAACGTCCACGCCGCCAAGACGCATCTGTCGCGCCTTCTGGACAAGGTCGAGGCGGGCGAAGAGGTCATCATCGCCAAGGCCGGCAAGCCGGTGGCCAAGCTGGGGCCGCTGACGGCCGCCGGCAAGAAGCGCCGCCTCGGCGTGCTGGCCGGCCGCGCCACGGTGCCGGACGATTTCGACGCGCCCTTGCCGCCCGAGGTGCTAGACAGCTTCGAGGGCCGCTGATGCGCGTGCTGCTCGACACGCATGTGCTGCTGTGGGCGCTGATTACGCCCAAGCGGCTCGGCAAGGAGGCGCGCACCGCCCTCGAAAGCCCCGACAACGACATCCTGTTCAGCGCCGCCAGCATCTGGGAGATCGCCATCAAGTCGGCGCTGAAACGATCGGACTTCCGCATCGCGCCGGAGGTGATCGCCGCCGCCGCGATCGAAAGCGGCTTCACGGAATTGCCGGTGAAGTCCGCGGCGGCCATCCAGGTCGCAAAACTGCCCGACCATCACCGCGACCCGTTCGACCGCCTGCTGATCGCGCAAGCCATGACGGAGCCGGCGACGCTCTACACCGTGGACGCGCAACTTGAGGCCTACTCGGAACTGGTGCGGCGGATCTAACGCGGGGTCGATGCCAGCGCCGCCTTGGCCGCGGCGATGTCCAGACCGATCTGCGTCTTCAGCGCCTCGACCCCGGCGAACTTCGCTTCGGGGCGGAGAAAGGCGATCAGGTCCACGGCCAGGTGCTTGCCGTAAAGGTCGCCGGAGAAGTCGAACAGGTAGCTTTCCAGCAGCGGTTCGGCGCTCTCGTACATCGGCCTTATGCCGAGATTGGCGACGCCGTCGTGGCGCGACACCACCTTGTCGTCCTCCAGCACGGCGACGCGCACGGCATAGATGCCGAAGGCCGGGCGCAGGTAACCGCCGAGGTGCATATTGGCGGTGGGAAAACCGAATTCGCGGCCGCGTCCGTCGCCATGTTCGACGCGACCTTCGATCGTGAACGGATGTCCCAGCAGGCGGGCCGCCTCTTCGGGCCGTCCCGCTTTCAAGGCCGTGCGGATGCCGGTGGAGGAAATCTTCTCGCCCGCTCCCATAGTGACGTGATCGAAGATCACGGCGCCGAAGCCTTCCATCGCGCCCATATAGGACAGAACGGCGGCATCGCCGGCGCGGCCCTGGCCGAAGCGGAAATCGCTGCCCACCACGACACAGCCCACCCCGAGGCCCTTCACCAGCACGTCGAGCACGAAATCCTGCGCGCTGCGGTGCGCCATCTCGGCATCGAAGGCGAGCGCGTACATCACGTCGGCGCCGAGATTGGCGATCAGATGCGTCTTGGCGCGGAACGGCGTGAGACGGAACGATTCCCCGCCGGGGCGGAAAAACTCCTGCGGACAGGGCTCAAAGACCAGGACGCCGAGCGGTGCCGCGCGCTCCGCCGCGTGACAGGCGGCTTCGCCGATCAGCGCCTGATGGCCCAGATGCACACCGTCGAAATTGCCGATGGCGACGACGGCGCCCTTATAGGCCTCCGGCACGTCGGCGATATGACGGAAGATCTTCATCGCGCCGTCAGGCGGCCGGGCGTGCCGGTGTCATCACCGTCGCCTCGCCTTCCACCACGACCGTGTCCTTCACCTTGCAGATGCAGTCGAAGACCACCCGGCGCTTCTCGGCGATCACGTCGCGCACGGTGCAGGTGGCGGTGACCGTGTCGCCGATGCGGACAGGCGCCTTGAAGCGCGTGGTCAGCGCCATGAAGATCGTGCCCGGCCCCGGCATCTTCATGCCGAGCACGGTCGAGATATAGCTCGACGACAGCACGCCGTGGGCGATGCGGCCCTTGAAGATCGTGGTTTTGGCGAAGTCCTCGTCGAAATGAACCGGATTGACGTCGCCGGAGACTTCGCCAAACAGCGTGACGTCGCGCTCGCTGACGGTCTTGGAGAAACTCTCCGACATGCCGGGTTTCAAATCTTCGATGTAATAGGTCATTCCGTACGGGTCCTTTGCGCCTTATGAGAGCCGCCAGCCTACCACGCAAGCGCGCCCATTGCCGCGCGCGTCGTGACGCCTTTTTTGGCGAGCAGAGCCGCCAGATTTTCCGGCGTCAGCGCGCCCAATTCCCGGGCATGCACGCCGTCGACCACGAACAGCGAATCCATGCCGGCGCGGTTGGCGCCGCGGATGTCGGTTTCCAACCCGTCGCCGACGGCCAGCGGGTTCTTGGGCGAGCCGGCCGCCTCCAGCGCCACTTTATATATGGGCAGGTGCGGCTTGCCGTAATAGAGCACCTCGCCGCCGATCGCCTCATAGGCGCGCGCCAGCCCGCCGGCGCAATGCACCAGCTTGCCGCCGCGCGGCACGATGACGTCGGGATTGGCGCAGATCATCACCAAGCCGCGCTTCTTCAGATCGGCGAGGATTTCGCCGTAATGCTCGGGGGTTTCGGTTTCGTCGTCGTAGAGGCCGGTCAACAGGACGACGGAGGCCTTGTCGGGCCCGACCACATCGACATTCAGGCCTTCGTAAAGGCTGACGTCGCGCTCGGGCCCCAGATGCATCATGGCGTGCCGGGCGCCGGCGGTGCGCCGCACGAGTTCCTCGCGCGCGGCCCCGCCCGAGGTGACGATGGCGTCGTAGCAGTCCGGCGGCACGCCGATCACGGCGAACTGCTTGGCGATCTCGGCGGAGGGACGCGGCGCGTTGGACAGCAGCACGACCGGACCGCGCTCGGCCCGGAAGCGCCGCAGCGCCTCGACGGCAGGCCAGTAGGGCTTCACGCCGTCATGCACGACGCCCCAGACGTCGCAGACGAGCGCATCGTAATCGCCGGCGATCTCGCGAAGACCGGAAATAATGGTTGCAGCGGCTGTCATAGGCTAGCGGTTAAGGGCGCGCGGCCACGCGGTCAAGTGGGATTATCCGGCACGGCGGAAGGGGATTACCGGCGCCGTCTTTTCCGGCTTTTCCGCAGTCTTGATGACGCCGTCGCGCACCGCGCGCGGCTCGCCGAACAGATAGCCCTGGGCGTAATCGACCGCGTAATCCAGCAGCTGGACGACGGTCTTTTCCTCTTCGACGCGCTCGGCGATGAGGTTCATGCCGTGGCGTTCCAGCAGCTTCTTGAGATCCTCGGAGGCGACGGCGGACTGCGCCATGCCCATGCCGCCGGTCAGGATTCCGGCGCGCACCTTCAGATGCCGGAAGCCCATGCTCTTCAGCTTGGCGAAGTCGAGCGCCAGGGTCTCGACATGGTCCATGGAGAGCGCGAAACCCAGCCCGTGCAGATAGCTCAGATTGGCCTCGCCGTCCTTTCCGGCCTTGAGCACCGCGTCCTGCGAGAACTCGAAGACGATCTGGCCCGACAGGTCGCGGTTGTGGTGCATGTACTCCAGGAACTGCGGGAAGAATTCCGCGTCCCGCAGCGTGTCGCCGGAGATGTTGCAGAAGACGCCGATGCCGGCGTGCTTCTGCGTCAGCTTGCGCACGATCTGCACGCAGCGGAACAGCAGCAGATTGTCGACCACCGACATCAGGCCGGCGGGCGCCGCCACCTTCATGTACTGCGCAGGCATGATCACCGTGCCGTCCTCGGCGCGCAGGCGGGACAGCGCCTCGTAGAAGCGCAATTTGCGCTGCGGCAGGCTGACGATGGGCTGCAAATAGAGGTCAACGCGGTTCTCTTCGAGCGAGGCGCGGATGGTTTCCAGCAGTTCCGGCTCGCCGAGGCCTTCGAGGTAGGTCGGCGCGGTATCGCGCGCGCGGCGTTCGGCCCTGATATCCTCGACGGCCTCGTGCCTGGCCTTGCTGGATATCTTGCCGGCGAATTCGCGCATCAGGCTTTCGAGCACCTGGAGTTCGGAGACGATCTTGCGGCCCTGGGCGTTGGCGCGCGCCTCGACGGCCTTGGTCACTTCCTCCATCTTGGCGCGGGTTTCGCCCAGCGCCTTTTCGAACGCCGCATTCGAGCGCTTGAGGCCGGCGATCGCGGCCTTATGCGCCTTGCGGTCGCGGCGACGGGCAAGGCTGGCATCCAACTGCAGCAGGAACAGGAAAATCAGCGCGCCGCACAGGATGCCCGTGGACCAGCCCATGAACAGGCCGACCGTGCTGCCGAGAACGATGCTCGCCAGTATGTAGGTGACGGTGAGTATGACCCTGATCATGGGACGGTTCCCGCGCTTTGGACCGGGTACCATCGCCCAGAGCGCGTTTCCAATCCGTTAACCAAGGCGCTTAACCACGCCCAGGGCGCCAGACGAGCAAAGCGGGCTGCCCTTGACGGTTCGCTTCAGGGCCCGGCGACGTCCCAGCTTGATAGGAACGGGGTCATACGGCGGGTTCGAGCCGACGGCTGTTCTCCGGCATCCCGCGAATGGGCCGTCAGAAGTAAAAATCGATATTCTGCTCCAACGTCGTTGCGTCGCGACTGACCTTGTCCAGGTACACCGGCTGATACCGCGCCACGAAGCGGAACCCGACGTGCTTCGACGGACGCCACTCGAAGCCGACGCCGACACGATATCCGAGGGCCGATTTTGCCGTGCGGGTCGCGACGCCGGAGAGAACGACGTCCGATTTGGCGTGGAAATAGGTGAGGCCCGCCGTTGCCAGCAACGACAGGCTGTTATCTTCCACCGGGAGATACCCGTAGATATCCAACATCGGACCGCTCACCGTCATCGTGGAATGAAACGGCTGCTGGTCCGCCCGGCTCATGCGGCTGTCGCTGAGGCCGAGATAGCCGAGTTCGGCCGCGAAGTAGTCGCCGGCACGCTCGCCGACGTGAACGTCGAAGCCTCCCGACAAGTCGTGCGGCAGATAGGGCTTGACGGCGCTGTCGTAACTCATCGCGGTATAGTCCCAGCCGCCGCCGACATAGGTCCATGAATTGCCGGGTTGTGCTGCGCAAGGCGACAAGAACAGAAGGTTGGATGCGAGCGCCGCTATCAGGACGCCGCCGTGCCTCAGCCGCATGAGATGTTCCAATAAACGTGTTCGACTCGATGCCCGACTTTAACGGCGCAAATCGCGAACATGCAGACGCATGAAGATAAAAAATGCGAAATCAGAAATTCAGAATGCATCCAGAAATTACGAAGACGTAAGGGAGCGTCCGCTCGCCATCAGAGCAAACCGTTCGGTGCAGGGCCCAGGGCACCGTCCACGCCTTACGGTCGCGGCGCGGTGTCCTCGATTGTCAGAGAGAGCGTGACGCTGGCCGGCGGCGGCGGCGTTCCGTAGACCGACGCCTCAATCGCTCCCGTATCGTAAGTGTCCAACGAGACGACGGCGCCGGGCTCGGTGGCCATCAGCCGCATGTGCGCGGCGCCTTTCACCGTTTTGGAAAACGTCCAATTCGGCAGGCATGCCCTGATCTGTGCGGCGGAATCCGCGTAGCGTGTTTCGGCTTCGTCGTCACTCATGTTGACTGCGATGTCGCATGCATACGCGGAACGTTCGGCGGCCTTGCCGACGGGTTTGCGCCACACCTGCAGCGTACATGTTGTGAGCGGTGTGGGTGTCAGCGAACCGTGATAGAACCCGGGAACGTTACCCATGGTCGTGTCCTGATCGCCCTTGAACTTCGTAAATTCGGCGCTCCGGTCGGCGACGACCTTCTTGATGAAGCCGCACAGATCGGTCTGGGCGCGCGCGCCACCGGCGGCAAAGCAGGTCACACACGCAAAAACCGTCACGCGAACAAGCATATCGTGCATCGACAGACCTCCATGGCGTCTTACGCCCTCAATTCCGGGGCGACTTCACCCAGAACCTTCCGACGAAACCTCCGGTTTGAGCCCGCATCGCCGAAGACAGACGAGCATGTTTCGGGGCTGCGCGCGAGTGCCGTCAACACGCGCCATGATTCGGCCAGAGCGCGTCGAACGCCGCTCGCGCCCCATCCCGCAGCGAGCCGGACGACAATTCGCGATGCCGGCTGAGGTAGCGCACCACGGCCTTCCGGACGGCCTGATCCGACAGTCGCGGCGCGCAGAACGTGAAGGGCGTCCCAACGTTCATAAACGTGCGCATCTCCGCATCGACGTAATCGTCGAGCGCATCGCCGGTCAGGGCGTCGCATGTTTTCGTGTCGCTCTCGCACGTGCTCAGATACTGCGCGACCGTGGTCCGCGCCAGGTTTGCCGCCTTGGCTGCAGCCTCGCTCGCGTTCTTCCGACACTGTGCGGCGCCCCAGACGTCGACGAATGCCTTTCGTGCACCGTCCAGGAAGGCGTCGGAGTTCAATTCGCCGTGCGCGGCGAAATAGTCGATCAGCCGATCGCGGCGCTGTATGTCGCTCAGGCCGTCGGGCTCGCAATAGACGCCGGCGGCGGACGACCCGCCGTTATGGAGGGAATCCAGAATCCCGGCACTGTTCTCCAACGCCAGAGCGTCGTCAGCCGCTTTGGCGTCCTTGGTGCATTCGACAGGCTCGGACCGGCATTCCGACAGGAACTGCGAAACCGTAAGGCGTTTGACCCTCTCGGTCCGCGCACCGGCCTGCGCGGCCGAGACAAGGATCACGGTCAAGACGATGCCTACGACGAAATTCCCCGCGGCCGCAGCCGATATATTCCCCTTCGACATTCGATATTCCTTCTCGCCGACATCAGTTGGAAATCTTGATAGAGTTGAGAAACGCATCAATCTGGAGATTGAGGGCGTCGTTGACGGTCTTCTTTTCTCCTGCATTGAGGAATTTGCCGTCATAGTCCTTGGGCTCCTTCGGCGAGGCTATCGGCTGCAACGTTCCCATCATCACCTGCCGGCATAGGCGCAGAAAGGCGCGGGTGTCGCGGAAACTCATCGGCGCAGCCGGGGCGTTCGCGAGGCCCTGACAGGTGGCAAGGTCCGCGGGCGTCATGTCCGAAGACGAGAGCGGAACAACCTGAACCTCGGAATCCTGTCGGGCCTGTGCTGTCGCTGAAAATCCGCCAAACAATACAAGGCCGCAAAGGATGGCGGCCATCACGGATTTTTCGGCATCGTACTTTTCCCTTCTCCTCTTGCGCGACGCGTCCGCCTTGCCATGATCAAGCGCATATTACGGAGCCAATCCGCCCAATGTCCCGCCGATAACCTGCTATTCGTTCGATCCGCCGTCAGTCTGCACAGGGATATAAGGAGGCGTCGGCGTCCGATGTAACCGTGTCGGTCGGATCGGCTCGACGCTCGGGATGGGCGTTGAGCCAATTGAGCATCTGTTGTCCAATTTGCTGAACGTCTGGCAGGCCACGATTATCCTGTGGCCAGCAAATCGAGCCGCCACCTGCCATCCAGTTGGCGTCAAGCCACTCGGCTTCATCCTCGCCGAGTCTCCGAATGCAGATGGTCTGGTTACCCGCATTGCAATAATCCAGGAAACTCCCCAACGGCATCTTCAGGTCGGAAGAGCCTGCCACCGCGCCGGCAACGTCTTGCGCTATTGCGGCTCCGCTTGCGATTAGCAAGGCCAAGGCGCCTGCGCCGAAAAGCAATAATTTACCTCTCATTGTCGCTCCCCATGTTCGCGACGTTCGTCAGCCGGCAGATTAGCCTGCGCGGCGTCTGAAATGTTCCAAGCACTTCAAGGTCGACTGCCGCCACCGCGTCCATGGATTTCCTTGGCATTCTGCTTTCCTTCCGATCAATTCGATGGCCGAATTTC
>DAIDUA010000111.1 GCA_027456965.1 Alphaproteobacteria bacterium | reverse complement strand
GATTTCCTCAGACGCCGATTGCACCCCGCGATACGGACGGTCCGGGCCGCCCCCTCATGAGATGCAACAATACTGATATGGGGTGCCAAAACGGCATTTCAACCTCACCAAGCAAAATATTTTTCTGCACGTAAGAGTAATTTTCATCCGCATGAAGAAGATCAAGCGAGGCGCGCGCCATTGCGCCGGCGACCGTGCGGCCGCAGTTCCCCACGCCGGACACCGTGCTCAACGCGCGCGGCCGTATGAGGACGGCCTCATGCGGAGACCGGGATGGCCTTAACGGTCGATCGTCGCCGACCAGGGCATCAGGGGGCCGTTTCCGCACCGGTAGTCGCCGGAGACCGTGAGGCCGCCATACGCGCCGCCACCTGAAAACCGTCCGGCATAATGGCAGCTGTTGCCGTCGCTCGAATTCCGGCGTTCGATTTTGACCTTGTCGGGACCGTCAAGCTTGATGACAAGGGTCGCCGTCACCCGTCCCGGCCCTGTCCACTCCGCATCGAAAACGTTCGTGTCGCCGCGGCGGCGCCACAGCCCGCTCCAGCCGCTTTCCTGCTCCCGCCACACCCGGCCGAGGCGATCGCCGCGGCCGCGATCGCCGTCGGGCGCTTGGCTCTGATCGCCGCCCCAGTTCTGATCCGACGCGCCGGCAGGCTGCTCGCGGACAACGCGGGTGTCGCCGCTTTGCCTGTCCAACACCAGCCAGCGTCCGTCCCCCATCGAGGTCAAAACGTAGCGTCCGATATCGATCTGCCGCTGGCCGCCGCCGTTGCCCCAGGTGGAACGGTCATCGGCGCGCGCCGGCTGCGCAAAATGGAAACAAAGAACGCCCAGCAATGCGAAGCCCGGTGCCTGCCAGTTCAGCGCGCGCGCCACGGCTGTGCGATGCGCCGCCCGGGTGATCTGCCGACGAAAAATCATGCCCCTCTCCCCTCGTGGTCGATATGCGCGACGTCCAAAGCCCAAGAGCGCACGCGATCCGAATATGGGTAAGCCCCAGACAAACTTTGTCGCAGTTATGCGCCGTTGACAAGTCACGGTTGTACGAAACCGCACGGCCGAGTTTGATGGAAGCCGTCCAAGCCTGTCCTGTCAGCCGTAGAACTCGCTGGCGAGAAAGATGCCGAGCATCGCCGGGCCAATGCAGAAAATCGTATAGACCGCCGAGACGGCGATGAACTTCACCGCCGTCCGGGACCAGCTCTGTCCGTAGAAGCGGCGCATCGCCAGGAGCAGATAGAGGCCCAGCACGCCCACCGTCAGCCGCGCCACCAACGCGCCCGGCAGAATCTGGGCCAGTCATGCCGGCGCCAGCGCCAATAGAACGCCGCCAGCACCAGCGCGAACAGGGGCAGAAGCAGGAACAGCGCGCGCGGTATCCAGGCCGTCAGCGCACCGGTCAGCGCGGCGGGGTTTGTCGCGAGTTCGCGGTTGGTGCGCCGCGCAACGTCGATCATCCACGCCGCCCTTGAATTGCCCGCATCGGTCTCGGCGACCTCAAACTGCCGCTCCATGTCCTTGATCGCGCCGGCGGGCACGTGCGGATGCAGCGAACCCTCGCGCGCAAAGTACACCGTGTTGCCCATCGTGACGGTGTCATGCGGCTTTCCGTCGTCGAGCGCGGACGAGACTTCGACGCTGTTGCCGTCCGGCGTCACCGCATAGGTGTGGCCGTGCAGGACGACGATCTTCTCCGGGGTCACGATCGGAACAAATTGGACGATGGCGACGCGGGTCGCCGACAAGATCAGGAAGAAAATCAGGGAGACGAAGAGATAAAGGCGTACGGCGGGCACGTAACGCTGCGTGCGTCCCTCGCGGAAGGCCACGGCCAATTCGCCGGGCTCAAACAGCAGCGCGCGCGCCGTGCGGAGGATGCGGCTGTCGAAACTCGCGACGTCCTTCACCAGATCGTGCAGCAAGTGCACAACCGAGCGCCGGTGGGTGTCGACCGGCTGGCCGCAGCGGCCGCAATAATGGTCGGTCACCGGATAGGCGCAATTCGGACAGGGCACCACCCGGCCGCCGCGCTCGAGAAGCGCCGAGACGGCCAGCTCCGCGGCGGCGGCGCCACCCGTATCCGGCCTCGCCTCGACGTCATCCATGGCCGATTTCTAGCAGCACCGCGGCCGGTTCTTCAACGAAGGCGGAACCCGTCGCAGCCGCATAACACGCCGGCCGCCCAATGGTTCTGCACATCATAAGCCGACCACGGAAAACGTGCCGATGGCGAGCAGGATCACAGAGGCGAACGTCAGATACAGCGCAATATTGTAGCGCGCGATGCGTCCGCCCAGCAGGGCGAAAGCGTGCCGTCCAACCTCCGACGGATCCTTGGCAAAGGCGCTGCCCGTGCTCAGAAGCGTCGTCATGATCAGCAGCGAACTGACCAGAAGAAGAAGCATGGCGACGAGCACGGCCGTTCGCGGCCAGCCGTGATCCAGCGCATAAATCGCCACCACCACAAAGATGCCCTGCGCTCCCAGAAGGGCGCCGGATTTGTGCGTGTGATGCTGGACGGCCTCCAGCACGAAGCCCAGCGCCTGTTCGGGCGTCCGGTTGCCGATGATACGGGCATACATGTCCACGTCGTCGGTGTCGCCGACGGCAAGGCCAAGCAACCTCCTAAAGAATCGTCCCATGCCCGCCCCCATCGCCACATCCCGCCATATTCATAGCGTGCGGATTCAGGCAATGGCCAGCCCACTCGCCAGCAGCAGGCCGCACGGGACCGTTACGCCCGCTCCACGCGGCAGGAATAACAGCCGCGGCCGGCGTAATGGATGTGCACATAGGCCCTGTCGGGGCGGCCGAAGAGGCGTTCCAGCGCAGCCTCCACCTCGGCGCCGGGCACGACATCGGCTTCGACGATCATTGCGTCGGCGTCGTAAGCCCGCAGCGACAGCAGCCGCGCGCGCAGCACCGGCGGAACGTCGGTGCCGTCATAGGCAGGACCCGCCGCCTCGCGCACGAAGATCGGACCGATGGCGCGGTACGGCGAATGCGCCGGCTGGTGCTCGTAACTGGTCAGCAGCACGCGCTCGCCGGGCTCGGCGTCCTCGAGGCTGACGCGGCAGGGAAAGCCCGGCTTGGCGTCGCAGAGCATGCGCCGCACGCCCCGCTCTTTCAGCGCCTCGTCGCCGAGGGCTAACAGCGGCCGGAACGGCGCGACCGACAGGCCTTGAAAGCGGAACTGCATAAAAACCTCCGTGGTTGGGAGGCGATATGAGCCACGCCACGAGCCTGGATCGACCCGGTTCTTGCGGGCACGGCTCTTGCGACGTCTGGGGCTCGCGTATCAGAACGAGACAGGCCCCATGAACCGTTTTGCCGCCGCCGCTTTCGCCCTTTCCGCCCTCGCCGCCACGGCCGCCTATGGCCAGGGTGCGCCCGCCGCCGATCCCCGCGCCGTCGCCTCCATCAAGGCCGGCGACCACAATTGTCCGGGCTGCATGCTGGCCGGCGCCGACCTGACCAATCAATGCGTCAAAGGGGGAAACCTCGCCGGCGCCGATTTCGACCATGCGCGCCTGGTGCTGATGTGCATGAGCTACGCCGATTTCAAGAAAGCCACTTTCCGCGGCACGGATCTCTAGGGCGCCAATCTGGCGCATGCCGATCTCGACGACGCGGACATGACCGGCGCGCGGCTGGACGCCACCTCGGTCAAAGGCACCGACCTGCGGCACGTCATCGGCCTCACGCAGCAGCAGCTCGGGGAAGCCTGCGGCGACGCCACCACCAAGGCGCCGGCCGGGATGCAGGTCAGGACCTGCACGTACTGAATTTTCTTTGGACTCCCAGGGACACGACCTTGGCCCCGCCCTTTCGGAC
>DAIDUA010000110.1 GCA_027456965.1 Alphaproteobacteria bacterium | reverse complement strand
GCGCTGGCGCTTCCGCGCATGGACGCTCGCGCGGAATTTGCTTGGCTGGCCGGTGGTGATTAGGATTCAGGCGGCTTGCCGCACCTTTTCGATCGGCGATTCTGCGCACCTCAAATCGGGCCCGCCGCATCGCCGCTCGCTTTCGGACGCGCCAGCGGTCCGCCATAGAGGATCACGAAAAGGCCGAATGCGGCGCACCACGCCGTCCCGGCGAGCGACAGTGCGACCATCATCTGGGCGCCGGCCAATGGCACGGCGAGGCGCAATATTGCCGCCGCCGTCACCAGCACATAGATCGTCTTGGTGCCCGGTCCGGCCGACAAGGTTCGTCCGGTATGGCCGAGTGAGGCCCGCGTCATCACCGCAAGGATCATGGTGCCGATGGCGCCGACCGTCAGGGCATGCAATGCCGTCGTCGGTGGCATGAATTCATAAAAGCCGTCGAGTCCGAGAAGCAGCAAACCAATCGCCAACCAGCCATAGCCGATATGCAGGATCAGCAGCAGCGGCTCGCGGATCGTCTTCACGCCGCGCCAACGGGACAGACGCAAGCCCGCGGCGGCACCGGCGATGAGTTCCGCCCAAGGCGCGACCGGTGAATCCGGCGCGACCGCCCAGGCGGCCAATCCAAGCCCCGTCGCCGCCAGCGCGACGAGGTCGAGCGTTCCCGCTTGGGCCGGCGGCGCGACGTCGGGGCGGTTCTTCGCGAGCCAGTTCCGCGTGAAGCTCGGGACGATGCGTCCGCCGATCAGAGCAATCAATTCCAGAAGCGTTCCGATACCGATGCGATTGCCGAGCGCAGCGGTGTCGACGATGCCGAGAGCGTCGAGATGGACGAGCAGGTTGCCCAGCAGCAACAGCGAGAGGGCCGCCAGCATCGGCAGGTTCCGCCAGTTCCGTCCCGCCAGGATTTCCCGTGCCACGACCGCGAGGAACGCCGCCGGGAAGGACAGATCGGCAACCGCCGCGGCCAGGGCTCCGATCTCCGCGGAAAACAGAACCGCGATGCGCCCGATCAGCCAAAGCGCCGCAAGCCCCGCCAGTGGCCGGCCCTGCAGCGGCATCCGGCCCGTCCAGTTCGGAATGGCGGTCAGGAGAAACCCGGCCGCGCTCGCCATCGCGAAACCGTAGATCATTTCATGGGCATGCCAGATGACGGGCGGAAGGACGGTCGGCGGCGCGACGCCCGTCGCATAGGCCACCAGCCAGAGCGGAATGGCCAGCACGGCCCACAACGCGGCCGCCAGGAAGAACGGCCGGAATCCGGCGGAGAAGAGCGCTGGGCCCGCATGCGGGCGGTAACGGGGAATTGCGGCCATGGGGTGGTTATCTCGTCGCGTCGGGCTCCGGCGCATTCATTTTGCTGGGTTTTCACATAAAAATATACATATGAAATACCACTTTATCCGCGACAAGGCGTCATCCGTACATTCCCGGATTTTGGGGGCAGGAATGCGAACTACCCTGGGTGCCGACGATGCGCTATTGAACTTCTATCGTCGGCATAGGCGTACCGGGCAAGGAGAAGTTTCGTGTGCCTAGCAATTCCTGGCCGGATCACGAGCGTCTCGGGTGACGATCCGATCATGCGCGTCGGCCGCGTCGATTTCGGCGGCATCGTCAAGGAAATCAACCTGGCTTATGTGCCCGAGGCGCGCATCGGCGATTACGTGCTCGCCCATGTCGGCTTCGCGCTCACGGTGATCGACGAGGCGGAGGCCGAGCGCGTCTTCGGGCATCTGGAAGAAATCGCCGGGATCGAAGCCGCGGAAGCCGCGCAATGAGACACGCGGACGAATACCGCGATGGCCGTCTCGCACGGGCCCTTGCGGCACGCGTCGCCCAGGAGGCGAATCCGGCCGCCAGCTATCACTTCATGGAATTCTGCGGTGGGCACACCCACGCCATTTCGCGTTACGGCATCCAGGACCTGCTGCCCGACAATGTGCGCATGATCCACGGCCCCGGCTGCCCCGTCTGCGTGTTGCCGATCGGACGCATCGACGCCGCGATAAAGCTTGCCGAACGGCCGGAGGTCACGCTGTGCACCTATGGCGACCTGATGCGCGTGCCCGGCTCGCACGGCACGTCGCTGTTGAAGGCCAAGGCGGCCGGCGCCAATATCCGCATGGTCTATTCGACCACCGATGCCTTGCGCATCGCGGAAGCCGAGCCGGAGCGCGAAGTCGTCTTCTTTGCCATCGGCTTCGAGACCACGACGCCGCCCACCGCGCTGGCGATCAGGATCGCCGCCGCGAAGAAGCTCAAGAACTTCACCATCTTCTGCAACCACGTGCTCACGCCTTCGGCAATCCAGAACATCCTGGAAAGCCCCGATGTGCGCGAACTCGGTCGCGTCCGCATCGACGGCTTCATCGGCCCGGCCCATGTCTCGACGGTGATCGGCAGCCAGCCTTATGCGTTCTTCGCCGAGGAATTCGAGAAGCCCGTGGTGATTGCGGGTTTCGAGCCGCTCGACGTCATGCAGGCGGTCCTCATGCTGGTCCGGCAGGTCAACGACGGACGCTGCGATGTCGAGAACCAGTACGCGCGCGCGGTCAAGCCGGAAGGCAACGAGAAGGCCAAGGCCGAGGTCGCGGAAATCTTCGAGTTGCGCAAGAGCTTCGAGTGGCGCGGGCTGGGTCTCGTTCCCTACAGCGGGCTGCGTCTGAAAGAGGCTTATGCCGAATTCGATGCCGAGCGGCGCTTCGCCATGGAGGACATCCAGGCCGAGGACAATCCCGCCTGCGAATGCGGCGCCATCCTGCGCGGCGTGAAGAAGCCGACCGACTGCAAGCTGTTCGGCACCGTGTGCACGCCGGAGACGCCGATGGGCTCCTGCATGGTGTCCTCGGAAGGCGCCTGCGCGGCGCATTGGACCTATGGCCGCTTCCGCGACCATGTGCGGGCGGCGTCATGACGGTGAAGACTTACAAGCGCAAGCTCGACTTCAAGAACGGCCGCGTCGACCTTTCGCACGGCTCCGGCGGACGGGCGATGACGCAACTCATCGCCGACATCTTCCACGAGGCCCTCGACAACGCCTGGCTGCGGCGCGGCAACGACCAGTCCGCCTTCGACGTCATCGGCGGCCGCATGGTGATGACGACCGACGGTTATGTCGTGTCGCCGATCTTCTTTCCCGGCGGCGACATCGGGTCGCTCGCGGTCCACGGCACGATCAATGACGTTGCGATGGCCGGTGCGCAGCCGATCTACCTTGCGGCCGGATTCATCATCGAGGAGGGTTTCGCGCTCGCCGATCTGAAGCGCGTCGCCGACAGCATGGGGGAGGCCGCCCGCTCCGCGGGCGTTCCCATCATCACCGGCGACACCAAGGTGGTCGAGCGCGGCAAGGCCGACGGCGTGTTCATCACGACAACCGGCGTCGGTGTCGTGCCTGACGGTCTCGATCTGTCGTCGGAGAAGGCGCGGCCGGGCGACAAGGTGATCCTGTCCGGCACCATCGGCGATCACGGCGTGGCCGTCATGTCGAAGCGGCAGAATCTGACCTTCGAAACCACCATTGTCTCGGACTCGGCAGCGCTTCATCAACTTGTCGCGGCGATGGTCGAGGCAGATGGTCCGGCACTGCGTGTCATGCGCGATCCGACGCGCGGCGGTTTGGCGGCGACGCTCAACGAGCTGGCGCATCAGTCGAAGGTCGGCTTTCGCTTCTCCGAAGACGCTCTTCCCATCAAGCCGGAGGTGGCCGCGGCCTGCGATCTGCTGGGGCTCGATCCGCTCTATGTGGCGAACGAAGGCAAGCTCGTCGCCATCGTCGCGCCAGAGGCGGCGGAGGATATCCTCGCCGCGATGCAGGCTCACCCCTTTGGGCGCGACGCGGCGATCATCGGCGAAGCGGTCGCCGACGACCACCACTTCGTGCAGATGACGACCTCCTTCGGCGGCGGGCGGATCGTCGACTGGCTGTCCGGCGAGCAGCTGCCGCGGATCTGCTGACGTGCGCATCCTGCTTCTCGTCCACAGCTTCAATAGCCTGTCGCAACGGCTGCATGTTGAATTGCGGGAACGCGGCCATGAGGTCTCTGTCGAATTCGATGTCAATGACGCCGTGACCCGCGAGGCCGTCGAGTTGTTCGATCCGGATGTGGTCCTGGCGCCGTTCCTCAAGCGTGCCATTCCCGAGGACGTCTGGCGGTCGCGCCGCTGCTTGATCGTGCATCCCGGCATCGTCGGAGATCGCGGCCCGTCGGCGCTGGACTGGGCCGTGCTCGACGGCGAGACCGAATGGGGCGTCACGGTGCTGGAAGCCGAAGCCGCGATGGACGCCGGACCGGTGTGGGCCTCGGCGACGTTTGCGATGCGCGCCGCGACCAAATCGAGTCTTTACCGCCGCGAAATCACAGACGCCGCCGTGGACGCGGTGCTCACGGCCCTCGCGCGCATGGAAGCGAAGACGTTCGTTGCGGAGCGTCCCGTGGCCGGTGGGCGCGGTCGCGCGCGTCCGTCCTGCCGCCAGAGCGATCGCGCCATCGATTGGCGGAACGATTCCGCAGACGCCGTGCTCCGGAAGATTCGCAGCGCCGACGGCGTGCCGGGCGTTCGCGACGCGCTGTTCGGCCGCCCGGTCCGGCTCTTCGATGCACACAATGCGGAAAATCTTTCCGGCCCGCCGGGCGCGGTCATCGCGCGCTGTGACGGCGCCTTGGCGTGCGCCACGCGCGACGGCGCGGTGTGGATCGGCCATGTGCGCGAAGAACAGGACAAGGCGCTCAAGCTTCCGGCAACGCACGTATTCGCAAAGGAATCCGCAAACCTTCCGGCGGCGCCCGGCTATGCGCCGATCCGCTATAAAGAACACGGCGCCGTCGGCATGCTCCACTTCGCCTTCTACAATGGCGCCATGAGCACGGCGCAATGCGAGGCGCTGCGGGCGGCTTATGCCCGGGCGCTGGAACGGCCGACCCGCGTATTGCTGCTGATGGGCGGACCGGACTACTGGTCGAACGGCATCCATCTTGGTTTGATCGAAACCGCCGACAGCCCCGCCGACGAATCCTGGCGCAACATCAACGCCATCGATGATCTCGCCCGCGACATCATCACCACCACGGATCGCCTCGTCGTCTCCGTCCTGCGCGGCAGCGCCGGCGCCGGCGGCGTTTTTCTCGCGCTGGCGGCCGACGAGGTGTGGGCCTGCGGGAACGTGCTGCTCAACCCGCACTACAAGGACATGGGCAATCTTTACGGCTCGGAATACTGGACCTATCTGCTGCCGCGGCGCACGGGCGCCGAGAACGCCCGCCGCGTGACCCAGGCGCGGCTGCCGGTGGGCGTTGCCGCGGCCTGTCGCCTCGGGCTCGTCGATCGTGTCCTGCCGCCGTCCCTGCGTGACGATATAGCGGGAATTGCGGCGATCGCTCGCGCGCTGACGGCGGACACGGACTTCGACGCAAGGCTGGCGGCGAAGCGCCGGGCGCGCGCCGCGGACGAGGCGGAAAAGCCCTTGGAGACCTATCGCGAGGAGGAGCTTGCCTGCATGCGCCTCAATTTCTACGGCTTCGACACGAGCTACCACGTGGCGCGCTACAACTTCATCACCAAGGTCCCGAAATCGCGGACGCCGCTGACTTTGGCCCGGCATCGTTCGCGCCGCGGCCGCGATGGTGCCGGCCGCGCGGCGCCGTAAACCGGTCGCCGGTCCCAAAATCGAACCGGCTTGCTATCCGGACGGGCCTTCAGTATTTGGACCGGCTCGACGGACAGGTGGCTGAGCGGTTGAAAGCACCGCACTCGAAATGCGGCATACGGGTAACCGTATCGAGGGTTCGAATCCCTCCCTGTCCGCCAAAATACTTTATAACTGTTTGTTATTATTGATAAATATGCGGTGTGTTATTTTTCACCCCACATTTCAGCCCGCCAAATTTTCGGCCTTCTGTTTGATCGACGACGGTGGACAGAAACGGTCGTTCTCGCGCGACTCGCAATATTGAATTCATGTCTTCATTCCGAGGCACGTAGACGATAGCCAACCCCTTGCTCCGTCAAGATCAACTTTGGCTGCTCCGGGTCCGCTTCGAGCTTTTGGCGTAGCGTGCGTACGTAGATTCGCAGATATTGCACGTCGGTTTCCGCACCCCAGACCTCGCGCAGGATGAATTTGTGCGTCAGCACTTTCCCGGCATGGGCGATCAGAAGGCGCAGCAGATCGTATTCCCGCGGCGTGAGTTTTACCTCTTGGTCGCCAACCAAAATGATGCGCCGAACCAGATCGACACTCAGATCGCCACTTTTGAACAACGGCCGCTCGCCTTCCTGTTGCAGACGGTGCCGCATGGCGGTGCGGATGCGCGCCAGCAATTCGTCGATGCCGAAGGGCTTGGTAACGTAATCGTCGGCGCCCAAGTCGAGTGCCTTCACCTTGCCCGCTTCATCCGCGCGAACGGAAAGCACAACGATGGGCAGCGCGGAACCAGCGTCCCGTAGGCGGCGGATGACCTCGAAGCCGTCCATCTCCGGCAAGCCAAGATCGAGAACAAGCACATCCGCCGGATTTCGACGCAGCGAGAGAAGCGCCGACGGGCCGTCAAACGCTTCTTGCACCAGGTAACCCTGCGCCGAAAGGCTGGTGCGCAGGAACCGCCGGATCGTCGGTTCGTCATCGACGACGAGAATGCGCGGCGGGGATTGCGTCACGCGGGGCGCTCCTGTTGCAGCGGAACAGGCAAGGTGATTGTGAACACCGCACCCCGACGGTCGTCGCGATTGCCTGCGACGATCGTGCCGCCCATGGCCTCGATGAAGCCGCGGCAAATGGGAAGCCCCAGGCCCGTGCCTGCTCGCTTCCTGTCGCCAGCCTGCGCGCGATAGAACTTGTCGAATATCCGCTCAAGATCGGCGGGCGGAACGCCGTCGCCTTCGTCGCGCACATCCAGATGGATGCGATTGCCGTCCACTCGCGCTCGCACCCGAACCTTCGTTCCTGCGGGCGCGTACTTTGCAGTATTGTCCAGGAGATTGAACAGGACCTGCTCGAATAAAACCGGATCGAGCCGGAGCGGCGGCAGGTCGGTAGGTAGATCGATCTCGATATCATGGAGTGCGAGAACGCCGCCAACCCGGCGTAGGGCGCTTCCGACAACATCGACCAAATCGACGAGTTCCAGTTTCGGTTCTATGGCGCCGGATTCCAATCGAGTCATGTCGAGAAGATTCGCGATAAAGCGGTTCAGCCGTTCCGCCTCTTGCTGGATGGTGACAACCAGCTCCTCTTTTGCTTCCGGATCGAGCGCTTGGGATTTGAGACTGGTTGCCGATCCCAAGATGGCGGAGAGCGGTGTTCTCAGATCGTGCGAAATCGACGTGAGAAGCGCGGCGCGAAGGCGTTCCGTTTCGGCACTCAGCCGGGCGCGGTCGATGTCTGCAACGAGGTTGATGCGCTCGATGGCGAGTGCGGCTTGATCCGCAAGAGAATCGAAAAGTCGCCGCTGATCCGGCGACAAAAGCGGCCCAGGCTGGTCGGAATCAAGCCCGATAATTCCGACGGTGCCGCGGCCCGTGCGCATCGGGAGAAACAAACGCTTGGCGCCGGGCAATGTGTCTGCGCCACGGCCCGCCGGACTCGCATGCTCCCACGACCACTTCGCTGCGGCCACATCGGCGTCATCGAGTTCATCTTCAGGCGGATAACCCGCGCGAACCGCCACACTCTCACCCTCGGGAAGGAGGATCACAACACGAACCTTCAACATCTGAGCGATCTGAAAGGACGTTGCCCACAGCAAATCGTCGAGCGAAAACACGCCGGCAAGCTTGCGACTGAAGAGATAGAGATTTTCCATCATGGCCGCTCGGTCGCGGGTGGCGACGGCTTGTGCCCGTACGCGCGCGGCGAGGATGCCAGCCACGATCGCCACCAGCCCGAAGAAGAAGACACTGACGACGTTGGAGGGATCGGTGATTGTGAACGTGTAGAGTGGCGGAAAGAAAAAGAAGTTATAAGCAAGGGTGCTGACGATTGCCGCCAAAAGCGCGGGCCACAGGCCGTAGCTGATGGCGCTCATAAATACGGCGGTGAAGAACACTAAGCCGATATTCGACGGTCCTATTTTCAGCGCTTGCAGAGCCAAGCCGATCAAAAGCGCCACGGCGACCATGACCAAGCTACCGGCATGGGCCTTTGGGTCGAGCGCCGTTTCAAGGGCTGTTGCGGCGGGCGGCATTGGCGGTGCTTGGCCTTTCATCGCGCGCGTGAGTTGATCGGGCACCACATGAACGCTGACATCGCCCGCTCGCCGGATAATTTCATGCGTCGCGGAACCGAGCAGCCGTTCGGCCCATCGGGAACGTTGCGGCGTGGCGACGACGATATGCGTGAAGTTGTTCGCGTGTGCATAGTCGATGATACCGTCGACAATGCTGGGTGCCGGAACGGTGACCCCTTGACCGCCGAGCCTTATGGCGACGCGCAACGCTTCCGCCACACGGTCGCGTTGCATCTCGTCGAGTCCCCGCACACCTGGCGTCTCGACATAGAAAGCGGTCCAGGATGCATGAAGCCGATCCGCCAAGCGGCGCCCATAGCGCACCAGCGCGACGGCCCCCGGCCGCGAATTTACACACACCAGTACGCGTTCGCTGGCCTCCCAAGGTCCTTGGATCGCATGCGAGCGCATGTAATTGACCATCTGGTCGTCCACACGCTGGGCGGTGCGGCGCAATGCCAGTTCGCGCAAGGCAGTGAGGTTGCCCGGCACGAAGTAATGCTGGGCCGCGCGTTCGGCCGTTTCCGGAAGATAGACCTTGCCGTCCTTCAGACGCTGTATCAGGTCCTCCGGCGTAAGATCGACGACCTCTACATCGTTGGCGCGATCCAGGATCGAATCCGGCACCGTTTCGTTCACACGCACCCGCGTGATCTTGGCCACCACATCATTCAGGCTTTCCAGATGCTGGACATTGAGCGTGGTGTAGACGTCGATGCCTGCGGCCAACAGTTCCTCGACGTCCAAGTACCGTTTGGGATGGCGGCTGTCTTCCACGTTGGTGTGCGCCAATTCATCCACCAGCGCCAATTTCGGTTTGCGCTGCAGAATGGCGTCGAGGTCCATCTCCGCGAGCACGCGGCCTTTATATGGAATACGCTTTTTCGGAATCTTTTCGAGGCTTTTGGTCAACAAGTCGGTTTCGACGCGGCCGTGCGTTTCCACGACACCGATGACGACATCGACGCCATCAAGCTTTCGCTGGCGTGCTTGATTCAGCATCTCGTATGTCTTGCCGACGCCCGGCGCGGCGCCGAGAAACACCTTCAGCCGCCCCCGCCCTTCCTGTGCAGCCTGCTCAAGAAGGGCTTCCGGTGATGGCCGGGTATTCCGGTCTGTCTGGTCGTCGCTCATGCCGATCGCTGGTTCGCATAGAGTTGCGGATGTTACGCTTTTTCCCGCGTCCGTGCAGCCTGCATCTATCTCGCGGTCAAAGCGTCCAGGGCCATGTTGAGCTTCAGAACATTGACATGCGGCTCTCCGATAACGCCGACGACACGGGCTTCAATGTGCTGCATCACAAGGTTGCGCACAACGTTTTCGGATAGTTTGCGCGCCTTGGCGATTCGCGGCACCTGAAAATAGGCGCCTGCCGGCGTGATGTCTGGGTCAAGCCCGCTTGCCGAGGCGGTAACCAAGTCAACCGGGATTGGCACGTTCGGGTTTTCTGCATGGAGTTTCGCCGCGTCGCCCTTGATCCGGTCGATTAGTTTCCTTGATGTGGGACCCAGATTTGAGCCTCCAGAATTTGCCGCGTCATAGCCGTTACCGGCAGCAGATGGCCGGCCGTGAAAGTACCTGTCGCCGGTAAAGTTCTGCCCGATCAATTCGGAACCGATCGCCTTGCCGTTCTTCTCGATCAAGCTGCCATTTGCCTGCCATGGAAACAGTAGTTGAGCGACGCCCGTGATGCCGAGCGGATAAAGCAGGCCCGTGATCACTGTCATTACGAGAAGCATGGCAACGGCAGGCCAAAGTTGTTTCAGCATGGCATCCTCACGCAAGGCCTACAGCGGTCACCGCCAGGTCAATCAGCTTGATGCCGATGAAGGGCACGACGATCCCGCCCAGGCCATAGATCAGAAGATTTCGGCGGAGCAGACTTTCGGCGCCGACGGCGCTATAGGAGACGCCGCGCAGCGCCAGCGGAATGAGCCCGATGATGATGAGGGCGTTGAAGATGATCGCGTACAGGATCGCGCTCTGCGGCGAGTGCAGCCCCATGATGTTCAGCGCCCCAAGTTGCGGATAGAATGCGACAAACATCGCGGGGATGATGGCAAAATACTTCGCCACGTCGTTGGCGATCGAGAACGTCGTCAGCGCGCCTCGCGTCATCAGAAGCTGTTTGCCGATTTCGACGATTTCGATGAGTTTGGTCGGATCGCTATCGAGATCGACCATGTTGCCGGCTTCGCGCGCCGCCATGGTGCCGGTGTTCATGGCGACCCCGACATCGGCTTGCGCAAGCGCCGGCGCGTCATTGGTGCCGTCGCCGCACATCGCCACCAGCTTGCCGTTGGCCTGTTCCTCGCGGATCAGCTTGAGCTTCGTTTCGGGCGTCGCCTGCGCCAGGAAGTCGTCCACACCGGACTCGGCGGCGATGGCCGCCGCGGTAAGCGGATTGTCCCCCGTGATCATCACCGTGCGGATGCCCATTTTCCGCAATGCCGCGAAGCGTTCGCGGATACCGCCTTTCACGATATCCTTCAGGTGGATGACGCCGAGGAGTTTGCGATCCTTGGCGACTGCGAGCGGCGTACCGCCGGTCTTGGCGATGCGGTCGGCGGCGGCGTTCAGTTCGGCAACGCCCTAAGCGCCCTCTCGGCCCGCCCAAGCCAAGATCGCGTCCACCGCGCCTTTGCGAATGGACGTTTTCTCGCTGTCAACGCCGCTGAGACGTGTCTGCGCCGAGAACGGAATGAATTGCGCCGGCGCAGGAGGGGCGCCGCGACCAACGATGCCGTACTTCTCTTTGGCCAAAAGGACGATGGAGCGGCCCTCCGGCGTTTCATCGGACAAGGAAGCGAGCTGCGCGGCATCGGCGAGATCATGCCGGTCGACGCCGGACAGGGGTATGAACTCCGTTGCCTGACGGTTGCCGAGCGTGATCGTGCCGGTCTTGTCGAGCAGTAAGGTATCGACATCGCCCGCCGCTTCCACCGCACGGCCTGACATCGCCAGTACATTGAAGCGCACCAATCGGTCCATGCCCGCAATGCCGATGGCGGACAGCAACGCGCCGATGGTGGTCGGGATCAGGGTTACGAACAGCGCGACCAGCACGAGCACGGAGATGTGCCCGCCGGCATAAGCGACGAAGCTTGGGATCGTTGCTACGGCGAACACGAAGATCAGCGTCATGCCGGCCAGCAGAATATTCAACGCAATCTCGTTGGGCGTCTTTTGCCGTTCCGCTCCCTCCACCATGGCGATCATCCGATCGAGAAAGGTGGAGCCACGGGTTGCTGTAATGCGGACGACAACGTAGTCGGACAACACGCGCGTACCGCCGGTTACCGCCGAACGGTCGCCGCCTGATTCCCGGATGACCGGCGCGCTTTCGCCGGTGATCGCGGATTCGTCCACCGACGCTACGCCCTCCACGACATCGCCGTCCGAAGGGATCAATTCGCCGGCCTCGACCAGCACCAGATCGCCGCGCGCCAGTTCGGAAGCGGGCACGTTGCGCCAGACTTTGATATCTTGATCGGCGAGCTTCTTCGCCATCATTTCGGTTTTGGTCTTGCGCAAGGTCGCGGCCTGGGCTTTGCCGCGCCCTTCGGCGACGGCCTCCGCAAAGTTCGCGAACAGCACCGTGAACCATAGCCACAGATTGATTTGGAAGGAAAAGGCGAGATCGTGGGCTCCCGCAAACAGATCGCGGATGAACAGCACCGTCGTGAGCGTGGCGACAACCTCCACCACGAACATCACCGGATTGCGCGCCATCATCCGCGGGTCGAACTTGCGGAATGCGCCGCCTACCGCCGGAACCAGGATTTTCGGGTCGGTCAGCGCCGCCGCCGACATGCGCTTGCGGACCTTTTCGACGCCGAGCGGCTTGGGAGTCTTTACATCCATATCTTGAGCCTCAATAAAGTGCGCCGGCGTGCATGGCGAAGTGTTCCGCGAGCGGACCCAGGGCCAGCGCCGGAAAAAAAGTGAGCCCGCCCACGATCAGAATCACGCCCGCAAGCAGGCCAACGAAAAGAGCTCCAGTCGTCGGAAACGTCCCCGCCGATGGCGGCACGATTTTCTTTTCCACCAACGAGCCGGCCACGGCCATTGCTGGCACGATGAAAGCGAAACGCCCGAGCAACATCGCGAGCGCGGTCGTCACGTTGTAGAAGGGTGTATTGGCATTGAGCCCGGCAAAGGCACTGCCGTTGTTGCCGGTGCACGATGTATAGGCATAGAGGATTTCGCTGAAGCCATGTGGCCCGGCGTTGTTGAGGCTGGAAAGGCCAGCCGGCAGAACCACCGCAAGAGCCGTGAAGCCGAGAATGGAAAGCGGCAGGATCAGAATGGCGAGGAGCGCCATCTTCACTTCCTTGGCTTCCAGCTTTTTGCCGAGATATTCCGGTGTTCTGCCGACCATCAGGCCGGCCACAAACACCGCCACAACGGCAAATAACAACATGCCGTAGAGCCCGGACCCGACGCCGCCGAAGATGATCTCGCCGAGCTGAATGTTGACCAACTCCACGAGCCCGCCTAGCGGCGTGTAGCTGTCGTGCATGGAATTGACGGAGCCGTTCGAAGCCTCGGTCGTGGCGTTGGCCCAGATCGTCGAATCGGCGATGCCAAAGCGGACTTCCTTGCCTTCCATGTTGCCGCCGGCTTGAAGCGTGTTCGGCCTCTGGTCGACATGCATCGCGGTGAGCATGGCGCTCGGCTGGCTTTCGGCCCAGTAAGACACGGTCTGGCCGCCGAGCCACAGCACGCCCATGACCGCGAAGATCGCCCAGCCCTGACGCGTGTCCCCCACCATCTTTCCGAACGTGTAGGTCAGTGCCGCGCTGATCGCCAGGATCGACCACAATTCGAGCAGGTCGGTGATAGCGTTCGGATTCTCGAACGGATGGGCGGAGTTTGCGTTGAAGAAGCCGCCGCCATTGGTGCCCAGCATCTTGATCGCCTCTTGCGAAGCGACCGGCCCTACGGCGATTGTCTGCTTCGCCCCTTCGAGCGTCACGGCGTCAACGTAAGCGCCCAGAGTCTGCGGTACGCCTTGCCAGATCAAGACGAGGGCTACGACGATGGACATCGGCAGCAGCACATAAAGCGTGCAGCGGGTCAGATCGATCCAGAAATTGCCGACCGTCTTGCCCGACCGCCGCGCAAAGCCGCGGATGAGGGCAATGGCAAGCGCTATACCCGTCGCCGCGGAGACGAAATTATGCACGGTGAGCCCCGCCATCTGGACGAGATAGCTCATCGTCGTCTCGCCACTATAGCCTTGCCAATTCGTATTCGTGACAAAGCTGACGGCGGAGTTGAACGAGGAGTCGGGCGAAACCGCGCCCATCCCCTGGGGATTGAACGGCAGGGCGTTCTGCAGACGCTGCAGCGCGTACAACGACAGAAACCCGACGATGCTGAACAGCAGCATGGCGACCGTGTAAGTCGTCCAGTGTTGCTCATCCGCCTCGCGGACACCGCAAATGCCGTAGATCGCTCGCTCCACCGGGCGCAGCACGGGCGACAGGAATGTGTGTTCGCCCTGAAACACTTTGGCCATGTAATGCCCGAGCGGCTTTACGCTCGCAGTGACAAGAATCGCGAAAATCGCGATCTGAACCCAGCCATTTGCTGTCATGGAACTGTTCCCAAGGCCGCCGGATCAGAACCGTTCCGGCCTGATGAGTGCGTAGACGAGATAGATAAGGATGCCGAGCGTCACGAGCGCCCCCAGTGCGTAATCGAGCGTCATGGATGCCTCACAGGCGGTTGCAAGCTGATGTGTAAAGGATCGCCACAACGAAGAATCCAACACCCAAGGCGATCATGACTATGTCGAACATGAACAAGGCTCCCAATTCGGAACCGGAACTTGATCCTTGCGGCATATAGATTCGAGAGTGAGTGGAGGCGTACTCCTATATAGATTTCATATAGACGGCCAAACCAGCCAACGTCCGCACTTGCTGTCATCCCGGTGATTGTTCGCGTGCCGAAAGGTCCGCTTTCCGGCTGATGGCGGACTTGCAAAGTCATGACGGTCTGACACTTCATCGGGCGTCGTCTACGTCGGAATGGCGCAGTTGTAATTGTTCGACTTTTTTTGTTGTGACCGGGATCGCAGGTGATTGCCGGCAGGATTTCATTGGTAACGACGCAGCGACCGAAGCTCTCGTCGTCAGCACCTATTGCGAGAACGCTGTATGCACGAACGGAGCCCGCAAATTGAGCGCGCTGCTGGCCGTCAAGATCAGGAACTCGAATGCAAGCTTTGCCGGTTCACTGAGCGCGCTATCCCGGATCGCTTGAATAAAGCTGGAAACCTCCGCATAGCGCATGGCGGCGTGATGGTTCACCCGATCCGGACGTTTGGGCAGGCCCTTCACCACGCCATCAATGAGATAGAGCCCGTTGCCGTCGGCATAGCGGCCCGGCGTCTTGATCGTTCGAACTTTCACTGCCGACAACGCGCAGTTCGGATGACGGCCTGTCTTCATAACTGGCGCCCCACATTCCATCCCACATTTTATGTGGGATTTTGTCGAACCCGGTGAACGACACTGGACAACGAAGTGGGAGAATATTGTGCAAAAGCAGGTAGTTAACGGACGACGCCGGCATCGGCCAGCCGCCAATCCGGCAGTCTCCCTGTCCGCCAGATATTTCTGTTAATATAATAAATCCAATAAGTTACACTGCATATTCCCGGTACGCGCACTGCCGCGGCAAATCCTGCCCGGACTTCGGATCAACGTCATGAGCCACGCGTTCCGCATCGGAGACGTCGAGATCGGTGGCCGCGTGCTGACCGCGCCGATGAGCGGCGTGTCGGATCTGCCGTTCCGCCGCGCCGCCTCGAAGCTTGGCGCGCCTTATGTGGTCACCGAGATGGTCGCCTGCGAGACGCTGGCGCGCGGCCGTCCCGACGTCGTGCGCCGCGCCGTGGGCGAGGGCCTGCCGCTGATGGTGGTCCAGCTTGCCGGGCGCGAGGCGCACTGGCTCGCCAAAGGCGCCGCCATGGCGGAAGCCTCCGGCGCGCAGATCATCGATCTCAACATGGGATGCCCGGCCAAGGAAGTGACCGGCGGGCTGTCCGGCTCGGCGCTGATGCGCGATCTTGATCACGCCGAGCGCTTGATCGATGCGGCGGTGCAGGCAACCACGCGGCCGGTGACGCTGAAGATGCGCCTCGGCTGGGACGACGCCTGCCGCAACGCGCCGGAATTGGCCGCGCGCGCCGAACGCTGCGGGGTGAAGGCGATCACGGTGCATGGCCGCACGCGCCAGCAATTCTTCAAGGGGCCGAGCGACTGGCGCGCCATCGCCGATGTGAAGGCGGCGACGCGCTTGCCGGTGATCGTCAACGGCGACATCCTCGACGACGTCTCGGCGCGCGAGGCGTTGCGCCAGTCGGGCGCCGACGCGGTGATGATCGGCCGCGGCGCCTATGGCAAGCCGTGGATCGCCGCGTCCGTCGCGCGCGCGCTGCAGACCGGCGAGGCGATGCGCGAGCCGGGCCTCGCCGAGCGCCTGGCCGTCGTGCTCGATCATTTCCGCGACAGCCTGCGCTTCTATGGCGACGCGCTCGGGCTCAAGACCTTCCGCAAGCATCTCGGCTGGTATGTCGAGAACGCGCCCTGGCCGCTGTCCGCGGAGGTGCGCCGCGCCGCGAAATCGCATCTGTGTCAGCTCCGCCAGCCGCGCGAGGTCGAAGCGGCGCTGCTCGCTCTGTGGGAGACGGCGTGATGACGAAAGACGAATTGACGGCGTGGGCGCTGGCGAATGGCTGGCAGATGATGGGCGGCTATCTCAGCCTGACCAAACCGAAAGCGCCGACGGTTGCCATCGTCCGCCTGGTGCTGAAGGCGACGGTCGCAAGCCTGGAAATCAAGACGCCGGCCGGACGTTGGGAAAAGGTCGCCGGCGAGAGCTACACCAGGATCATCCCGGACCCCGACAACGGCATGCCCGGTGGGCTCGGCCTCGCGACCATCACCGGCCTCACCGCGCTGATGCGGGACAACAAGGACCGCCAGATCTTCGCCAAGATGAAGGGACCGTAGGGTCCGCCGGCGCTGCGCGCTTGCTGCGATTGCGAATATGTATTGACGCCGTAAAGCGTTGCGAAGCGCGGGATGTTGCGCTACCAAATTCTCAGACAAAATAACGAGGTGCGAGATGCGCGCAGCGATGTCCGGAATTCTTTTGGCGCTGGGGCTCTCCTGCGCAGCGGCACAGGCCCAGGACGCGATCGCCGTCCAGGTGGACACCTCCCAGCCCGGCGCCAGGATCGACCGGCACATCTTCGGCCAGTTCGCCGAGCAGCTCGGCACCCAGATCTATAACGGCATCTGGGTGGGGCGCCATTCCAAGATTCCGAATGTGAGAGGCATCCGCAAGGACGTCGTCGCGGCGCTGCGTGAATTGCATGTGCCAGATGTTCGCTGGCCCGGCGGCTGCTATGCCGACCAGTACCACTGGCGCGACGGCGTCGGAAAAACCCGCACCACCCGCGTCAACACGAGCTGGGGCGACGTGCTCGACAGCAACGCCTTCGGCACCGACGAATATTTCGACTTCCTCCACCAGATCGGTTCGCAGGCCTATGTCTCCGTCAACCTCGGCTCCGGCACGGTCGAGGAAGCGGCCGATTGGCTGGAATACATGACGGCCGACAAGCCCACCACGCTCGCCAAGGAGCGCGCCGCCAACGGTCATCCCGCGCCCTACAAGGTCGCCTATCTCGGCCTCGGCAATGAGAGCTGGGACTGCGGCGGCTTGATGACGCCCACCGAATACACCGCGCGGATGCGGCGCTTCGCGCGCTTCGTGAACAACTTCAATCCCGCGGAGAAGATGCAGAAGATCGCGGTCGGTCCGGGGACCGCCGACACCGACTGGACCGATGCCGTGATGAGCACCTGGAAGAAGCGCCACGGCTGGTCCTTCGACCTCGACGGCATGTCGCTGCATTCCTACACCGTGGCGGGCGGCTGGCCTCCGCACATGCCGTCCATGGATTTCGGCGAGCAGGACTATGCCTCCGTCCTGCAGGAAACGCTGAAGATGAACGGCCTGATCGACAAGCAGTCGGCCGTCATGGACCAGTACGATCCCGACAAGAAGATCGCGCTGGTGGTCGACGAGTGGGGCGGCTGGTATGCGCCGACGCCGGGCTCGAACCCGCACTTCCTGCAGCAGCAGAACTCGCAGCGCGACGCCATCCTCGCCGCCCTCAACCTCAACATCTTCGCCCGCCACGCCGACCGCGTGCGCATGGCCAACATCGCCCAGATGGTGAACGTGCTGCAGGCGATGCTGATGACCGACGGCCCCAAGATGATCCGCACGCCGACTTATTATGTCTTCAAGATGTATGTGCCGTTCCAGGACGCCACCTTCCTGCCCGTCACCTACGACGCGGGCACCTATACATATAAAGACATCACCCTGCCGCGCGTGGACGCCATCGCGGCGAAGGCGAAGGACGGCAGGATTGTCGTTTCGCTGACCAATCTCGACCCGAACCGGCCGGCGGATTTCGCCATCACAGTGCCGGGCGCGGCCGCGATGGTGGCGAACGGGCAGGTGCTGGCGGCGCCGGCGGTGGACGCGGTCAACACCTTCGCGGCGCCCAACACCGTGTCGCCCAAGCCGGTGTCGGCGCAGGTTTCGGACGGCAAGCTGTCGATCACCCTGCCGCCGGCGTCCGTCACGGTCCTCACGCTGGATCGCTAGGCGCGGGCGACAACAACAAGCGGCCGTGGGGACACGGTCGTCCAGGGGAGGATGATGATGACGCGGAATCTGTGCGGGGCCGTTGCGGCCGCTGTTCTCCTGGCGTGCGCGCCGCCGGCTCTGGCGCAGGTCGAGACCGAGATGCCGCCGGTCGTTGCCGGGGCGCAGCCGGTGACGGTTGAGCACATCATGATTCACGGCGCCTCGCTGGAAGGCAATCTGGAAGGCGAGGCGGTCGATCGCGACGTGATCGTCTTCCTGCCGCCCAGCTATTTCAAGGATACCACGCGACGCTATCCCGTCGTCTACGCCCTGCACGGCTACTCCATCGGCGCGGAGCAGTGGACGCACGAGATTCGCGTGCCGCAGACCATCGAGGGGGCCTTCGCAAAGGGCGCCAAGGAGATGATCGTGGTGATGCCCGACTCGAAAACGGTGTATGGCGGCTCGATGTATTCGAGCTCCGCCACCGTCGGCGATTTCGAGAAATTCATCGTCCGCGACGTCGTCTCCTATATCGACGCGCATTACCGCACGATTCCCGATCGCCGCAGCCGCGGCCTGATCGGCCATTACATGGGCGGCTACGGCGCGCTGCGCATCGGCATGCAGCATCCCGACGTGTTCGGCAGCCTCTACGTCATGAGCCCCTGCTGTCTGTCGCCGCGCCCGGCTCCCGATCCCGCGTCCGCACACGAGCAGGCATTCGACAAGGCGGTGGCGGCGATGAAGTCGCCGGCCGATGCGGCGAACATGTCCTTCTTCGACCGCGCCGAACTGGCCACCGCGGCCGCCTGGTCGCCGGACCCGAAGAACCCGCCGCTTTATTTCGATATGCCGGTGAAGGACGGCGTGGTCCAGCCCGACGTTCTGGCGAAGTGGGCGGCGAATGCGCCGCTGGACTTCATCGACCAGTACATCGGCAATCTGCGCCAATACAGCGCCATCGCGCTGGATGTGGGCGATGAGGACGGCCTGCGCGTCGACACCGAGAAGGTGCACGCGGTGCTCGACAGCTACGGCATCAAGAACGGTTTCGAGCTGTATCACGGGACGCACACCAGCCACGTGGCCTATCGCTTCCAGAACCACGTGCTGCCGTTCTTCAGCGAGCATCTCTGCT
>DAIDUA010000109.1 GCA_027456965.1 Alphaproteobacteria bacterium | reverse complement strand
TGTCGACGCTGGCGGCGGAGCCGTCGCTCAGCGAACAACAGCGGGCGGGAACCTTCATCGCCTGCGCGCTGGCGTCGCGCAACGAGATCACCACCAAGGCGATCACGGCCGAATTCGCGCCCAAGCTTTCGCCCGAGGCGCTCAACGCCGCCCGCGCCGCGGCCTCAATCATGGGCATGAACAATGTCTATTACCGCTTTACGCACCTCGCGAGCGCGCCGGACTACAAGACCATGCCGGCGCGGCTGCGCATGAACGTCATCGGCAAGCCGGGCGTGGCCCAGGCCGACTTCGAGCTGTGGTGCCTGGCGGTATCGGCCATCAACGGCTGCGGCGCCTGCATCGACAGCCACGAAAAGGTGCTGCGCAATGCCGGGCTCACGGCCGAGCAGGTGCAGGCGTCGGTGCTGATCGCGGCCGTGGTACACGCAGTGGCGGCGACGCTCGATGCCGAAGCGCATATGGCGGAGGTGGTCACGCGGGCGGCATAATCCGCGGCTGGCCAAATACCGTCAGGTGCGAAGCCTGGGCCGCCTCGCTCAACCGCGCTTCTTCGACAGTTCGCGTATTGTCAGCAGGACCTGGACCCACTTCGCCATACCGTCGTCATCACCGAGCTTTTGGAAATCGACGAATTTGTCGGCCGCGACGACGGCAGCGTTGCGGCCGTGTTGCTTGATAAGCTGCTCCGCCAAACTCCAGGTGTCGCAATCGTCCATTGCCCATCCATTTGACGTCAACACCGCCCGGCACTTAGCGATCGGGATACGGGCATTGCATCGACATTCACCAAGTCTTTAGCCAGTTCGCCAGGTCAACGAATCCTTCCTCACCGCAGCGGGCGACACGCTCCGTCGAGTTACAGGGCATTTGTCAGGGAAATGACGGGCCGGCGGAAGATGGGCTTAGCTTGAGCTGTTCTTCAAATATGATGAGCCTGGCGGCGGGGCCGGGCGGGTTTCCCGCTCCATAGCGCGTTGAACTGCCAATGAAGGCGACCGTTCGCGGGAGGCTGCCACCGGACGCGGCCCGTCGCGGCCGGCAGCCGAAATTCAAACCAACCTGCCGTCAGTGCGTCGACGTGCTTTTTTTCTGGTCGATCGGATCGAGGAGCGTCAGCGAGGCTTCCGCCGTGATCCTGGTCCGCCCGGCCTCGTCCATCTCGGAAAAGCGCGCCTGGATATGAGCGGCAATCCGCTTCCAGTCGTCGCCGCACTGGCTTACGGCCTCGCGCGTCCATTCCTCGATCTGCAATGCGAGCGTGAGCGGCTTGTTCATGACGTGGCTCATCATATTTGAAGAACAGCTCAAGCTAAGCCCATCTTCCGCCGGCCCGGGATATCAGGGAGATATTACCCCAAGATTAGCGGGAAGTGCCACCACCATGAGCGAAACGAACCAACAGACTGCAATTGGCCATAATTCTATCCGAGTCGAGATTGTGACCACAATGGAGCAGCTGCAGCATGCCTACGCCATCCGGGCGATCTGCTTCATGGAGGACACCGGGTTGGTCGCCGGGCACGCCTTCGACGGCAATGACCTTCAGGCAACACACATCATCATCTATAGCGGCGAAGAGCCGATCGGCGCCTTGCGCATTCGCTGGTTCAGCGACTTCGCGAAGATCGAACGCTCGGCGTTCCGCAAGGCCTACCGCCACCCGCGCCACCTCAAGATCGCGGCGGAATTCGTCTTCAGACACATAGCGCGCAAAGGCTACAGCCGCGTGATCACCCACGCCTCACCCCTCTACGCGCGTCTGTGGCGCAGTTTGCTCGGGTTCAAGCAGGTCGCCGATAAGCCGCCGGCATTCTATGCCGGCCATGACGAACCGTTCGTCGAACTGATCAAGGAACTCGACGTTCCCGAGAATGCCATAACCCTTGCGACCGATCCGGCGGTTCTGTTCAGGACGGAGGGCGAGTGGGACTACGCATCGAAATACGAGGCCAGCCGCTGATGAGGCGTTCACCAACAGGAGTTCAACGTAACATGCAGGACTACTACAGCTACGTTAAGCAAGTGACCGCCATTCACAACGAGGCGGTGCGGCGGCTCGTCGATTGCGAGGACACAAATGTTCTTGAACTCGCGGCGCTCTTCGAAGACGCCGCCAACCACTATCTGGACATCTCAGAAAAAATCCGCGCCCGTCATACTTCAAATCAGGCGCACGCGCTCAGCTGGTTGGTCCCTCAACTAACTGCGCCATCGTCTGCGACAGCGATTTCACGGGAAGCGACGGGAGATTGAGATCCGGGCCGAACCAGGGATTGGCGGGACCGAAGACGACAGAGAGCCAGTCATAGACCAAGCGGACCGGACGTGCCTGCAGCCGCTCCGAAAGAGCAAGGATGTGGATCGGCAGCATGACATGAACATCGAGGTCGAGCGGAACAGCCGCCGGGTCCGCGAACGTGTAATTACCCAGCAGGCCGATCCCGATTCCGGACTTCACCAATAGTCCGTAGGCGAATGAATTGTCGCAAGTGTGCGCAACGACACCGCGCGATACGGCCGAGCGCCAATCTTTCCAGATCTCGGTCTCGGCGGCATAATATTCGCTGTCTATGAAGAAATGCGACTCAAGGTTTTTCCTCGTCGGGATGCCGAAGCGTTTTATATAGTCGTGGGTCGCGACCGGAATGAGATGAACCTGTCCCAGCGGCCGCGACACGACGCCGGCCTGGCTGGCGGGCGTGTATCCGATCATCACGTCGGTCTGGTTCTCGCGAAAGCCCGTCAAATTATTCGGATTGCGGATGTGCAGGTGAATCTTCGGGTATTGCTCG
>DAIDUA010000108.1 GCA_027456965.1 Alphaproteobacteria bacterium | reverse complement strand
ATACCGGCCCGCGTGCGATGGAAGTGTGGATGGAGTTGCTGCGCCGCAAGACACCCGGCGAGCGCCTGGCGATGGCGTTCGATCTGACCGACTTTGCGCTGCGGATGGCGGAATCCGGGGTTCGCGCCAGGTATCCCGGCGCCTCCGAACGAGAGATCTTTCTGCGAGCCGCGGCGTTGCGATTGCCGCGCGATCTGATGATTCGCGCCTACGGGTGGGATCCCGAGCAACCCTTTGAATCGCGCGAATGCCTGGAAAAAGATGGGCACACCTGCTGAGGCGTTTGGTCTTTTGCTTGCCCGCTTTATCCGCAGGCCGGCAGCGAGAGAAGCAAAGCAAACCAGGCGGCGGCGTGCTTCCTATCACGGATCATATTGCACTACGGTCGGTTTGCGAAACCAGGCTTCCTCGCCGACGATGAACCAGGCTATGGGGAAGCCGCCTTCGTGCGCGATTACCGCGCCAACGTGTTTTGCATCTCCCGGAGCCTCGAAGGTCCGGGTGGTTTCCATCGACTCCTCCGGTCCAAGCTGGACGTTGAAAGGGACTGCGGATTTGTCTGGAAGCGCGTCGTAGCGGCGATTGCGATCGTCGGTCAGATACACCACCAGGTTGTTCTCGCGCTGCGATACGCGGCGTGCGCGGCTGAAGATCCGGAGTGTCGCGACATAAGACGTTCCGGTCTTCAGCGTGTCAGCGATCATCTGAAAACGGAGTTTTCCGAACATCTGGCCGGGGCCAGCAACATCATCCGCGCCGGAGGCGCGATCATCCGTCGGTCTGTCATCGGAACCGAAGGCACGAAGTATCGTGTGAATCAAAGGTGGGAAGAAGAGATAAGGACCCCTGTCGTTAGCGCGGCAGGGGTCCGGCGGTTCGGACAACCTTCGTGAGGTAAGACCAAACAGAGCTGGTTCCAACCTGCCACGAAATATCCGCCGTTGTCCAGCCCCGCCTGCGATGACGCATGGCGGCGGTTCACGACGAAGCGGTTCTCCTTCAACGGGTCTGTCCGGGCCGGCACTGCCGCGCAGTCTTTTTCATCTGCTCGCACTGCGATCGCGGGCACCGCTACTGCAGCGCCGAATGCAGCGCGAAGGCCCGGCTCGAACAACGGCGGCGCGCCAACCGGCGACACCAGCAGAGCCCGGAAGGGCAGCTCGATCACCGCGACCGTCAGCGGGACTACCGGCGGCGGTGCGGGCAGCCGCAACCCCGCGTGACGGATCATAGTTCCCTTTCGATCACTTCCCCGGCATCATCTGAATGTGGACCGGCCGATGCGGTAAACGACCCTCCGCTTCCGCCGTTCCTGCCTGAAGCAAAGCCGGTTTTATGGCTGCGCTGCCGGATCTGCGGTCGCGCCGGACGCTTCATCGATCCTTTTCCGCGCATTCCCCGACGAAGGTGAGTCCCGACAGATGATTGATCCCGAAACGCGCGCGCAGATCCGCCGTTATTTTTACGCCGAACACTGGAAGGTCGGCACGATCGCAACTGAACTCGACGTCCATCCCGACACCGTTCGCAACGCCATTGAAAGCGAGCGTTTCAAAAACATGCAGCCGCTCCGGGCATCCGTGGTCGATCCTTACATCGACTTCATCCGTCAGACTCTGGAACAGCATCCGCAACTGTGCGCCACGCGCGTCTACCAGATGGTTCACGACCGCGGCTACAACGGAAGCGTCGTGCAGTTGCGCCGGGCCGTCGCCCGTCTGCGTCCGCAGAAGCGCGAACCGTTCCTGCAACTGCAAACCTTCCCCGGCGAGCAGGGGCAGGTCGACTGGGCGCACTTTGGCCACGTGATGGTGGGTCGGGCCCGGCGCGCCTTGTCCTGCTTCGTGATCACGCTGTCGTATTCGCGAGCCCTTTATCTGGAGTTTTTCTTCGACCAGACGATGGAGAACTTCCTGCGCGGACATGTGCATGCGTTTGAGTTCTGGTCCGGCCAGCCACGCGTTCTGCTTTACGACAACCTGAAAAGCGCAGTGCTGGAGCGCCGCGGCAATCAGATCCTTTTTCACCCGCGCCTGCTGGAGCTAAGCGGCCACTATCACTTCGCGCCGCGGCCCTGTCAGGTGCGCTCCGGCAATCAGAAGGGGCGCGTGGAACGGGCCATCCGCTATGTGCGCGATTCGTTCTGGGCAGGGCGGGCCTTCACGACGCTGGCGGAATGCAATCGTCAGGCGCTTCACTGGCGCGATCAAGTAGCCCACCAGCGCCGCTGGCCCGGCGGCGATCACCTCACTGTCGCCGAAGCCTTCGCCGAAGAACAGCCCCGGCTGCTGCCTCCCGCTTTGCATCCGTTTCCCACCGACCGGATCGAGACCGTGCGTTCGCACAAGACGATCTATGTCCGCTTCGATCTCAACGATTACTCCATCCCTCCCGAAGCAGTCGGACGCCAGTTGACGCTTGTCGCTTCCGACACCATCGTGCGCATTCTCGATGGCTCCATCGAACTCGCCCGTCACACGCGCACATGGGATCGCCATCAGCTCGTGCTCGATCCCGCTCATCAGGACGCCGTCCTCAAAACCAAACGCAAGGCATTCCATTCGACGCCGGGAGGGCGTCTGGAGCAAATGGCGCCGGAAAGCAGGGCGCTTCTCGATCTGGCCTTCGCGCAAGGCGAATCGGCCGGCGCGCAGACGTCTCATCTGATGAAGTTGCTGGAACAGTATGGCGCTTCCGCTTTGCGCCGCGCCATCGCCGAAGCTCTCGAACGAGGCACGCCGCGCGCTTCCTCCGTGGCTTTCCTGCTCAGCCGCCAGCCTCGCTCTACCCCGATGGCCCTCGATCTCAGCCGCCATCCGCAGGCTCAGTCGGTCGATGTCCGGCCCCATGATCTGGCTACTTACGACGAACTCGCCCGCACTCAAAACAACATCAAGGACGACGATAATGACGAACGATAGTCTTGCCACGCAACTCCGGCAGATCGGACTGCGTGCGTTACCCGCGCAGCTGGACGACTTTATAGCGCATGCCGCCAAAGCGCGCTGGTCCGCTCATCAGTTCCTCGAAGAACTCTTGAAGGCCGAAGCCGCGGAACGCTCGCGCCGCAGCCTGGAACGGCGACTGCGCATCAGCGGGATCAAAAGCTTCAAACCCATGGCCGACTTCGACTGGACATGGCCCGCCAAAATCGAACGCGACGTGATCGAGCGTGCGCTGACGCTGGACTTTCTCAGTGAAGCCCGCAACCTCGTTCTGGTGGGCCGGAACGGTTTGGGCAAGACGATGATTGCGCACAATCTCTGTCACGCCGCTGTGCTCGCCGGTCACTCGGTGCTGTTCCGTTCGGCTGCGGCGTTGCTGGAAGACCTGCACCGGCAGACTCCCGAAGGGCGCCGCCGCAAACTGCGCACATACGCCAACGTCGGACTCCTTTGTATCGATGAAGTCGGCTATCTGTCCTTCGACGACAAGGCGGCGGACCTTCTCTATGAAGTCGTCAACCGGCGTTATGAACGAAAGCCTCTGATCCTGACCACCAACCGTCCCTTCAAGGAATGGAACGAAGTCTTTCCGAACGCTACCTGCATCGTTACGCTGCTCGACCGGCTGCTCCATCACGCCGATGTCACCGTCGTCGAAGGCAACAGTTACCGCATCCGCGAAAGCGAACTGGAGACCGCCGCGCGTCGGAGGAAAAAGTGACGTCCGCCGGGGAGGTGGGCTATGTCACCTCTGTGCTCACGCTGTACGCGGATCTGCCCGACACCCCGGCCAGACCGAATCCACCGGACCGGTCGGTGGCCCGCAACCTTCATCGGCAACCGGTTCCCCTCGCACTGGTCGAATCCGCCCTGTTGCTCGGCACTCTCCGTCGGCTCGCCAGGCCATCGGACCTGCCGCCGCTTCCGAAGATCCGGTCCCTCGCCTACTTCCTGCCTGTCATAGCCGAACTGCAGCAGAAACCGCTCCCCGACGGATACCTCGACTACCTCCGCCTCAAACTTCAGAGGCTGGCTCAGCCTTCGGCCTCATGTCCAGAAAAAGACGTTTCTTGATGATCGCCAACACGCGACCTGCAGGCTCTCCACCTGCGGCACAATTTACCATCAATTCCGGCATCGATATACATCAAGCATCGCCGGCAGGCCTGCGATCCAACGCCCCGGATTTATCTCCGTCGTTATGAATCTTCCGGGTCCTCGATCCGGTCGATATAGCCAATCGCCCGTTCAGCACCGTTACGCATGGGATGTAGTCATAGAGGTCGAGCAGATCGGCGAGAGCTTCAGGGCTGAATTCAATCCTATGGCTTACGCGCGGGCCTTCTCGGCCGGTCGGCGTGCCGGGCGCGAACCAAGGCCGACACCTGTTCAGCGGAAATGGCGCGTCCAGTGTCAGCCTGCATGGCGTCATAGACGGCGACAACCTCCTCCCGCAGCCACTTCTCAACGGCAGCATCGCGCTCCTGCAAGGCTCTCAATCCGGCACGCACCACTTCGCTGCCGGAAGCGTAGGCGACAAGGGCGTCGATGTAACCGGCTTGCTCGCTGGGCAGGCTGAAAGTTCGTTTCTCCTGTCATACGGTCTGGCTTTGACGGGCAGATGCCACTGAACGGCTCAATCTTCGGCCCCCGGTACCCGGCCGGGCGCGCCTGCTCGTGGCCGTCCGGACGGGCCGGTCCCTTGTGGCTGACACCAGATTTTATCGGACTTAAGGCAACCTTGAAGCCCTTGTGATTGGTCCGACACGACTCGCCAGGGA
>DAIDUA010000107.1 GCA_027456965.1 Alphaproteobacteria bacterium | reverse complement strand
AAGGAAGCCACCGGCTGCGACGCCACCGTGATCTACGTTCCGCCGCCGTTTGCGGCCGACGCCATCCTCGAAGCCATCGACGCCGAGATTCCGCTGATCGTCTGCATCACCGAAGGCATCCCGGTGCTCGACATGGTCAAGGTGAAGCGCGTGCTGACCGGATCGAAGTCGCGCCTTGTCGGGCCCAATTGCCCGGGAGTCATCACACCGGGCGAATGCAAGATCGGCATCATGCCCGGCCACATCCATCGCCGCGGCTCGGTCGGCATCGTCTCGCGATCCGGCACCCTGACCTATGAGGCGGTGTGGCAAACGACGGCCGTTGGACTGGGCCAGACCTCTTGCATCGGCATCGGCGGCGATCCGGTGAAAGGCACCGAGCACATCGACGTGCTGGAGATGTTCCTCAAGGACCCAGAGACCGAAAGCATCGTCATGATCGGCGAGATCGGCGGCACGGCGGAAGAAGACGCCGCCGACTTCATCAAGCACGCCAAGGTGAAAAAGCCGATGGTCGGATTCATCGCGGGCGTCACAGCCCCGCCGGGACGGCGCATGGGCCATGCGGGCGCGATCATTTCGGGCGGCAAGGGCGATGCGGCCTCGAAGATCGAGGCCATGCGCTCGGCCGGCATCCGCGTTTCGCCGAACCCGGCGGCGCTGGGCACCACGATGGTGGATCTGCTGAAGGGTAATTAGAGCCGCTGTTTCCCACGATCGTTCTGGCAACAGCCGCCACAGATGCCGTCGAAGAGCCGCGTATGCCGGCAGCGACCGTCAGCGGATGCGCGTCCAGACAAGAGTATGGCCGAACAAGGGGATGAGCAGGTAGGCGCGCACGCGTAGCGCACCATTTTTCTCGATGGACATCTCCGCTTGGTAATCCACGCCGTCATCAGGATTGTAGATCTTGCCGCCCTCCCACGTATTCTCGCCCGTGCGGCGAAGATCACGGAGAACCGTAAGTCCCAAGAGTGGCCGTGAACGCAGCGAAGGATCCGTATTCTTCAAATCGACGAGCGGCAGGCCTTGCGCGTCGTTGGGCCACTTGAACCAGACTATTTTCGCGCACAATCGGTCGCCGCAAGGCGCGATTTCGATCTGGATTCGCTTGTTCGCGTGCAGCCAGACCCCAACGGGCGTTTGGCTTTGCGCGCCGGCGGGCATGGCGACAAGCAGCGCAAGGAGCAGAACGCAGGCGGATCGGAACATGACCATATCGGTCAAACAGGTCACCGCCGGCCTTTCAAGTCAATCTTCTTCTCGGCGGGATCGCCTGCGCGGGACCATCTTCATGTCAACCCGATCAGGAACTAATCCGCCATCGCCGCGCGGACCGTGGCGATCATCCTGCTCTCGGGAATGCGGGCGAGCTGGGGGAAGGTCGCGCCCGACGCCAGCATCTTGCCCATAGCGAACCAGCCCGCGCAGTAAAGCTCTCGGTCCATCCCCATTGTGCCCTTGCCGAAAGTGACCTTCGTGGCGACGTCCGGCCCCGATTTGTCGAGATCGGGCAGGATGCCCTTCATCACCGCCGCCTTGTGCGCCATGCAGCGCGCGAGCCAGCCCGGCTCATTCGTCAGCTCGGTGTAGGCCGTGTCGGGCAGGCCCGGCACCAACGCCTTGTTGGCGTGCATCGCCAACCCTTCGAGGAAGATCGTCTCGCCGACGGGCGCGCCGAAACTGTTCTTCACGTCCGCAAGCTGGAAATGCACCGAATGCGGCATCTCGTGCGCGAGCTGCACGCTCAGCGCCGGATTCTCGACCGGCATGACGACGGTCGCAGGCTGCCCGTCCATGGGCGGGACCGTATACTCGTTGCCGTCGAACTGGCCGACGAAGAACACCACGCGCGTGTGGATCGGCACACCGGCCGTCGCATAGAGCGCGTTGACGCCGGCGAACAGCGTGCGTGCAGTCTCCTAGGCCTTCTTCTCCAGCGCCGGCAGGCGCGGCATCAGCGCGGCATAACGGGGCCAGGCCGCGTCCAGCTGCTTGCGTGCCAGCGCTTCGCCTTCCGGTGTGGGCGGCATCGCCGCGATGCCGTATTTCTTTTTCCACAGCGCCCAGCGTGCGGCTTCGTCGAGGGATTTGGCGTCGGCGTAGAATTCACGCGGTTGGCGATGTCGAGCGTGTGCGCGGCGTCGGACGCGGCAGCAGCATCGGCGACGATGACGACACCGAGCGCCACTCCGAAAGCGGCAGACGCGATCTGCCGCCCGCACAACGCCATTCCGGAAACGAGCGGCAGATGGCGCATAGGGTCATGTCTTTTCTTGAACGGGAGAACGGTACGGCGATCAGAAGCCGAGCACGACAAGTGATTGTTGCCCAATTTGGCGCCAGCCGTGCGTCGGACGGCGCGAACCGTGCGAACCGCGGGCCACACGGCGGCATGACACTGGTGAAATCACCGAAAGAAAATCGATTCCTCGTCGCAATCTAGTCTCATTGAACTCATATTAACGGGGACTGGCGTTTCCTACCGTGGCCGGGCATGGCCTTTGACGCCCGGATGCGGTAAACGCCATCCCTTTTGAGAGTTCCTACGTCTCCGGATGGGCCTGCCGCCCCACAAACCCCGAGCCACCAACATCCTGAAATGACAAAACAATCTTCTGCAGAACGGCTTAACCGGGCCTCCAACGAAATCCTCGAAACGACCTCGTTCCTCTATGGCTCGAATGCCGCCTATATCGAGGCGCTTTACGCCCAATACCTGGAAAATCCCGATTCGGTCGATCCCACCTGGGCGAGCTACTTCGCCGAGCTGGGCCAGGCGGGGCTGACGCCTGCGCAGACCGGCCGCGGTCCGGCCTGGGCGCGCGACGCCAAGACGGAGCTTCCCGGCGGCGAGATGATCGGGGCGTTGACCGGCCAGTGGGCCGCGCCCAAGCAGGCCGCCGCAGGCGAAAAGGACCTTCGCGCCGCCGCTCAGGAATCCATCCGCGCCATCCAGCTGGTGCGCGCCTATCGCGTTATCGGCCATCTGGAAGCAGACCTTGATCCGCTCAAGCTTGCGCCCAAGACGCCCCATCCCCAGCTCGATCCGGCCTTTTACGGCTTCCATGGCGCCGACCTCGACCGTCCGGTCTTCATCGACGGCGTGCTCGGCATGGAAAGCGCCACGCCGCGACGCATGGTGGAGATCCTCAAGCGCACCTATTGCGGACGGATCGGTTACGAGTTCATCCACATCAACGACGCCGAGCAGAAGGACTGGCTGCAGCGGCGCATCGAAGGGCCGGACAAGGAAATCCACTTCACGCCGGCAGGCAAGAAAGCGATCCTCAACAAGCTGATCGAGGCGGAGGGCTTCGAGAAGTTCGCGGCGCTGCGCTTCCTGGGCACCAAACGCTTCGGACTCGACGGCGGCGAATCCATGATCCCGGCGCTGGCGCAGATCATCAAGCGCGGCGGCCAGCTGGGCGTGAAGGAGATCGTGTTCGGCATGGCCCATCGCGGTCGGCTGAACGTGCTCGCCAACCTGATCTCCAAGCCCTATCGCCAGATCTTCCACGAATTCCAGGGCGGCAGCGCCAACCCGAGCGAAGTGCAGGGTTCCGGCGACGTGAAATACCATCTGGGCGCGTCGTCGGACCGCGAGTTCGACGGCAACCACGTGCATCTCTCGCTGACGCCGAACCCGTCGCATCTGGAAGCCGCCGACCCCGTGGTACTGGGCAAGGCGCGCGCCAAGCAGGCGCAACTGGGCGACAAGGTCACGCGCGACAGTGTGCTGCCACTGCTGCTGCACGGCGACGCGGCCTTCGCCGGCCAGGGCATCGTGGCGGAATGCTTCGCCATGTCGGGCACCAAGGGCTTCCGCATCGGCGGCACGATCCATTTCGTCATCAACAACCAGATCGGCTTCACCACCGCGCCGATGCATTCCCGCTCGTCGCCCTATTGCACCGACATCGCCCTGATGGTGCAGGCGCCGATCCTGCATGTGAACGGCGACGATCCCGAAGCGGTCGTGCACTGCGCGCGCATCGCCACGGAATTCCGCCAGCTGTTCCACAAGGACGTCGTGATCGACATGTTCTGCTATCGCAGATTCGGTCACAACGAGACGGACGAGCCGTCCTTCACCCAGCCCCTGATGTATCGCGCGATCAAGGATCACCCGACCGCACTGGAACTCTATGCGGCCAGGCTGGTCGCCGAGGGCACGCTGACGGAAGCCGACATCAAGGCGATGATCGGCGATTTCAACAAGCGGCTGGACGAGGAATACGAGGCGTCGAAGACCCATCGGCCCAAGCGCGCCGACTGGCTCGACGGACGCTGGTCGGGCATGTCGATCGCGCCCCAGGGCGACCGCCGCGGCGAGACCGCCGTCGCCAGGGACATCCTGCTGGACGTCGGCAAGGCGCTGACCACCATCCCCGAGGGCTTCAACGCCCACAAGACTGTCGTGCGGCAGATGCAGCACAAGGCCCAGATGTTCGCAACCGGCGAAGGCATCGACTGGGCGACGGCCGAAGCGCTGGCCTTCGGCACGCTGCTCAAGGAAGGCGTAGCGGTGCGTCTGTCGGGACAGGATTCCGCGCGCGGCACCTTCTCCCAGCGCCATTCCGTGCTGGTCAGCCAGGACACCGAAGAGCGCTATGTGCCGCTCAACCACGTCGCCAAGGACCAGCCGGAATTCGAGGTCATCGACACGCTGCTCTCCGAAGCGGCGGTGCTCGGCTTCGAATACGGCTATGCGACGGCGGAGCCCAAGGCGCTGGTGCTTTGGGAAGCGCAGTTCGGCGATTTCGCCAATGGCGCGCAGGTCATCATCGACCAGTTCATCGCCTCGGGCGAAATGAAGTGGCTGCGCATGTGCGGCCTGGTGATGCTGCTGCCGCACGGCTACGAGGGCCAGGGACCGGAACATTCCTCGGCGCGCCTGGAGCGTTATCTGCAGCTTTGCGCCCAGGACAACATGCAGGTCGTCAATCCGACGACGCCGGCGAATTATTTCCACGTCCTGCGACGGCAGATGCACCGTTCGTTCCGCAAGCCGCTGATCGTGATGACGCCGAAATCGCTGCTGCGCCACAAGCGCTGCATCTCGTTCCTCTCCGACCTGGAGCCGGGAACCACATTCCACCGCGTCTTCCGCGACCAGGCCGAAGCCGTGCCGGGCGCCACCACCGTCAAGCTGGTGCCCGACGAGCAGATCAAGCGCGTGGTCCTGTGCACCGGAAAGGTCTATTTCGATCTGATGGAAGAGCGCGAGAAGAAGAACGAAGGCCGCGTCCAGATGCTGCGCCTGGAACAGCTCTATCCCTTCCCGGATACCACGCTGGGCGTGGAGCTGAAGCGTTTTCCGCAGGCCGAGATCGTCTGGTGCCAGGAAGAGCCCAAGAACCAGGGCGCCTGGACGTTCGTGCGGCCGCGCATCGAGGAGCTGCTCGACCAACTGGGAAACAGCCATCGCCCGCGCTATGTCGGACGGCCCGAATACGCCTCCACCGCCGCCGGCCTGATGAGCCAGCACAATGCCGAACTTCATGCCTTCCTCGGCGAGGCGCTGACGCTATAAATTCAAATCTTGCCCTCTCCCTTCGACAAGCTCAGGGTGAGGGCGTTCCTGTTATTCTCCTCATGCTGAGCCTGTCGAAGCATGAAGGCCAAAAGAGGCTCCGATGAGCATCGAGATCAAAGTCCCGGCGATGGGCGAAGCCGTCACCGAGGCAACCGTCGCCCGCTGGTTCAAGAAGGAAGGCGACGCGGTCGCCCGCGACGAACCGTTGCTGGAACTGGAAACCGACAAGGTCACGGTGGAGGTGCCCTCTCCGGCCGACGGCGCGATCGAGTCGATCTCGGTGAAAGCCGGCGACACGGTCGGGGTC
>DAIDUA010000106.1 GCA_027456965.1 Alphaproteobacteria bacterium | reverse complement strand
GGGGCCGCGCGCGGACACGGCTATGTGGGCGTTCGTTATTTGGCCGCTGTTGCGGTTCTTTCCAACGATGCGCTTGCGAAACTCGCGGATGCCGATGCGTTCCGTTCAACCGGCCTCGACCGTCGGCAGGCCTTGTGGCTTGTGAAAGGTCTCGATGGCGCCGCCGAAGCATCACGCAGCATCGTTCCGGAATTGCCGCTCTTTGTCGGTGTTGATCCTGAAACCTTGCGTGTCGAGGAAAACGTGGAACTGCCGCCTTTGGGGCTGGGCGAACATATCATCCAGGACTACGCCACCCTGCGGTTGTCTTTGAAGGAGCATCCCGTTGCGTTGCTTCGCGAACGGCTGTCCCGGCGCGGTGTCGCTCGCAATGCCGATCTGGCGACGGCCGCGAACAACGTGCACATTCGAGTGGCCGGCCTCGTGCTGGTGCGCCAGCAGCCCGGAACGGCCAAAGGCGTGACTTTCGCGACCCTTGAAGACGAAACCGGCATCGCCAACATCGTCGTATGGCGGAAGACATTCGAAACCTATCGCCTGCCGTTCCTCGCCAGTCGCCTGATGATGGTGAGCGGAAGGCTACAGCGCGAGGGGCTGGTTGTTCATGTCATCGCCGAGAAGATCGAAGACATGTCGGACGAACTTTGTCGTTTGTCGGATTCAGAAATGGCGCCAGCACCGTCTCAAAATGGCGAAGTCAAACAAGCGGATCGTATCGATCACGAAATGGCGACGTGTTGCCATCCGCGCAACGCTCCTGCGCGCCTTATTCCGAAAAGCAGGGATTTCCGCTGACGTCACGTCACCGGGAAGTATTGGTACAGCCAGGTTTCGGTCAGAGTCTTGTCGCCCAGGCGCAGATAGCAGCGCATATCGATCGGACCCTTTCCCTCCACGGTGACGTCGAAGAAGGCGCGCCATGTCGACGTGCCGACGACCTTGATGACGTAAGCGTGGTCCGCTTTTCCCCGCGAAAGCGAGATAACTGGCGTCACATCATATCGCGTGGCCATACCGGACAGTGGTCCGCCCTCGAAATCGATGACGAATTTCCGTTTGTTCTGTTGAACCGGCCCGCCGGGAATGCCGCCGCGTCCGCTGCGCGTTGCCACGACCTGTCCGACGCTGGTGGGCGGATGCGGTTCTTTGTCCTGCCAATACAGCCGGTAATCGAGTGCCATCGCGGTGCCGTTCTTGACTGGTGCTTTCGGCAGCCAGTACGCCACGATGTTGTCGTGGATTTCGTCGTTGGTTGGGATTTCGACGAGCTGCACCGCGCCTTCGCCCCAATTGCCGCGCGGCTCGACCCAGATGCTCGGCCGACGATTATAGAATGCGCCATCGTCCTGATAGTGATCGAAATCCCGGTCGCGCTGCATCAGGCCGAACCCCTTCGGGTTGACGTCCATAAACGAGTTCACCTGCACACCCGGTGAGTCGTTCAACGGCCGCCAGATGCGTTCGCCTTTGCCTGTCCACATCGCAAGCCCGTCGCTGTCATGGATTGCCGGACGCCAGTCCTCGCGCTGCCAATAATTGCTGTCGCTGTACCAGTACATGCTGGTGAGCGGCGCGATTCCCAGGCGCTGGATATCCGCGCGCGCGAACAGCTCCGCATGCACGTCCATCACAACGCCTTTGCCGTGGTTGGCCACGAACTTGTAGGCGCCGGTGATGCTCGGTCCCTCCAGCAATGCGTAGACCGTAACCATATTGCTGACGCCAGGGTTCTCGGCGATCCAGAATTCGGTGAAACGCGGGAATTCTTCCTGGGTGGAAAGAGCGGTGTCGACCGCGATGCCGCGCGCCGAAGCACCGTACTGGTTGTCCTCACCCGAGCTGCGAAAGTAAGTAGCGCCCTGGAATGCGAGCCAGTCCACCTCATTCGTGCGACCGTTCATCACACGGAAGCCGGAGAAACCGAGGTTCAGCGGCAATTTGTCGCCCAGTCCGGTGCTGCCGTAATCGAAGTAGCGGGAACGGTAGATGATCCTCTGTGCCGTCCTGCCGTTAACGACGTTAATCGTCACCGGAAGTCCGACGAATTCGTTCAGATGGAAGAACCGCACCGGCAGCTTGCCCGGTCCACCTCTCCATAAAGCATATTCCGGTCGGAATTTGATCTTCTGACTGACATCGAAATTGATCGCCTGCACCAGATTGGGAACTGGCGGCTTCTCCGGCACAAAGGCTGAACGCGCCAGCGATTTAGCCCGTGCACGCAGCCAGCCGAAGCTGAAGGAGCGGGGACGGTCGAAAATTAGGCATGGCGCTGCCGCCAGCACGCTCCGTGAACCGGTCAGGGCCGCCATTCCCCAGGGGATGCCACTCGCGAGAAAGTTTCGACGGTTGATCGGCAACGGTCAGCTCCCTATGGTCTTTGTTAAGTAACCAACGCAGCCGATTGAGTCGAGTTGTATTGCGGACGGCTGAGCCATATCCGGAAAACCTGCTGCGTACGTGCATTTCCTTATTCCGGACCTAATGTCGCCAAACATCTGTACGTAGTAGAAGCCCTAGAACCACCGAACGGTTCTTCGACTCTACTCATATCCGTGCGGCCCGGCTGGCTGTGATTAAACAGCGTCAAGAGTGAGACATTATGCGTACAGAGAGTTCGGTTCAGTTACCAGCGTCCGAATACGCCATGGCCCCCGCGCCCAGACCGTCGCCGATGCCAACGCAGCAAATCGAAATATGGACACCCGCGCGCCTTGCCGGCTTCTTTGCGCGGTGGGCCTTTGCATGGTTGCCGCGCCGCAGTTCCGATGCGCTCGATAGGTCGCCGCCGTAAGGCATCCCATGGTCGCCTTGCGCTGGCTTTTCCTTGGATTGGTTCTCACCACGACAGCCTCCGCGATGTCCCGTCTTTGGGATATCCTGCGGGTTGACGGTCTCGACGCGACGGAGGTGCTGTTCCTCGCGCTCGTGGCGGTTCTATTTTGCTGGATCAGCGTCTCTTTCTGGCTGTTCTGCATTGGCGCCTATGCCCGATGGCGCGGTCTCTCAAGCGGCACGCTGGCGCAACCGCGAGATAGCGATCCGCAATTGCGCTCGTCGCCGTCCAAGACCGCGCTTCTGTTTCCGATCCGCAACGAAGAGGCTGGGCGCTTATTTGCAGGGATCACGGCCGTAATTGGTTCTATCCATGACAACGGCGTGCTCGACCGTTTCGATTTCTTCATTTTGAGCGACAGCACCATGTCGTCGCATCGCGCCGCCGAAGAAGCGGGATATTTGAGTCTCCGCGAGTCCTCGGGTGTAAACCTCTTCTATCGGTGCCGGGAGAAAAACACCGGCCGCAAGAGCGGCAACATTGCCGATTTCTGCAGGAATTGGGGCGCTCTTTACGACTACATGGTGGTTCTGGACGCCGACAGCCTTATGACGGCGGAGACTTTGGTGGCCATGGTCCGCCTGATGGACATCAATCCGCGAACGGCGTTGATCCAGGTGTCGCCTCAACTCGTCGGCCGGGATTCGCTTTTTGCCCGTATCCAGCAATTTTCATCGAGCGTATATGGGCCGATCTATTCGGCGGGCCTCGCGTTGCTTCAAGGCCCTGACGGGAACTACTGGGGCCACAACGGCATCATCCGCGTGCAACCTTTTATGCAGAATTGCGGCCTGCCGGAGTTGCCTGGCCGTGCGCCGCTCGGCGGCGAGATCATGAGCCACGACTTCGTAGAGGCAGCGTTGCTGCGCAAGGCTGGGTGGGAAATCCATCTCGCAACCGACCTTGACGGCAGCTACGAAGAACCTCCGCCAACCCTCGTGGATTATCTGAAACGCGACCGCCGATGGTGCCAGGGTAACCTGCAACATCTGCGATTGATCTTCGCCCAGGGCTTCCGTACGGAGAGCCGCGGGCACCTTGCGACCGGCGTGATGTCGTATCTGTCTTCGCCCCTGTGGCTGGCGATGCTCGTTGCCTCGGCGATGATGATGCTGGTCCAGAGGCATATCGCGCCGGTAACCTATCTCGGACAGTATCCCATCCTGGCTTGGCCGGAATCCCACACGATCGAATTCGTGGCACTGATTTCGGCGATGGCTGTTCTCCTCTATGGGCCGAAATTCATCGCGCTGATGCTCATTCTGCGCGACCCGGAAGCCCGCTTGGCGCATGGCGGCGGCTGGAACGCGGCTCTCAGCGTACTTCTGGAAGGCGTCTTTTCGACCTTGCTGGCGCCGATCACGATGCTTTCCCAGACCGTGTTCGTCTTCAATATTCTGTTGGGCGAGGCCAAGGGCTGGGGCAACCAGCAACGCACCGAGCACCGTCCCGCTTGGAGCATTATCGTCCGGACATTCGGCATGCACACCGCCGTGGCGATTTCAGCTGGGGCGCTGATCTACGAGTATGCGCCGGGCAGCCTTTGGTGGTTTTCCCTGCTCCTTGTCGGCCCCTTGCTGGCGATTCCGTTTGCCGGAATCACCAGCAGCCGTAGGATCGGGCAGTGGGCCATGCGGCATGGCCTTTTTTTGGTGCCCTGTGAGACGGGCCGCGTGCCGATCGTCGAACGCGTACGCTCAAGCCTGATCTGTGTCGCGTCGGTGCGATAGGGTTTTCTGTGCGATATCAAAGTTATAACTCATATTTCCTGATGTTGTTTCTGAACGAATTGAATTTGCGATCCCCGATAAAAGAAAAGTGATTGCCGCCTATTTGGTCGAACCGCGCGGCGGCGGCTAAGGTCCGCGCCAACTATGCGTTCGGCAGGCCGATTTGGCCGCCGCCACAATTTTGAGGGACCTCTCAATGCATCGGTTTCGTATGTTAAGTATGGCTACCGCGACCTTCGCGCTGGCTGCGTGTTCGACGTCGCTCACCGCCGTGCCTAGGCCCGTGCCTTCCGTACCGGTCGCACAGCCGGCGCCGCCAAATCCGTTCGAGCAGGCGAGCACGCTGCCGTTCCATGCACCGCCGTTCAACCTCATCAAGGATAGCGATTTCCAGCCCGCCTTTGAGGAAGGCATGAAGCGCGAGCTGACGGAGATCGAGAAGATCGCCGACAACCCCGAACCGGCCACATTTGAAAACACCATCGTGGCGATGGAGAAATCGGGCCGCATGCTCGACCGGACGGAAGAAGCCTTCAATGGACTGTCGTCGGCGAATACCGATGACGCGTTGCAGAAGGTGGAAGAGATCGAGGCGCCCAAGCTCGCTGCCCATCACGACGCCATCTATCTCAACTCCAAGCTCTTCCAGCGCGTCCAGAGCATTTATGAACAGCGCAACAAACTTGGCCTGGATCCTGAAGCGCTGCAGTTGGTTAAAGTGTATTACCAGCAATTCGTTCACGCCGGCGCGAGATTGTCGGATGCCGACAAGACCAAGCTGCGCGCCATCAATGAGCAGTTGTCGACGCTGGAGGCGGCGTTTAATCGCAAGCTGCTGGCCGGCACCAAGGCCGCCGCTCTGATCGTGGACGACAAGGCCAAGCTGGCCGGCATGAGCGAAGGTGAAATCGCGGCAGCGGCGCAGGCCGCCGACAGTCGCGGTCTCAAGGGCAAGTGGCTCATTCCGCTACAGAACACCACCCAGCAGCCGGCGCTGCGGCCACTCGATAATCGCGCCGTGCGCAAGGAGCTGTTTGAAGACTCCTGGACTCGCACAGAAAAGGGCGACGCCAACGACACGCGCGACACCATCGCCACCATTGCCAAGCTCCGCGCCGAAAAAGCCGCGCTGCTCGGCTATCCCAACTATGCCGCTTATGTGCTGGAAGATCAGATGGCCAAGACCCCGGCCGCGGTCGAGAAATTCATGGCGCAGCTTGTACCGCCGACCGTCGCCAAGGCACGCGCGGAAGCCCGAGCCATCCAGGAAGTGATCTACAAGGACGGCCAGCACTTCAAGCTCAAGCCCTGGGATTGGGAGCACTACGCCGAACAGGTCCGCAAGGCCAAGTACGACCTGGATGAGAACCAGGTGAAACCATACTTCGAGCTCAACAACGTGCTCGAGAAGGGCGTGTTCTATGCCGCGCATGAGCTCTACGGACTGACCTTCAAGGAGCGCACGGACATCCCCGTCTACCAGCCCGACGTGCGCGTTTTTGAGGTCTTCGACAAGGACGGGTCGCCGTTGGGGTTGATGTACTTCGATTACTTCAAGCGCGACAACAAGTCTGGCGGCGCATGGATGGATAACTTCGTGCAACAGTCCAAGCTTCTGGGCGACAAGCCAGTGATCTACAACGTCGCCAATTTCACCAAGCCCGCACCCGGCCAGCCGGCGTTGCTGAGTTTTGACGACGTGGTCACCATGTTCCACGAATTCGGCCATGCCTTGCACGGGCTATTCGCCGACGAGGAATATCCGACACTGTCCGGCACCAACGTGGCCCGCGACTTCGTCGAGTTCCCGTCGCAGTTCAACCAGCATTGGGCGCTATATCCGCAGGTACTCAAGCACTATGCCATCAACTACAAGACCGGCGAGCCGATGCCGCAGGCGCTCGTGGATAGGATCAAGAAGGCCGCCAAGTTCAACCAGGGCTATGACCTGGGAGAAGAGCTGGCCGCCGCAGAACTGGACATGCAGTGGCACACGCTGCCGGCAAGCGCGCCCAAGCAGGACGTCGACAAGTTCGAAATCGAAGCGTTGAAAAAGACGCACATGGACCTGTCCGACGTCCCGACCCGCTATCGTTCCAGCTATTTCCTGCACATCTGGAGCAATGGCTACGCGGCCGGCTACTACGCCTATCTGTGGACCGAAATGCTGGACGACGACGCGTATCAGTGGTTTCTGAAGCATGGCGGGATGACCCGTGCCAACGGCCAGCGGTTCCGCGACCTGATCCTGTCGCGCGGCCATACGGAGGACTACGGTCCGATGTTCCGTTCTTTCTATGGCAAGGATCCGGACATCGGTCCGATGCTCAAGGACCGTGGCCTGAGATAGCCTTTTGGTTGCATTGCATAAATGAGACGGGCCGGCAGCTTGCCGGCCCGTGGTGTTTCAGGGGTTTGCAGAAGAAGACGCGTTGGCGAAACGGAAAATACTACCTGATCTGCGCCGAAGGCGGCACGGGTTACAATCACTCGGAAGTCGTGTTCCGCAGCGACTAAGGTGTTCGGGCCCTATACGCCGTACAAAGGCAATCCCATTCTGACGCAACGTACGCTCGATCCGTCGCGGTCGTTCCCCGTGACCTCCACCGGACATGCACAGTTTGTTCGAACGCAAAAAGGCCAGTGGTGGGCCGTGTTCCTGGGCGCGCGTCCGTACACGGACGACTCGTACAACACATGCCGCGAGACGTTCTTGCTGCAGGTGCATTGGCGGCATGGCTGGCTGATCATTCTCAAGCCGAGCCTTGCGGTGCCGTATGCGCATGTGCGGCCGGCATTGCCCCCGCAACCCGCGCCCGTCGTTCCCACAAACGGCATTTCTCGATGCGCGACGCCTTCGGCGGCGCCGCGCTCGCGCCTTACTGGGTCTTCATACGCACGCCCAGGGAGAAATGGTACGGGCTGGCGGGAGCACTCGACATACGGGCTCGGCCACAATCCATCGGCGGCTCTGGCCAACCATCGTTCATCGGCCGGCGTCTGCAGCACCTATGGGCCTCGGCATCGACGCATCTGCATTTCGTGTAGCAGAGGGACGGCGATGTGGCAGGTCTCGTCGCGTTTCAGAACAGCGATTACTACTATTTCCTCGGATTGGCGCGCGAAGGTGGAAAGCTGGGGGTGTGCGTCAAGAAGCGAGCCGGCCCGTCCGATCCGCAAGACGGCACCATCGCGGCATTCGGTGTCGATCGACGCAATCGCCAGCGTGGCACTCTACCTGAAGATCGAGGCGCGCGGCAGGGCATATGATTTCTATTACGGCACCAGGCCGGATGAATGGATGCCGCTGTTGCGCAATGCCGACGGAACCATCTTGAGCACCAAGACCGCGGGTGGGTTCGTCGGCACCGTGATCGGCATGTACGCCTACGCGGCCGGGCCGTAAGTGCCACCAATTTACAATGATGACCATCGGCCTACGCCACTGCGTGAGGCCATCCCCGCGGCGTTTCAGGCGGCCCCAAAACCGCTAGGGAACGGGGACGTCAGTATACAAAAGCCCAATGTCGGCTTTACGCGACCTTGAGTCGCCCACCTTACCGTCGCAGGTGCTGTATATGATAAGAGGAGAACTCGATGAGTATTGCAGCACTTCCGTCGACGATGGCCGCGATGCATACCGCGCGGGCACCGGAGGCTTCGGAAGGTCCTGGGCCGGATCATGACGGCGACGCCGACAACAGCAGCGTTGCCAGTACAGCCGGTACGTCTGCCGCGCCACCCAAGGGTATGGGTGTCTCGGTAGATACCAAGGCCTAACCTAATCCCTCGGCGGGTGCGTCCATGGCGGACGCACCCGTTCGACGACGCGGTGCCTGGTGAGCATGGAAACGCTATGAACATTCTTCTGGTCGAGGACGATCCCGATCTTGCGGCTTACGTCCTTCGGGGGTTGGCGGAAAGCGGCCATCATGTCGATCACGCTGCGCGCGGAGACAGCGGCTACGATCTCGCCAGCAGGGGCAATTATGATCTGCTGATCGTCGACCGCATGCTTCCGGGGATGGACGGCTTGACGCTGGTGAAGAGCCTGCGTGGAAAGCAGTCGAAATTGCCGGTGCTGTTCCTGAGCAATCTCGGCGGCCTCGACGACCGTGTCGAGGGGCTGAATTCCGGTGGCGACGATTATCTTTCCAAGCCTTTTGCCTTTACCGAGCTTCTGGCGCGCGTCAACGCCTTACTGCGGCGTCCGCATCTGGCGGGGCAGCCGACGACGATTCGCGTCGGCGATCTGGAGATGGATCTCATCAAGCGGCGGGTGACGCGGGCAGGCCGGGAGGTCGATCTGCAGCCGCGGGAGTTCTCGCTGCTGGAATACCTGATGCGACGTCCGGATCAGATCGCAACGCGCACCATGCTGCTGGAAGGTGTCTGGGACTATCACTTCGACCCGAAGACGAATATCGTCGAAACCCATATCAGCCGCCTTCGTTCGAAGATCGGCGGTGACATCATCCAGACGGTACGCGGTTCGGGATATCTGATACGTGCGGCTCGAACATCTTCTTAAGTCGGCAAGCTTCAAGCTCACGGCGGCCTATGTGGGCCTTTTCAGCGTTTCCGTCGGCATCCTGGCGGGGCTGATTTATTTCTCGTCGACATCCGAACTGGATCGCGCAATCCGGACACGAATCGTCGCGGACTCGAATGCCCTTCGCGAAGAATACGCGCACGGAGGAAAGGATCAGTTGCTGCAGGCGATCACTGAGCGGCAGCGCGGACGGCTGATTGGCGGGCTCGACTATACGCTTTATGACGCCAAGGGCAGGCACCTTTTTGGAACGCTGCCCGTGGTGCGGTGTACGAGCGGCTGGGTAACCTTCACCGGTCCGCCTGACGGTGACGAGCCGACCGGTGAAATGGAAAAACTGGGTGTCTTGATAACGCCATTGACCCATGGCTACTGCCTGCTTGTCGGTGATGACGTCGGCAAGGTCCAGAAATTTGGAACGCTCATCTTGGATAGTTTCGGCTGGGTATTTCTGCTGACCGTCACGATGGCTGTGGCCGGAGGGTTTTTCCTCAGTTCCAGGGTACTTGGGCGCATTGAGGCGATAAACCGCACGGCCGAGGCGATCATCGAGGGCGACATCAGCCGCCGCATTCCGCGTCGGGCTGCGCCGGATGATCTGGACCGGCTGGCGGCGACGCTCAACCGCATGCTGGACCGCACGACCAGCTTGATGGAAAGCCTGCGGCACGTCTCAAACGATATCGCCCACGACCTGCGAACGCCTTTGGGCCGGCTTCGCCGCTCTCTCGAAGAGGCGAGACGAACGACATCGTCGCCGGACGAGTATCGTGCGGCGATCGACAGGGCGGTGTCGGAAGTAGACGGTATCCTGGACACTTTCGGCGCCATCCTGCGGATCGCGCAGATCGAGAGCGGCAGCCGGCGCAACGGATTCCAGAACCTTGTGTTGAGCGATCTGGCCGCCGACGTGTGCGAGACCTTTGCACCGTCCATCGAGGATGTGGGAAAGTCTTTGCGGACGGATATTCAACGTGGCCTCTGGGCGCATGGCGACCGGGAGCTATTGGTTCAGGCACTTGCCAATCTCCTAGAGAATGCGATCGCGCACACGCCCGCTGGCGCCACGGTGACGGTGTCGCTCAAGGCGAGCCATAACGGCGTCGATCTCAGTGTCGCGGACAACGGTTGCGGCGTCCCTGAAGCGGAACGTGAGCATATTTTCAAGAGATTTTACCGCCTCGAACGCAGCAGAACGATGGCCGGTAACGGACTCGGTCTCAGCATCGTCGCCGCCGTTGCGGAACTGCATGGGGCCAGGATCACCGCGAGCGATAACAAACCGGGGCTGAGAATCAGCATCGCGTTCCCCGCCGCCGCCTGACGTGGCGCGCGGCAAAATAATTGGGAAATTGTATAGTGGAAAGGCGAAGGGAATTGAATCTTACATAATGCCGATTTCATCATACAACTTCGCATTGCCCAGAAAACCCGACAAAAAATACGGACTCCCGTAATGCCAGGGCGGCATAGCCAATGTATCTGTAATCCCTACAGCCATAGATGCACAGCACGGCAGAGGATTCGCGGACCATGGGCCTACGTTTCAGGACGGCAGCATTCTTGTCCCTTTTTGTCGCGTTGTTTTCTGTCTCCGTACTCCCCGCCAAAGCCGATGGTCTTGACCTCAGCGCCTACAAGGGCAAGGTCGTTTATCTCGATTTCTGGGCGTCGTGGTGCAACCCTTGTCGGGTGTCGTTTCCTTGGATGAACGACTTGCAGGAGACGTATGGGCGCAGGGGCCTGGTGATCATCGCAGTCAACGTCGACCACGACCGTGAACTCGCGGACGAATTCCTTCAGGCCAATAATGCGAAGTTCAAGATAGTTTACGATCCGGATGGCAAGATCGCCAGCCAGTACAATTTCAAGGACATGCCGACGTCGTTCCTGATCGGGCGTGATGGCAAGGTTCATTACGTGCACAACGGATTCTATCCCAATCGAGAGGGATCATATCTCTTCGATGTCAACAAACTGCTCGATGAAAAGGCACCATGACGTGAACACGCGAAGCCATTTCCCGCTCAAGAGAGTCGTTTCGGCCGGCATAGCATGCGCTGCGCTGGCGATGCTGTGTAGCGCCTGCGCATCCCTCGGTCCCAAGCCATGGGAGAAGGACCTCATGGCGCGGAAGGAAATGCAGGTAGATCCCTATCCTATGAAGACTGCAGCCGAAGAGCACATCTACTTCAGCAAAGAAGCGTCAAGCGGTGGCCGCGGCTTCGCTGGGGGAGGTTGCGGGTGCAACTGAAGAAAAAAAGGCGCAAGGGACAGGTTCGCGAGAGCCTCGCGACCTTCTCTGCAAGTCTGCTTGCCGCCACGATCGCGACCCATGCCGACAAGGCGATGGCGCAGCAGTATTATGATGCGGGATCTGGCTACAACAACGATAATAACTTTGGCCCTGGTGTCGCCTATTCGGAGATCGACAGTGCGCTGCTTGTCTACAAGGAATCTGGTGGCCGCGTGCAGGCCATTGAGCCTGCGACGGACTTGTCGGTGCACGGCGCCGATGGCCAGGAACTCACGCTAGGTCTCGTCGCCGACGCAGTCTCCGGCGCGACGCCCAACGGCGCCGCCCCTTCGGATCAGACGCAGACGTTTGTTACGCCCGTAAAGATCGTGACCGGCGGACACAGCGGTGGGACGGCGACGGTGACCAGCGCTTCCGGCGGCAGCACGGTCATTCATCTGCCGTCGACCCCGGGGCAGGTCTCCACAGTGGCCAGGCAGTATACGGTCGCGCCGAACACGCTGCCGGTCGACAAGGGCTTTCACGATCATCGCATGGCGTTCAACTTCGGCTATTCGCGGCCGCTTGACGGAATTTCACTGGTCGGTTTCGGAGGGGGCTATTCCATCGAGCAGGACTATCGGGCCATCACGGGGAATGTCCGGATATCGCAGAACTTCAATGCGGACAACACGACCGTCAGTCTGGCTGTGAACACCGAACTCGACTCCTCGTTTCCTTATGGCGGTATTCCAACGCCACTGACTGTGATGAGTGGGCAGTTGAAGACGCCGACCTCCCGCGGCAAGACGCAAGTCGGCTTTGTTGCCGGCATTACCGAGGTAGTGACCAGGCGCTGGTTGATGCAGCTCAACTATTCATACGATACGCAGAGCGGCTATCAGAACGATCCGTATCGGGTTGTCTCCTTGGTCGATCCCACGAGCGGTGAGCCGACGAGTTATCTCTACGAGAACCGGCCGAACAATCGGACCAGCCAAAGCATCTATTGGGACAACAAATTTGACTACGGGCCGACCGTAACGGAGCTGTCCTTGCGTTATTTCAAGGACAGCTGGGGCATATCCTCAAAAACCGCGGAATTCTCGGAACGCATCGACCTGTCGTCTTCCATTTACGTGGAACCCAACGCGCGCTGGTATCAGCAGTCGTCGGCGAATTTCTTCCATTACTATCTGGTGGACAACCAGGCGCTTCCTGCCTACGTGTCATCCGACCCGCGATTGGGCAAGTTCACGTCCATGACCTACGGGCTGAAGGTCGGGTTCAAATTGACGGGAAGGACCGAATTTTATCTCAGCGGTGATTATTATCGGCAGACCGGTAACGGCCATCCAGCGGACGTGATCGGGCAGCTCAAACAGCAGAATCTGTTCGCTGGCACCAATGCTGGCTTTTTCCTACTCGGCTATACGTGGGACTTCCATTAGGTGACGGTGGCAACGACATCGAAGATGGAATTGGCGGTGGCTACACCGGTTGTGCCAGCATCAAGGTTGGGGCGTTCCGGTCCGGACTTCCTGTTCACCTTTCACGCGATGGCGACGCCGTGCGAGGTGAGGTTGGAAACGGAAGATGCGGCCTTGGCGGAAGCCGTCGCCCGCGTCGCCGAGGCGGAAGCGCGTCGCATTGAGCAGAAGTTTACCCGGTACCGCAGTGACAGTGTCGTAGGTCGGATCAATGCCGCTGGCGGCAAGGAAATGGCGGTCGATGCGGAAACGTCGCATCTGCTGGATTTCGCGGCGCAATGTTTTCGGGTGAGCGACGGCCTCTTTGACATCACTTCCGGGGTGCTGCGCCGGTTGTGGCGGTTCGACGGATCGGACCGTGTCCCGTCGGACGCCCAGATAAAATCTCTGCGCAGCCTGATCGGCTGGCAAAAGGTATCATGGCAGCCGCCAGCGATCGTTTTGCCCGCGGGCATGGAGATTGATTTCGGTGGGCTGGCCAAGGAATACGCGGTAGACAAGACACTCGGAGCGATCCGCGAGATCACGCCGCTGCCTGTGTTGGTGAATTTCGGCGGCGATCTGTGCGTCTCCGGGCCACGAAAATACGGCACGCGCTGGAAAGTCGCGATTGAATCCGTCGACAAGAACGGCCAGGTTGCCGGAATGCTCGAACTTGCCGACGGCGCACTGGCGACCAGCGGCGATGCGCGCCGCTTCTTGTTGAAGGACGGCGTCCGCTACGGACATATATTGAACCCGCGTACCGGTTGGCCGGTCGAACACACGCCCCGGTCGGTGACGGTGGCCGCGCCGACCTGCATCGAGGCTGGCATGTTTGCGACGCTTGCGATGCTACAGGGCAAGCGCGCCGAAGCCTTCTTGAAGCGCGAAGGCGTGCGCGCCTGGTGCATCCGGTAGAACGATGGGCACAGCATTCTTTCGCGCGTTGATGGCGGCGGTGACGGCCGCTTTTCTGTGTGCTGTGCCCGGATGCGCGGCGTCCACGGTGCAGGTCGATCACGTGACGCTGAGTATTGCGCTCGAATCGGCCGCCAAGCCGGGATCGACCGTGTGGGTGGCAATTCGGCAGGATATTGCACTTGGATGGCATACCTATTGGCGCAATCCTGGTGATTCCGGATTGGCGACGTCCGTTTCCTGGGGCCTGCCGAACGGCGTGACGGCTGGAGCGCCGCAATGGCCGACGCCGGAGCGCTTTACCACGGGCCCCATCGTCAATTACGGCTATACCGGTAACGCCACGCTGCTCGTTCCGCTGACGATCGCACCTGATGCGGTGATCGGTCCGGCCCAGGCGAAACTTTTCTTACTCGAATGTGCGCAGATGTGCATACCGGAGCAAGCTACGCTCGATCTCGATCTGCGCAGTGCCGCGCCCGCGATCTTTGCCGCCGCGCGCGCCAGGTTGCCGCGCCCGTTTGGCGGTTCTGCCCACGTCGCCGTAGGTGCGAAAACCGTGGCATTGAGGTTGACTGGGGCCGCCCTCGCGGGCACCAAGGCCGATGCGGTGCAGTTCTATCCGGCAACGATGCTGGCCGTGGACTACGATGTCTCGCCGCGCGTGCGCATCGATGGCGACACGCTGACCTGGGAAGCGGCGCGACCGTCGCATGTAAAGCCGTTTCGTACCTTCGACGGTGTTCTGGACATCCGGGGTGTCGGTGCATTCACGGTGTCCGCGATACCGATAGCTTCTGCACCGGCAGCCACAGGATCGCCCGTACATGCCGACGCTTTGACTCTGGCTGGGGCTGTCCTCCTCGCCTTCCTGGGTGGTTTGATCTTGAACCTTATGCCCTGCGTCCTGCCGATCCTCTCGATGAAGGCGCTGGCGCTGGCACAGTCCGGGGGCAGTTCGCGCGGCATGCGCCGCGACGGTGTGTTCTATTTCACAGGTGTATTGGCGACGTTCGCCGTCATCGGCGGCTCGCTTTTGCTGCTTAAGGCCGGTGGCGCGGCGCTGGGTTGGGGGTTCCAGCTTCAGTCGCCATTGGTTGTCTTCACATTGGCGTTGTTGATGGTAGCCATCGGGTTGAACTTGCTTGGCGCATTCGAGGTCCCGCTGAGCTTGGCGGGCGTGGGCAATGATCTGACGCGCGCCGAAGGCGGGCAGGGTGCCTTCTTCACAGGTGCGCTTGCTGTGCTGGTTGCCAGCCCTTGTACGGCGCCGTTCATGGGCTCTGCCCTGGGCTATGCGCTGACGCAGCCGGCGACGGCCGCCGCTGCCGTCTTTCTGGCTTTGGGAATTGGCTTCGCACTTCCGTTCAGCGCGCTCGCCTTCACACCGGCTCTGGTACGGCTGATACCGAAACCTGGTCCCTGGATGGTGCGGTTCAAGGAGTTTCTGGCCTTCCCCATGTTCGCGACCGCTATTTGGCTGATCTGGGTTCTAAGCCAGCAAGTGGGCTCGGATGGTCTTGCGGTTGCACTCTCCGTCGGTCTGGGGCTGGTTTTCCTTTTGTGGCTGCTGCCGCTGCTGCCGCTGTGGCTCCGCTGGATCATCGGCCTTGCCGGGGTGGCGGTGCTGGTCGTTTTGAGCCTTCACATTCGCATGGCTCCGGCAGTAACCGGTTGGGCGCCATGGTCGACCGAGG
>DAIDUA010000105.1 GCA_027456965.1 Alphaproteobacteria bacterium | reverse complement strand
TTCTCGAAGCGCTAGGCGGTTACTACAGTTCTGTGCTTGGAATCGGCGGGGTCGCGGAATGCGGCTCCGCTGTTTTCCTGTCGGCCGCCGCGCCGAAAATCCCTCCGCCGCGCGCAGTTTTGCGTTTGCGGTTGCGCCTTTCATTCGCAAAACGCGGGACGCGGGCCGGGCGCGGCATTTCGCCCGCCCGGAGGATCGCCGATTGGTGCACGATCGGCACGCAACTATGAATCGTGTCCTGCGTGGCTCCGCTAAGTGATCTTGCTCCGGAAGGGCATGGATTCATTCACGACCTCCAGCGGGACAGAGAGATGGAAGGGCGGCGCCGCGGAGGACGTTCTCGATACATTGCAGGCAAGCACGGCCGTCCAAGGCGGGTTGTGGAGAAGAGGGGGGACTGGACGTTGGCTGAGACGAATATCGAACAACAGCGCGCGGCACACTACGCGTTTCTCATCAGCCTGACACCGGAGTTCATCGGGCGGTTGTCATGGTCGCGGGCGCAAATTGAAGCCCACCGAACGCGCGCCTTTCGAGAACTCCTGCGCCACGTCCAGGCGCGCTCGCCTTGGCACGCTCGACGCGTCGCTCACATCAATCCCTCTGCGGCGACCCCAGCCGACATCGTTCACCTGCCGACGATGAACAAGAGCGACCTGATGGAGAACTGGGACGAGATCGTGACCGTTCCCGGTGCAAGCCGCCGCGAAGCCGAACAAGCCCTGCGGAACATGACGGACCAGTTTTACATCTGGGGCGACAACGTGCTGCTCGCTTCAGGAGGAACAGGAGGGCGGCCCGGGCTTTTTGTCTACGACTGGTCGGGATTGGCCACGGCCTGGGCGGGGATGGCCAGGGGCTTCATACGTTCTCTTGCTCCGCTCGCCAAGCGCGGGGTCGAGGTTCCGCAACAGGTTCGGATTGCGTCGATCGCCGCCGAAAAATCCGCACACGGTTCTTATGTCATGAGCCGGATATTTTCCAATCCGCTCAACCCGACACACAGGCTGTCCGCGTGGAGATCCGCCGAGGAACTCATCCCGGAACTGAACGCGATACAGCCTCACTTTCTCGGCTGTTATCCCAGTCTCATTCCATCGCTTGTCGCCGCGACCAACGCCCGAGAACTTGAGATCGAGCCGCGCATCGTCTACTTCGGCGCCGAACACCTTCCCGATGCCAGTCGTCAGCTCGCCCGCGAAACCTGGCCGCGGGCCGACATTCTGACCTGTTGGTCAACAAGCGAAGGCGGCGGAACTTTTCCGTGTCCCCGCGGGGACGGGTTTCACGTCTGCGAGGACCTCGTCATCATAGAGCCGGTGGATCGTGCCGGCGCGCCCGTCGCGCCGGGGCAGCGGTCGTCCGGGATTTACCTCACCAATCTCTTCAACAAGGCGCTTCCGATCATACGCTATTTTATCGATGATATTTTCGAATTGGACGACCAGCCCTGCGCCTGCGGCTCGTCGTACCAAAAAGTCCGCCAGGTCCATGGCCGCAGTCTCGAGATGTTTCACTACGGGGCGATTGCGGTGCACCCCGCCACGCTGGAACTCGCGGTGTTGGAGCAGCCCCGTATTTTGGAATACCAGATCCGTCAAACGCCTCGCGGCGCGCACCTTGTCTATCGCAGCAAGGGCGAAGTCGATGCCGCCCGGCTGTCTTCAAAAATGCGGCAAGCCCTTCTGAGCTACGGCTTACAGAGACCGGAAATTACGTTCGAGAAGATTGCCCTTCTCGAACGCACTGCGGCGGGCAAGCTGAAGCACTACCTTCCTCTGACGCATTGAGCGGCGAGGCGCCGCCTTTTTGCGCACGTTGACGGCGGCTCCGATGCAAATCATCGCGCTGTTGCCTAACGGATAGGCATGTCAAAAAATAGCGCATTTAGCGTTGCCAATTACGCTGCGGTGCGACATTATGTGCGCTTGCGAAGGTGGTCTTGCTATTGATCCTTAGAAGCTTGAAAGGAAAGGGGTTTCGCGGCCGGCCACTGTGAGCGAGAATCATCCGGTATTCGGAACAGTTCTCCGCGGCAGTACGAAGTCTTCGAAATACTCGCCCGCTTTTGATGTCGTATCATCGCGTTGACTGGTGATCGCGGCAATGAAGTAGAGGCAATAAATACGTTACAGGGATTTCGCTTGAGGTTCAGGGCCAGGGTTTAACACTGGCTGAAGAGTGTCTTTTCGTGTTTTTTTCCGTAAAAAGTTCGACATCGCCAAAAAATATACTTTGCCACGATCCCTTCATGGATCCCGAGCCGTTCGGCGGCCTGCTGCGGCGCACAAGCCGGTGGCTGGTTCGGGCCAGCGCCGTATTGGCGGCGGCTCCCCTGCTCGGCGGCTGTCAGATGGCCCTGATGAATCCCGCGGGGCCGATCGGCGCCGAGGAGAAGTCGATCATCCTGCTGGCCACCGGGCTGATGCTCATCGTGGTCATTCCGGTGATCGTGATGACCATCGCCTTTGCCTGGCGGTACCGCGCGTCGAACGAAAACGCCACCTACGCGCCGGACTGGCACCACTCGAACTGGATCGAGGCGATCGGCTGGGCGATCCCCTGTCTGATCGTTCTGGCTCTCGGCGATGTGACCTGGGCGTCCTCGCACAAGCTCGATCCCTGGGCGCGGATTCCCTACGCGGGAAAACCACTTGAAGTCGAGGTCGTCTCGCTCGATTGGAAGTGGCTGTTCATCTATCCCCAATACCACGTGGCGAGCGTCAACGAACTGGCGATGCCGATCGGCCGGCCGGTGCATTTCCGCCTGACCTCCGCGACGGTGATGAACTCCTTTTTCATCCCGCGGCTGGGCAGCCAGATCTACACGATGACCGGGATGGAAACGCAGCTGAACCTGCGTGCCGATCGTCCCGGCGTCTATCAGGGCATCTCCGCCAATTACAGCGGCAAGGGCTTCGCCGACATGAAGTTCAAGGCGCTGGCGCTGGGGCCTTCCGGATTCAAAGCCTGGATCGCCCGCGCGGGAACGGCCAAGGCCAGACTCGATTTGGCGTCCTACAAAACGCTGAGCATGCACGGCGTGGCGCGCGCCGCCACCTATTACGGCGCGGTCGACCCCATGCTTTACGACAAGATCCTCAACCGGTGCGTCGACACGACGCCGTGCACGGACGACGCGCCCCATCTCGCGACGACGAAACCGATGACGCCGGACATGGCGATGCGCATGCCGGCGTCCACCTCCAAGCACAAGAGTTAGCTGCCATGTCTCCTGTTCCGGTAAGTCCCCTGTTCGGCAAGCTGACACTGGACGCCATTCCCTATCACGAGCCGATCATCATGACCGCGGTCGGCGGCATGGTGCTGGCCGGCGTCACCGTGCTTGGCCTGATCACCTATTTCGGCCGCTGGAGATGGCTGTGGGACGAGTGGCTGACCTCGGTCGACCACAAGCGGATCGGCGTGATGTACATCATCCTGGCGCTGGTGATGCTGCTGCGGGGCTTCGCCGACGCGCTGATGATGCGCACGCAGCAGGCGCTGGCATCGACGGGCGGGGCAGGGTACCTGCCGCCGCAGCATTTCGACCAGATATTCACCGCCCACGGGGTCATCATGATTTTCTTCATGGCGATGCCGTTTGTGGTGGGCCTGATGAACATCGTCATGCCGCTGCAGATCGGCGCGCGCGACGTGGCCTTTCCCTATCTGAATTCGGTGAGCTTCTGGCTGACCGTGGCGGGCGCGGCGCTGGTCAACATCTCCCTCGGCGTCGGCGAGTTCGCCCATACAGGCTGGCTCGCCTATCCGCCGCTGTCCGAACCGACTTATTCGGCGGGCGTGGGCGTGGACTATTATCTCTGGAGCCTGCAGATCGCCGGCATCGGCACGCTGCTGTCGGGCGTCAACCTGATCACGACCATTCTGACGATGCGCGCGCCCGGCATGACGATGATGCGCATGCCCGTGTTCACCTGGACCACCCTGTGCGCGAACATGCTGATCGTGGCGGCGTTTCCGATCCTGACGGTGACGTTCGCCATGCTGAGCCTGGACCGCTACGTCGGCACGCACTTCTTCACCAATGCCGCCTGCGGCAACCCGATGATGTATGTCAACCTCATCTGGGCGTGGGGGCATCCGGAAGTCTACATCCTTATCCTGCCGTGCTTCGGCATCTACTCCGAGGTCATCGCCACCTTCTCGTCGAAGCGGCTGTTTGGCTACACCTCGATGGTCTACGCCACGGTCGCCATCACCGTGCTGTCGTTCGTCGTGTGGCTGCACCACTTTTTCACAATGGGTTCGGGCGCCGACGTGAATGCCTTCTTCGGCATCATGACGATGATCATCTCGATTCCGACGGGCGTGAAGATCTTCAACTGGCTGTTCACCATGTACCGCGGCCGCGTCCGCATCGAGGTGCCGGTGCTGTGGACCCTCGGCTTCATCATCACCTTCGTGATCGGCGGCATGACGGGCGTGCTGATGGCGGTGCCGCCGGCGGATTTCGTGCTGCACAATTCGCTGTTCCTGATCGCGCATTTCCACAACGCCATCATCGGCGGCGTGGTGTTCGGCTGCATGGCCGGCTTCAATTACTGGTTCCCCAAGGCCTTCGGCTTCAGGCTGGATCCGCGGCTTGGCAAGATCTCGTTCTGGTTCTGGCTGGTCGGCTTCTACGTCGCCTTCATGCCGCTCTACGCGCTGGGCCTGATGGGCATGACGCGGCGCCTCGACCATCTCAACAATCCGGTCTGGCACGTCTATCTGGTCGTGGCGATGTTCGGTGCGGTGCTGATCCTGTTCGGCATCTTTGCGCAGATCGCGCAGATCGTGGTGAGCGTCGTCAACCGCGAGAAGCTGCGCGATCTCACCGGCGATCCCTGGAACGGGCGCACGCTCGAATGGGCGGTATCGTCGCCGCCGCCGTTCTACAATTTCGCGCGTATTCCGCACGTGCGCGGCGTCGACGCCTTTTGGGACATGAAGCAGTCGGGCGAGGCCAGCGCGCTCCATGCCGGATACAGCCGCATCCACATGCCTCGGAACACCGGCACCGGCGTCATCCTCGGCGGCTTGAGCATCGTCCTTGGCTTCGCGCTCGTCTGGCACATCTGGTGGCTGGCCGGATTGGGCTTCGCCGCCATGCTGGCGCTCGCCATCTCCCACACCTTCGATGAGAACCGCGACTACTACGTCTCCTCCCGAGAGGTCGCGCGCATCGAGGCTCAGTATTTCCAGCAGCTAAGCCCGGAGAATTGACATGAACATCCAGATACCTCCGCTCACATCACGGCTACTTTACGAAAGTGCGGAAGGCGACGTCTTCGTGCACGACGCCGCGCACGGCGCAGACTCCAAGACGCCGCTCGGCTTCTGGATCTACCTGATGAGCGACTGCATTCTGTTCGCGTCGCTCTTCGCGGGCTTTGCCGTCCTCAGGAACAACGTCGCCGGCGGACCCGACGCCCACGACCTGTTCGACCTGCCTTATGTCGCCGTGGAAACCGGGCTGCTCCTGGTGTCGAGCCTGACCTATGGCTTGGCCATGATCGGGATGGAGGCCGGAAACCGCCGCCAGGTGTTCGGCTGGATGGCCGTGACTTTTCTTCTGGGCCTCGGTTTCGTGGGCATGGAGATACACGAATTCGGCGACCTGATCGCACGCGGCGCCGGGCCTGACCGTTCGGCCTTTCTGTCGGCGTTCTTCACCCTGGTCGCCACGCATGGGCTGCACGTCACGGCCGGCCTGATCTGGATGGGCGTCATGTTCGTCCATGTGTGGCGGCGGGGGCTGAGCGAAGCCAACCGGACGCGCCTGATGTGCCTCAGCCTGTTCTGGCACTTCCTGGACATCATCTGGATCGGCGTTTTCAGCATCGTTTATCTCATGGGAGTCGCCTGATGAGCGTCGAATCCTCCAATCCCGAAGCCGTCGCCCGGCACGTCGCGGGCACCTATTCCAGTCATGGACATGCCGATGGCCACATCGCGGGCCACAGCAGCGTCCAGTCCTATCTGATGGGGTTTGGCCTGTCCGTCGTGCTGACGGCCGTGCCTTTCGTGCTGGTCATGACCCGGGCGCTTCCGGTGACCGACGTCGTGCCGTCAATTGTCGCACTGGCGCTGGTCCAGATGGTCGTGCATCTCGTCTATTTTCTGCATATGAGCAACTCGCCCAGCCAGACCTGGAACAATGCGGCCTTTGTGTTCACGGTCGTCATTGTCGGGATACTGGTCAGCGGCTCCCTGTGGATCATGTACCATCTGAACATGAACATGATGCCGGGAATGATGCCATCGGGCTAGGCGGGGCCAAAAGCGTCGTCAACCGACTTTTCGTTCCGCGCCCGCAAAGCCCGCGAAC
>DAIDUA010000104.1 GCA_027456965.1 Alphaproteobacteria bacterium | reverse complement strand
CTTCGCGTACCGTTTGCGTGCGCGAAGCGCCGGCCGCTAGGATAGGCGCAATACATCCTTTCGGAAACCGGCCGGGATGGCCGCACGGGTGGGATCGATGACGACAAGGACATTGCTTCTGGCGCTCGCGGCGTTGCCGTTTCTTGCGGCGTCGGCCTTCGCGGCCCCGGCGCCCCGGATCGGCATCGCCACGCTGGCCGATCTTCCGATCGTCGAGAAGGCGCCTTACGACACCGGCGCGAATGCCGATGCGGCCGTCGCCGCCGCCTTCGCCCGCGCCAGGACGAGCGGCAAGCGCGTGCTGATCGATTTCGGCGGCAACTGGTGCGGCGACTGCATCGTGCTCGCCAATCTGATGCAGCTTCCCGAGATGAAGCGTTTCATGGCGGCGCATTTCGAGGCCGTGAAGGTCGATGTCGGCCGCTTCGACCGCAATCTGCAGATTCTCTCGCGCTTCGGCGCCGTCGACCGGCTGAAGAGCGGCGGCGTGCCGGCGATCATCGTCGCCGAGCCGGACGGCACATTCGTCAACAAGGACGACATGTCCGCGCTGGAGGACGCTCGTCACATGACGCCCCAGGCCATCGCCGACTGGCTGGCGCAGTGGGCGAAGTAGGACGAATGGCTTCGCCCGCGGCATGCGGGCTGAGCGGCTCTCACCCCCAGCCGAGCGACTCCCAGAGCTTGTACTCTGCGCCATTCGGATTGTCCGCCACATGGCACGTGCTGTTGAGCAGCATCACCGCGCGCTTCTCGGCGTCGTAGCGCGGCCAGGCGGGCTGCCCCTCGGCGGTCGGAACGCCGCTGCGTGCGAAGCTGGCGAAGTAGCTGCTCATCGCCTTCGCAGCCGCGGCCAGGCCGGGTCCGTTGCCCTGCAGGTCGTAGATATCGGTATTGAGGAACGCCACCGAGATGTCGCTGGCGTGACCGGAGCCGTAGGTCCAGTCCGTGCCCTTGATCGGGAAGTTCGACTGGTAACCGTCGATGTAGCGATAGACCGGCGCGGGCTGCGCGGCTTTACGGTCGGCCAGAATGAAGGTGTTGTTGCCCATGAACAGCGCCGTCTCGATGGCGATGGCGCGTTCTACCGGCGTCGCCTTTGGCATGGCCTGGCGGTAGACCGCGAGGATGCGGTCCGCCGCATCGCCCAGCCGCTGGCGTGCCAGCGTGGTCACGGTGGCCTCGTCCATATGGAAGAACGCCGGGTTATTGCGCTCTACGAAGATGGCCTCCTCGCGCATGTTGCCGATCAGAAGCGGCACATGCGCCGAGATCGCCGGCGCGACCGGATCGAACGGGTTGTGCGGCAGATAGGTGCCGTCCACCACCGGCCCCCAGCCGCCCGGACGCTTGGCGCGGATCGCCGCGATGCCTGCCGGCGGATTGGGATGGCCGGCTGACCAGTCCTTGGTCGGCACCGACAATGGACCTTTGCCATTGTCGCCATCGAGCTGCATGGCAACCAGTTTTTCCGCCGACACCTCGTCGAGTTTGTGCAGGTCGTGCGGCGCGATGCCGAGCCCCGCCAGCACACGCCGCGCGGTCTCGGTGGCGACATCTTTGGGCAGGCCGCGCAGCATAGCGCCGCTTTGCATGCCGGCTTTGTGGAACAGCCCGTGCGCGGCGGGCATGGCCATCACCGCGCCGGTCTTGAAGCCGCCGCCGGATTCGCCGAATGCAAACACGTTGTCGGGATCGCCGCCGAAGGTGGCGATGTTCTGCTTCACCCATTTGAGCGCGTCGACGATGTCCAGCATGCCCTGGTTGCCGGAGGTGGCGTATTCCTCGCCGCCCAACTCGCCGAGATAGAGAAAGCCGAACAGGCCGAGGCGGTGATTGAGCGCCACCACCACCACGTCGTAGGCCGCCGCCAGATGCGCGCCGTCCTGGAT
>DAIDUA010000103.1 GCA_027456965.1 Alphaproteobacteria bacterium | reverse complement strand
CGGCGTTGGGCCGTGGCCATCTTCGTGACCTTTTCCATGGTAAAAACTCTGACCGCCTCGGATGACCGACTTTCGAAGGGCAAATTCTGGCTGACGGTTTTCGCTGTCTTTGCTGGCGTAATTGGGCTCTGTGCACCGGCTATAGCGTTCGACGGCGTCGTCAAGCTGGCGCCGTCGAGTGTCGCGGCCAGCGGTATTGTCGTCACGTCGCTCGCGTCCACGCAATACACCCCGCAAGTGGAAGGCATCGCGAGTATTCTTGATCCGCAGCCGTTGTTGGCGGCCTCGGCGCAACTTGTGGCGTCCAAAGCGGCCGCCGACTCGGCCAAGGAGCAGGCTCTGGCTGCTGTGGCAGAGGCCAAACGCCTGGAGGCGCTTTACCAGAACGACAAGCTGGTCTCGCAACGCGATGAGGAGGTCGCCGTCGCGGCCGCCGCCGCCGCAAAAGCACAACAGTCCACAGCGATTGCCAATGACGGGAGCGCCAGAGCCAGCGCCCGAGCAAACTGGGGCGCCGCTCTCGCGACCTTGGCGGAAGGCGGCCCGCACGCGCTTGCCGGCTATGCGGACGGTCGAAGGGCGTTGCTGGCCGTCGCCCTGCCCCTTGGCACGGTCGGCTCGCCGGCAAATAAGATCCATCTGCGCCTGCCAAATGGTGCGGATTTGCCGGCCATTCTGCTGGGGCCATCGCCCCAAGCCGATACGGTTGTTCAAGGTCTCACGTATTTCTATCGAGCGCCTGGCGGCAGGCTGCGCAGTGGCCAGCGCTATACGGCGCTGGTTCCGATTGGGACAAACAGCTCCGCCGGCATCATCGTACCCGACGCCGCGGTGCTTTGGTACGCGGGCGAGCCTTGGGTCTACATCGAATCCGGGACCGGCGTGTTTGAACGCCACGTGCTCGCCATGACCGCGCGTGATCCGAGGGGATGGTTTCAAGAGAAGGGATTTCATGCTGGCGAACGTGTCGTCGTACAAGGCGGAGAACTGCTCCTGACGCAGGAATTGAAACCGCCGGTTAGTGTGGACTCAAAGAGTGGCGACGAAGACGATGAATGACCCGCTAATCATCACCGCGGCCGCGACGCATTGCGACGCAATGGTCAATTCACTCTCGCCAATTCCATCCGTTGAACGCGTCGTCGCCAAGCCGTCGCTTGGCGTATGTTGAACGCGGTTGTCGGGTTCGCGGTTCGCTTTTGCGGCGTGGTGATCGCGCTTGCGATCGTGATTGTGGCCTACGGCGTCATCGCCATCGGGCAGGCCCGCCTCGACGTGTTTCCGGAATTTGCGCCTCCTCAGGCCGTTGTCGAGACGGAGGCGCCTGGTCTGGCGCCCGAACAAGTCGAGACCTTGGTCACGCAACGCCTAGAGAACGCGCTGGCGGGAGCGCGTGGCTTGGCGACCATGCGCTCGAAGTCCATCCAAGGTCTCTCGATGATCACGCTGACCTTTCACGAGGGCAGCGATCTGGCGCGCTTGCGCCAAAGTGTTACGGAACGCTTGACACGCACGGCCGCGGAGTTGCCGGCGGGAGCGGGCACGCCGGTGCTCCTGCCGCTGTCGTCCTCCGCGGGCATCGTGCTCACCATCGGCATCACGTCGGCAAAACAAACGCCGATGCAGCTGCGCACACTGGCAGATTGGACCTTGAA
>DAIDUA010000102.1 GCA_027456965.1 Alphaproteobacteria bacterium | reverse complement strand
GGTCGAGTGGCAATTGCGCGTGGCGGCCGGCGAGGCCCTCCCCATGCGCCAGAGCGATATCCGCCCGCACGGACATGCGGTCGAAGTGCGGCTCTATGCCGAAGATCCCGCGAGCGGGTTCCTGCCGTCCACCGGTGTGCTGGAACGGCTGGTGCTGCCCGGCGGCGTGCGCGTCGACGCCGGGGTGCGCGAGGGCGATGCCGTTACCGCATTCTATGACCCGATGATCGCCAAGGTCATTGCATACGACACGACGCGCGCAGGCGCGGCGGCGAAGCTCGCCGACGCCCTGACCAGGGTCGAGATCGCGGGCCTGCGGACCAACAACGCGTTCCTCATCCGCATCTTGCGCCATCCGGATTTCGTCGCGGGCGATATCGATACCGGCTTCATCGCACGCCATCTGGAGGAGCTGGCAGCGCAGGCGCCGCCGGACGGTGTTCTGGCCGCGGCCGCGCAATATGTCATCGGCGAACATTCGGCGGACGACGGCGGCGACCCGTGGAGCAAGGGGGATTCCTTCCGTCTTGCCGGAGCCGCGCGGCAGATCATGGATTTCGTCGTCGACGGCAAGCACAGGGCGGCCGCCATACCCGCGCCGTCGCAGACATTCGCCACCCATGTTCTTCGGCTCGCCAACGGCGACCTGGCGGCGATGGCGAACGGCGAGACCTTCGTCCTGCGGGTCCACGATCCCTTGCATGACGGGGAAGCGGAGGGCGAAGGGGCGGAGCGCATCCTGGCGCCAATGCCGGGCAAGATCATCCATGTCCATGTCCAGGCGGGCCAGAGCGTGCGCCGCGGCGATCCGCTTGTCGTCCTCGAGGCAATGAAAATGGGAACACACACGGGCGGCGCCGCGCGATACGGTCATCGCGGCGGTCGAGGCCGCTCTGGGCGACCAGATCACCGAAGGCAGCGTTCTCGTGCGTTTCGCGGAGGAGGCGCCGTGACCATCCATCTGATCAAACTCTGCGTTGGCGTCGACAGCATCGAAGAGTTGGCGGACTGGCAGAAGGGACGCTTGAAGGAACTGAAAAAGAAGAGGCGCCCCCCGGTTCTCATGCATGTGACGCGCATGATGCCAAAGCGCATCGACGAACTGCTCGATGGCGGATCGCTCTACTGGGTGATCAAGGGGCAGGTCGCGGTGCGCCAGCGTTTGCTGGCGATCAAGCCGGTGACCAAGAACGGTGTGCCGCATTGCGGCCTGGTCTACGATCCAAAGCTGGTGGCGGTGGCGCGCCGCTCGCATCGCCCATTCCAGGGCTGGCGCTATCTGAACCCGAAGGATGCGCCGCCCGACGCCCGCGACCTTAAGGGCGTGAACCTGCCGGAGAAGCTGAAGATCGAACTGGCGGAACTCGGGCTGCTTTAGACGGCCATGTTGTCGATCAGGCGCGTGTTGCCGACCTTCGCGGCGGCCAGCACGCGCGCGGGATGGTGCAGGGAGTCCAGCGGCGCCAAGGTCGTGGCGTGGCGCACGGCAACATAGTCGACGGACGCGAATCCGGCCTCCAACAGCGCACGCTTGCCTTCCGCCTCTGCCGCCAGGATCGGCTCGCCGTTGTGAAGGGCCGCGATGACGCGCTTCAGCACGACGTTCAGCTGCCCGGCGACACGGCGGTCATCCGGCTGCAGATAGGCATTGCGGGAGGACATCGCCAAACCGTCCGTTTCCCGGACGATCGGCGCGCCGAAAATCTCCGTTGCCAAACCCAGGTCGGCGGCCATCCGACGCACCACAAGCAGCTGCTGGTAGTCCTTCTCGCCGAAGGTCGCGACCTCCGGCATGACCGCCAGCAGAAGCTTGGCCACGACGGTCGCGACACCCGAAAAGAAATGCGGCCGGAAGTCGGTCTCCAGTCCGTGGCTCGGTCCGCCGACATCGATCTTCGTTGCGAAACCCTGTGGGTACATTTCGGCGACCGAAGGCGCGAAGATCAGGTCCGTACCGCCCGCCGCGGCAAGCTTTTCGGCATCGGCTTCGAGCGTCCGCGGATAGCGGTCGAAATCTTCGTGCGGGGCGAACTGCGTCGGGTTTACGAAAATGCTGACGACGACCTTGTCCGCACGGTTTTGTGTCTCGCGCACCAGCGACAAATGGCCGTCATGCAGGGCGCCCATCGTGGGGACAAAGCCTATCCGCGCGCCGTTCCGCCGTTCGGCGGCGAGCCGGGCACGTAACGCGGCGATGGATGCGACGATGGGCGGGACAGCCATGATCCGCGAATAATAGCGCGCGCGGCCGAGGACGCGCTACAATGGACTCGCCACCCAAAGAAATTTCCCAGATGCCAACCAAACTGCGCCAAGCCGTCGCCGACGCCTATCTTGCCGACGAGAACACCGTCTCAGCCGAGCGGATCGCTCTGGCGAAATTCACGCCTGCGGAGAGTGCGGCGACGCACGCCCTGGCCCACGAACTGGCGAGTCGCATCCGCGCCGAAGGCAACAAGCGCGGCGGCGTCGACGCCTTCACGCAGGAATACGCACTGTCGACGGAAGAGGGCGTGGCGCTGATGTGCCTGGCCGAGGCCTTGCTGCGCGTGCCGGACGCCGAAACGGCCGACCGGCTGATCCGCGACAAGATCGCGCCGGGTAACTGGGACAGCCACAACCAGAAATCCGACTCGCTGTTCGTGAATGCGTCCACCTGGGCACTGATGCTGACCGGCCGCATCGTCCGCATGGACCAGACGGCCCGCTGGGACCTGGACGGCATCGTCAAGAAACTGATCGCGCGGTCCGGAGAACCGGTGATCCGCCAGGCCATCACGGCCGCGATGCGGGTGTTGGGCGGCCAGTTCGTGCTCGGACAGACCATCGGCGAGGCGCTGAAGGCGTCGCGGGGCTATCGCGACAAAGGCTATCGCATTTCCTTCGACATGCTGGGGGAGGCCGCGTACACGGCGCAGGATGCCGAACGCCATCTGGCCGCCTACAGGAGCGGCATCGCGGCGGTGGCGGCGGCCTATCCGCTGGACGACACGCCCGTCTTCGAGCGGCCCAGCATCTCCGTGAAATTGTCGGCGCTTCATCCGCGCTACGAATGGGTCAAGCGCGAACGGGTGATGGCCGAGCTATTGCCGTCCCTCGTCGCACTCGTGCGTCAGGCCCGGGACGCGCAGGTCGGTGTCACGATAGATGCCGAGGAAGCGGACCGGTTGGAGATCATGCTCGATCTGTACGAGGCGCTCGTCGCCACCGAGGACTTTGCGGGTTGGAACGGACTTGGAATCGTCGTCCAAGCGTATCAGAAGCGCGCGCTGCCGACCCTGCAATGGCTGATCGACCTGGCGCGCCGCACCAACCGCCGCATACCGCTGCGTCTGGTGAAAGGCGCGTATTGGGACACCGAAGTCAAACGTGCGCAGGAAGCGGGCCTTTCCGACTATCCGGTGTTCACGCGCAAGGCGGCGACGGATACGTCGTACATCGCCTGCGCGCGCACCATTCTGGCAGCCCGTGACGCGATCTTCCCGCAATTCGCTACGCACAACGCACACACCCTGTCGGCCGTGGAGGTCCTGTCCGGCGGCAAGGGGGATTTCGAATATCAGCGCCTGCACGGCATGGGCGAGTCGCTATACGAGCTTTATCACGAGGTGAAAAAGCCGTCGTCGGTCGGCGCCGGCACGCGCATCTATGCGCCGGTGGGCAGCCATGAGGACCTTCTTGCCTATCTCGTGCGGCGCCTGCTGGAGAACTGCGCCAACACGTCCTTCGTCAACCGGATGGCGGACGACGAGGCGCCGCTCGAAATGCTCGTCGCCGATCCGATTGCACAACTGGCCAAGGAGACGCCACGCCGCAACCCCAATATCCCGCTGCCGCCGCAACTGTTCCCGGACAGAAGGAATTCGTCCGGCTTCCTGTGGAGCGAGCCACGGGTCAGCGCGCCCGTCATCGCCGCCATCCATGACGCCTTGCGCGAGCCGGCGGTCGCCATGCCGGTCGTGGCCGGCGCGAAGCGCGAAGGAAAGCCCGTCTCACTGCTCGATCCGGCAAACCGTAAACGTCTGGTCGGGTATGCGACGGAAGCGGCGGCGGCAGACGCGCTCGCGGCGCTGGGGCAGGCCCATCGCGCGCAACGGGATTGGGACGCGATCGGCGGGGCGGCGCGCGGTGCGATATTGGAACGTGCAGCCGACCTGTTCGAGGAAAACCGCGCACGGCTGATGGCGCTCGCCGTCCGCGAGGCTGGCAAGACATTGCCGAATGCGCTCGGCGAAGTGCGCGAGGCGGTCGACTTCCTGCGCTATTACGCGGCGGAAGCGCGCCGGCGGTTTTCCACACCGGTGGAGCTTGCCGGTCCCACCGGCGAATCCAACGAATTATCGCTGCACGGGCGGGGCGTGTTTGCCTGCATCAGCCCGTGGAACTTCCCGCTTTCGATCTTCACCGGACAGCTGGCCGGCGCGTTGGCGGCCGGGAACGCGGCGCTGGGCAAGCCCGCCGAACAGACGCCGCTCATCGCCGCCGCGGCCATTGCGCTGCTCTACGAGGCCGGCGTGCCGGCGGACGTGCTGCATTTCCTGCCGGGCGACGGGCCAAAGCTGGGCGGGGCGCTGTGCGCCGACGCCAGGCTGTCGGGCGTGGCCTTCACCGGTTCAACGGAAGCCGCCGTCGCAATCAATCGCGCCCTGGCGGCCCGCAGCGGGCCCATCGCGGCGCTGATCGCCGAAACCGGCGGCCAGAACGCGATGATCGTGGATTCGACGGCGCTGCCGGAACAGGTAGCGCGCGACGCGCTCTCATCGGCCTTCGACAGCGCCGGCCAGCGCTGCTCTGCGTTGCGCGTGTTGTTCGTGCAGGATGATGTCGCCGACAAGATGCTCGACATGATCCTGGGCGCCATGGATCAATTGACGATCGGCGATCCGATGGACCTGGCGACCGATATCGGCCCGGTGATCGACGAGGCCGCGCGCGAGATGCTCGATGTGCACGCCGCGCGGATGACACGCGAGGCGAAGCTGCTGCGCAAGCTGGCGCTCGGGCCGGAGCACGACGGCGGCGTCTTCTTTCCGCCGCATGTCTTCGAGATCGGATCGATCGCCCAGCTGCAGCGTGAAGTCTTCGGTCCGGTGCTGCATGTGGTGCGCTACGCGGCCGACAAGCTCGACAAGGTCTGCGAGGCGGTCAACGCCACCGGCTACGGCCTGACGCTCGGCGTGCATAGCCGCATCGAAGAGACGGCTGCTTTCGTGCGCGCCCGCGTGCATGTCGGCAATGTCTACGTCAACCGCAACCAGATAGGCGCGGTGGTCGGCGTGCAGCCGTTCGGCGGCGAGGGACTGTCGGGCACCGGACCGAAGGCGGGCGGGCCGCATTACCTCAACCGGTTCGCGGCGGAACGCACCTTCACGGTGAACACGACGGCGTCAGGCGGCAACGCGGCGCTGCTCAGTTCCAGCTAAGTCAGCGCGTCGCAATGGCCGCGAAGCAGGTCTGGCCGCGTTCGGTCAGCCTGGCGCAGACCTGACGCGCCTCGCGTTCCAGGAAGGGGCCGAAGCGCGCACGGTAGAGAAGGTGTCCGTCGATCGACTGGAACGGCACCACGATACGCTGCGCCTGACCGAGCACGTCCATGGACTTCTCGGCATACGCCGCGAGCTGTGCCCGCGCCTGACCGATATCCGTATAGGCGCCGATCTGGATGGTCCAGTCGTGCATGCCAAGCGACGCCATCATCGTACCGCTGTCGCCCTCGCCGATGTCGGGGCGCAATACCGGCTTGGGCAACGTGCGCACCGGCTCATTCGGCCGATAGGACGCCACGACCGCCGGCTGCGGTCTCGGTTCCGGCGTGATCACATTCTCCGCCGGATAGGCGGCGTCCGGGCGCATTTCGGCCGATTCCTCGTCGTCCGCGCCGCTGTAGGATCCTCTTGCATCGGCCTGCGCGACCACGGAATTCGTCGCCGGCAGAACGTCCGGAGGCAGCGTTGTGGGCGTATTCGCCGCCACCGTCTGCCACGGGACCGGTCCACGAGCGACCAAGGTCGGATTCTGAGCGATCCTGTCGAAGGTGTCGTTGAGCAGGCGCACCATCTCCATGTCGCGGCGCTGCGCGGTGCGGCCGCCCATAACGACGCCGATGATCTGCGATCCGTTGCGCATGACCGACGTGACCAGGTTGAAGCCCGAGGCCGCGGTGTAGCCCGTCTTCATGCCGTCGGCGCCGGGATAGGTTTTCAACACGTTGTCGTAACCGAAGTAATGAGCGCCGTGATAGACGAAATCTTTCGTCGCAAAGAAATGAAAATACTGCGGGAAGTCGTAAGCCAGGTGCCGCGCCAGAACGGCCAAATCCCTGGCGGTGGTGATTTGCAGGCGGTCGGGTAGGCCGGACGCGTTGTGATAGAATGTGTCGCGCATGCCGAGAGCACGCGCCTTGGCGTTCATCATTTCGGCGAAATGCGCCTCGGTCCCGCCGAGGGCCTCGGCGATCGCCACGGCCACGTCGTTTGCAGAATGGACCACGATGGCCTTGATGGCGGTCTCGACGGGAATCGTCTGGCCGGGGGCGACGCGCAGATTCGTGGGAGCCTGGCGCGCCGCGTGCACCGAAAACTTAAGCGGCGTCGCCATCGTCAACTGCCCTTTCTTGAGGGCGTCGAAGAGCAGATAGAGCGTCATCAGCTTGGTCAGTGAGGCGGGGTGGCGCTCGGCGTCTGCATTGCGGGCATACAGGACCTTCCCGGTCTCCCCGTCCACGATCAGTGCCGCATCCTTGGCGGGGTCGGTCAGGCCGGCAGGCATAGGAACGTAGCGGTGTACGGGAACATAGCGACGATGGTGGTAGCGCCGGGCCTCGGCCGAAGTCGAGGTTACGGCTGCCAGCGCCACAATTAGCGCTAGAATCGCCAACACACCCAATTTCGCGGTCCGACCGACTCGGTGACGCGATTGGTTAAACATCCACAGCCCCAAACTCCCGGGTTGCTGATTTCCGCCCCCGCAACAATGAGACCAAATCATGGCCGGTGGCGCAAGCCCGAATAAGAAATTGACTTTAACTTGTCGGCATTTACGCGGGGTTAAATGCCTTGGCAAGGGAGCCTTTGGTGCGTCGCAGCAAAATCAGCTTGACTCTGGCAGTGGTGCGCTGCATATAAGTTATGTTGCACTGCAACAGGCGCTGACGCTGACCCCCACGGCGGTGCGCCATGATGGAGAGGTAAGACCAATGGCGAAATCAGCAAAAGCGGCCGGCGACAAAGTCACTGACGCGGCCGAGAACATCGAGACAGCGATGAAGAATGGCACGGAAGCCCTGAAGGCCGGCTTTGAAAAGGCCGTCAAGAACTACGATCAGATGGTCGGCTACGGCAAGGATACGGTCGAGGCTTACGTGAAGTCGGCCAATGCCGCAGGCAAGGGCGCCGAAACGCTGCACAATGAGCTTTACACCTATTCCAAGCAGTCGGTCGAAGAGTCGATTGCAGCTGCGAAGGCGTTGCTCGGCGCCAAGTCGGTCCATGAGGCTTTCGAGCTTCAGAGCGGCTTCGCGAAGACCGCTTTCGAAGCCTATGTGAGCGAGGTCACGAAGCTTTCCGAACTCTTCGTCTCGACGACGAAAGACGCCTTCGAGCCGCTTCAGGGCCGTGTTCAAGCCTGGGTCGAAGTCGTACAGACCGCGCGCGCTGCCTGATACGGCAAATCCGCCGGAATTCGAAAAAAAGGGCCCGGGACACGTTCCCGGGCCCTTTTCCGTTTGCGCCGGCCGCATCCCCATAAACTGTACGTAGAGACACCTGTTGCGGAAGTTTGCTTTCATCATCTTATAATATGGTGCATGTCGGATACGGCGATGGCAGACAAGCGCGACCAGCGAGGGCAGAATACGGACGGGAACGGAACAACCGGACCCGGAACCGGCGTCGTCACGAAAACGCGCCCGAAAACCAAGAAGCCCAGCCTCTACAAGGTGCTTCTCCTGAACGACGACTATACGCCGATGGAGTTCGTCGTTCACATCCTGGAGCGAATCTTCGGCAAGAATCGCGACGAGGCGGTGCAGATCATGCTGCATGTCCATCAGCACGGAGTGGGTATTTGCGGCGTTTTCACCTTCGAGGTCGCCGAAACAAAAGTGGCGCAGGTCATTGAATTCGCCCGCCGCCATGAGCATCCTTTGCAGTGCACGATGGAAAAGGAATAGCGATGCCGTCACTGTCGCGGAGCCTGGAGCAAGCGCTGCACCGCGCAATCAAGCTGGCAAGCGACCGGCATCACGAGTATGCGACGCTTGAGCATCTGCTGCTCGCCCTGACCGACGACCCGGACGCGGCGCAGGTGATGAAGGCCTGCAACGTCGATACCGACACGCTGCGGCTGACCTTGCAGAAATACGTCGACGAGGAACTGCTGACTCTGGTGATCGAGGACGGCGAGGACGCCAAGCCCACCACCGGCTTCCAGCGGGTGGTGCAGCGCGCCGTCCTCCACGTGCAGAACTCCGGCCGCGACGAAGTGACGGGCGCCAACGTATTGGTGGCGCTGTTCACCGAGCGCGAGAGCCACGCCGTCTATTTTCTGCAAGAGCAGAACATGACGCGGCTCGACGCCGTCAGCTACATCAGCCACGGCATCGCCAAGCGGCCCGGCATGAGCCAGCAGAAGTCCGTGCGCGGCGCCGAAGAGGACGAAGAGAGCGAGAAGGCCACCAAACAGGGCACCGGCGCGCTCGAAAGCTATTGCGTCAATCTGAACGAGAAGGCCAAGCAGGGCCGCATCGACCCGCTGATCGGCCGCGAGGCGGAGGTCGAGCGCACGATCCAGATCCTCTGCCGCCGCCAGAAGAACAATCCTCTGGTCGTCGGCGACCCCGGCGTCGGCAAGACGGCGATCGCCGAAGGCCTGGCGCGCAAGATCGTCAAGAACGACGTTCCGGAAGTGCTGCAGAACTGTACGATCTTCGCCCTCGACATGGGGGCGCTGATCGCCGGTACGCGCTACCGCGGCGACTTCGAAGAGCGTCTCAAATCGGTGATCAAGGAGATGGAAGGCGTCACCGGCGCGATCCTGTTCATCGACGAAATCCATACGGTGATCGGCGCGGGCGCCACCTCGGGCGGCGCGATGGACGCCTCCAACCTGCTCAAGCCGGCGCTGCAGTCAGGCACGCTGCGCTGCATGGGGTCCACGACCTACAAGTAATACCGCCAGTATTTCGCGAAGGACCGGGCGCTGGTGCGCCGCTTCCAGAAGATCGACGTGGCCGAACCGACCGTGCCCGACACGATCAAGATCCTGAAGGGCCTCAAGCCCTATTTCGAGGAATACCACAAGGTCCGCTACACGGCGGACGCCATCAAGGCGTCGGTCGAACTGGCGGCGAAATACATCAACGACCGCAAGCTGCCCGACAAGGCGATCGACGTGATCGACGAAGTGGGCGCCTCGCAGATGCTGCTGCCCGAATCGCGCCGCAAGAAGGTGATCGGCGTGAAGGAGGTGGAAGAGGTCATCGCCAAGATGGCGCGCATTCCTCCCAAGTCGGTTTCCAAGACGGACGCCGAGGCGCTGCGCACGCTGCCGGACGATCTCAAGCGCGTGGTGTTCGGCCAGGACAAGGCGA